>JBPPMH010000040.1:0-2117 GCA_051305945.1 Gemmatimonadaceae bacterium
ATCTGCAGAGATAGAATCGGGACAGCCTGTCGTGGCGACTGCGGCACCCACCTGACGGCGAAGTAGAGCACGATGGGCACCTGACCCACCATGAACAGCTGCCAGATGTGTGCAGCCGCGCCTTCGTCCGCCTGGGGCGCGGTCCCGTGCGAGATGATGAAGGCGAGGATTGTCGCGAGGGCAGCGAGAGACATCGCGAGTGGAAGGAACCCGCTCGGGTGTTTCAACAGGGTCATCGGAGTCATTGCCGCCTCCCCGGCGCGCGTGATCGACGCTTGAATATCGCATTGTAAAGGACTTTGCGATAAAGAGCAAGCCGCGGCGGGTCGCTCGTGGTCTGCCTGGTCAAAGCAGGCGATCGCCTCAGGTGCCGCTGCGCCAATACCTGGCGGATTTACATAAAATCGTATAATATGATTCTATGTAAGGAGGAGCTGTGGGGGAAAAGGTCATTGTCAGCGAGGCCGTTCGGAATTTCGCGGACTACATCAACCGCGTGGCGTACAGGGGCGAGAGCTTCACTCTCGTCCGCGGTAACAAGCCGGTCGCCGAGCTCGCGCCGGTCGTCGCCGGCCGCCGCCTGGGCGATCTGCCGTATCTGCTCGCGTCGCTTCCGCCGCTCAGTGAACCGGAGTCGCGAGAGTTCGCGGACGAAATCGCCGCCGCCCGGACGGATCTGTCGAGCGCACCGATCAGGGATCCATGGGCGTCCTGATCGATGCATCAGTACTGATCGGCTTCGAGCGCGACCGCACGGCCATCGAGCAGCAACTCGTTGGCCGCGAGGACGAAGAGTTCTTCGTGTCGGTGGTTACCGCGAGCGAGCTGCTGCACGGCGTACATCGAGCGAAGGCTGCCGATGTTCGCGCCAGACGGTCGGCATTCGTCGAAGCAGTGTTGGCACGTTTTCCGCTTCTTTCGATCGACCTTGCTACCGCGCGAACACACGCACAGCTCTGGGCGGAGCTGGCCGCGACAGGGAAAATGATCGGGCCGCACGATCTTTGGCTCGCCGCCGCGTGTGTCGCGCACGGACTCACCCTCGTCACCCGAAACGCTCGGGAGTTCCAGCGCGTGCCGGGGCTCGCAATGGAAGAATGGCTCGAGCAGCGGGAGCTTCAGTAGCGCACGTCTAAATCCCTTTACCACCGGAGCGAATGATGCAGAGCGAACCGGCCACGACCGTGCAGAGTTCCATAGCCGATATCGGCCACTGGTTCGCCGCGAACCAGCCCCGCCTCATTGCTGCCGTGGTCCTGCTCGGCGTGGGGGTCCTGCTCGCGTTCGTGCTGCGCATGATCACAGTACGGCTGGTGACAGCGCTGGAGCGCGCCGTGCCCGGGCGCGCGTTCCGCACCTCCTTCGCAGGCGTCGTGCGCGAGCGGCCGGTGTCGCACATAGCCGGCGCGGTGGTGTTCTGGGCGGTGCTGCTGTTCTTCGTCGCCACCGCCGCAGACGCGCTCGGCGTTCCCCTCCTGAGCTCCGTCGTAGAGAGCCTGTCGCTCTTCGTCCCACGCGTGTTCGTCGCCGTCCTCGTCGTCGTGGCCGGGCTCGTCATGGGGAATCTCGCCCGCGGCGCGGTCGCCGCTAGCGCCGCCGGCGGAGGGACGTCGTTCGGAGCCGGGCTCGGCCAGATACTGCGCATCGCCATCGTCATCGCCGCCGTGTTGATCGCCGTCGCGGAGCTGGGCGTGGACATAGCTCTCCTCACGTCGATCTTCTCGGTCGCGCTCGCAGCGCTGCTTGGCGGCTTCGCGCTCGCCTTCGGTCTCGGCGCGCGCACCGCGATCAGCAACATCATCGGCTCACACTACGCGCGGCAGACCTTCGAGGTCGGCCAGACGGTGCGCATCGGCGGGATAGAGGGGACGGTAGCGGAGCTCAGCGCTACCGCGGTGATCCTGGACGTGCCGGAGGGCAGGATGATCGTCCCCGCCAAGCAGTTTGGCGAGATGGCTTCGACGCTTCTCGTGCAGAGGGAAGGGTCGTGACTGCCGAAGAGCGGCTCGCGGTCGCGTTCCTGGAGTCGCATCCCGCGCGTGCAGCGGTGACTCTGGAGCAGATGCCGGTGGTGCGGGCGAGTGCGGTGCTGCGATCCGTGCCGCCGGGCGTCGCGG
>JBPPMH010000041.1:0-20075 GCA_051305945.1 Gemmatimonadaceae bacterium
CCTCTCTCCATTCCCGCGTAATCCGGCGACTGGATGCTCAGCCCCTCACTGTCGTCCGTGAACTGGTTCACACCGACGATCACGGTCTCCCCGCCCTCGACGCGCTGCTGAAACTCGTACGCGCTGCGCGCTATCTCGTCCTGGAAAAACCCCTTCTCGATTGCCTTCGCCGAGCCGCCCAGGTCTTCCACGCGCTGCATCAGCGCGACCGCCCGCGCCTCCAGCTCGTTGGTCAAACTTTCGACGTAATAGCTGCCGGCGAGAGGGTCCACGGTGTTCGCGATCCCCGACTCGTGCGCGATGATCTGCTGCGTGCGCAGCGCGAGAGTGGCCGCTTCCGCCGTCGGCAGCGACAGCGCTTCGTCATACCCGTTGGTGTGGAGCGACTGCGTCCCGCCGAGCGTCGCGGACAATGCCTGCATTGCGACGCGCACAACGTTGTTCAAAGGCTGCTGCGCGGTGAGCGTCACGCCGCCCGTCTGCGTGTGAAAGCGCAACCTGCACCCTTCGTCGTCCGCGCCGAACCGCTCGCGCATGATCTTCGCCCACAGCCGCCGCGCGGCGCGAAACTTCGCGACCTCCTCGAACAGGTCGTTGTGCGCGGCGAAGAAGAACGACAGCCGCTTCGCGAACGCGTTCACGTCCAGCCCCGCGGCCACGCCGTGCTCCACGTACTCCACTCCGTTCGCCAGCGTGAACGCCAGCTCCTGCACGGCGGTCGCGCCCGCCTCTCTTATATGGTATCCGGAGATGGAGATCGGATTCCAACCCGGCACTTCCGCGGTGCAGAACCGGAACATGTCGGCGATCAGCCGCAGGCTCGGCTCCGGCGGGTACACGTACGTCCCGCGCGCGATGTACTCCTTGAGGATGTCGTTCTGCACCGTGCCGCCAAGCTTGTCGCGCGAAAGCCCGCGCTCCTCCGCGACCACGATGTACATCGCGAGCAGCGTCGAAGCCGTCGCGTTGATGGTCATGGACGTGGACACCTTGTCGAGCGGGATCTCCGCGAACAGTTCGTGCATGTCCTCGACGGTGTCTATCGCTACGCCGGCGCGGCCGACCTCGCCCAGCGCGCGCGGCGAATCCGAGTCTATCCCCATCTGCGTCGGGAGATCGAACGCGACCGACAGCCCCGTCTGCCCCGCCGCGAGCAGGTGGCGAAAGCGCGCGTTGGTCTCGGCCGCGGTGCCGAAGCCGGCGTACTGCCGCATGGTCCACAGGCGGCCGCGGTACATCGTCGGCTGCACGCCGCGGGTGTACGGCCACTCGCCCGGCTCGCCTAGATCACGCTTGTATTCGAGGTCGGCGTCTTCCGGCCGGTAAACCGGCGCGACCGGAATCCCCGAAGGAGTCTGACGCTCCGCGCTCAGGCCCCGACGCCCGTGAGCGCGCCGCCGAGCATGGACTCAGCCAGCGCGACGCTCGACTTGCTGCCGATGAACAGCGGTGTGCGCTGGTGCAGCTCGGTGGGAACGATGTCGAGCACCCGGCGCTCGCCATCGCTGGCGGCGCCACCCGCCTGCTCGGCGATGAATCCAAGCGGGTTGGCCTCGTACAGCAGGCGAAGCTTTCCCTTGGGGCTCTTCTTCTGCGCCGGATAGGCGAAGATCCCGCCGCCGAGCAGGTTGCGGTGGAAATCGGCGACGAGCGAGCCGACGTAGCGCGAGCTGGTTCCGTTCCGCTTCTTGCCGTCGCCCTTCCGGTACCGCTGCATGAGATCCTTGACGGTGTCGCTCCAGAGCGGCTCGTACGAGTCGTTCACTGAGAGATATCTGCCCGGATCCGGCGTGCGGATGTGGGGATGAGACAGGAGGAACTCGCCGATCGCGGGATCGAGCGTGAAGCCGTGCACGCCCTGCCCCGTGGTGTACACCATCATCGTGCTCGAGCCGTAGATGACGTAGCCGGCGGCCACCTGTTTGTGACCGGGCTGCAACAGGTCCTCCATCTCGCCCTTGTTACCGCGGGAGATCTTCCGCAGCACTGAAAATATGGTGCCTACCGGCACGTTGACGTCAATGTTGGAAGAGCCGTCGAGCGGATCGAAGAGAAGCACGTACTTGCCGCAGCGGAACTGCTCCGGAATCGGGATGAGATCGGGCATCTCCTCCGACGCCATCGCGCACAGGCGCCCACCGTGGTCCATCGCCTTGATGATGATGTCGTTGGCCAGCACGTCCAGCTTCTGCTGAATCTCCCCCTGGACGTTGCTGTTCTCGGTGGCGCCGAGCACGTCGGCGAGTCCGGCGTTGCGGACCTTGTTGGCGATCATCTTCGCCGCAAGCGCGAGGTCGTACAGGATCCCGGACAGCTCCCCCGTCGCCTGGGGATGGAGCCGCTCTTCCTCGATGATGTACCGGTCGATCGTGACGACCGAGGTTGCGGTGTGCTTTACCACTTGGACGTCCTTCGTAAAGGAGGCCCCGGAACCGCGCACCCTTCTGGTGGCAAACTCCCGGGCGTCTCGCTCGAAAAGGTTCTCGAAATAGCCGCGTCGCAGCGTTTCCCAAATGTAGCGAAAAGGAAACGCCTTGCTCTCGCCAAATTGCTGGACGTGCCGAAGCTCGTGCAAGAGCAATTCCGCCGAGGGCTCGATCTCCCGCGCTACGAAGATCGTCCGCCCGAGGGTCACCGCGTCCACGCGGCCGCGGCCGAGCAGCCAGCCACCTACTCGTACTGGTAGTCCGCCGAGGCGGAACCGCGCGGCGCGCAACTCGGGGTAGCGCGCGAGCACGTCCGGTCGCGGCGTGAGCTGAGACCCGAGGAGCGCGCGGATCATCGCTCCGGGAGCTCCCACTCGCCGTCACGAGCGCGCACTCTCACGCGCCTGCCGTCGGTGGTCACGACGACGGTGCCCAGCTGGTCGGTGCGATACACGGCGGCTCCCGAGCGCTCGAGCCTGTCCACTACGGCGGGGCTCGGATGGCGGTAGCTGTTGTCTTTCCCCACGGAGATGAGCGCGACACGCGGCCGCGCCGCCCGGAGGAAAAGCTCAGTCGTGCTCGTCGAGCTGCCGTGATGCGCCACTTTCAGGATGTCCGCGCGAAGGTCAATGCCCGCATTGGAAACGAGCCACTGTTCCAGCTCCTTCTCCGCGTCTCCCACGAGCAGGAATCGAACCGCGCCGAACCGGACGCGCGCAATCGTGCTCGCCTCATTCGGGTCCGTCAACGTACTCGCCCATGCGGAATCGGGCGCCAGAAAGCTGACGACGACCCCGTCCACCACAAGCGAATCGCCGGGTCGTACCCGGTCCCAGCGCGTCCCGGACGTCATCGCGCTCGCCAGGGCCGCGGCGTACGAGCCCGTGGGCGCGACGAAGCCCGGGTCGTGAAAGGTCCGCGGCTTCAGCGCCCGCAGGATGGTGGAAGCGCCGCCGACGTGGTCGTTGTGCGGATGCGACAGCACGAACGCGGCGAGCTTTCCGCCGCGCCGCGCGAGGTACGGGATGATCACCGCCCGCCCGGCGTCGCCGGTGCGCCACGCGCGGCCCGCGTCGAACAGAATCCAGTTGCCGCGAGGCGTGCGGAGCGCGAGCGCGTCACCCTGGCCCACGTCGAGCATGTGCAGCTCGATCTCGCGCCGCGCGGGCGGAGGCATGAGCGGATACCAGAGCGCTCCGCCGAGCGCGATCCCGGCGAGCAGCGCGGGCCGCGCGGTGAAGCGCGCGGCCGCGGCGGCGACAAGCGCGGCGATGGCGACCCCGCACAGGAGAGTGGTGATCAGCGAGGGAGTCACCTGGATGGACGCATGCGGCAGCGCCGCCGCGCGGCCGGCGATCCCGTCGAAAACACGCAACAGCGGGACGCACCCGTCCGCCACGAACTGCGCGGCGGCGTCCACCGGAAACAGCATCGCCAGGAACAGCATCGGCTGGAGAATCGTTATCACCGGCGACGCGAGCACGTTGGACACGGGACCGATCAGGCTCAGGCGGCCGAAGTACCAGGCGATCAGCGGAGCCGTGACGATCGTGGCGATGACGGACGGCAACAGCTGACTCGACACGGTGAGCCGCCAGCCTTCGACCTTCGGCGCGATCCACCGTCGCGTGACGCTGCCGCTCGCGGTGAGTCCCGCCATTCCTACCACGCTGAGCTGATAGCCGAGCCCGAGCACGTTGCGCGGTTCGTACAACGGCACGGCCGCGCCGAGCGCGAGCGACGCCCACGGCGACGTGGGCCGCTGCGCTATCCTGCTCGAGGCCATGACGGTGAGCATCGCCGCCGAGCGGAGGGCGGGCGCGGGCGCGCCGATCACGGCGACGTACAGCCAGACGATGATGAGCGACAGAATCGCGGCGCGCGCGCGGCCGAGCGCCATCGCCGCAAGGAGCAGCTCGACCGCGCCGGCGACGATTGCGACATGCAGCCCGGAGATGGACAGCATGTGCACCAGCCCGGCGTCGGCGTACCGCTGGCGGACCTCGGGGCCGAGGTCCTGCTGCTCCGCGATCAGCAGCGCCTTCGCCATGGGCGCGTCGCTGCCGAACAGCCGCTCGATCCGGCTCGCCGCGCGTGCGCGGACGCGCTCGAGCGCGGGGGTTGCGTCAGGTGATGCGACGGCCCGGGTGAAGCGATGAATTGGCTTGGGAGGTTCGGTCACCGCGACGGCGATCCCGCTGGCGAGCAGCGCGGCAACCGCGAAGAGCTGGCCTTTGCGAGAGAGCAGAGCGTAGACGATTCCGCTGCCGCTGAGGACCGCCGCCAGCGCGGCAATCCGATGATCGGTCGCGAAGCCGGAGAGCAAGCCGGCTGCGTAGGCGAGCAATGCGACGGCGATCAAAGGCATCCGGCAGATTCACTGGCCGGTCAGCGTTGAACGACAGCCGCGCCTTGCAATCGCAACCGAAGTTGCGCGGCGCGGGTCCTGTAGAGGGCTGGGGGATTATCCCAGGACTTTCATCCCGCGAGAGGGAGCTCGACCCGATCCGACGCAACTGTTCCTGTAAAAGTCGAGCCCGTCGTCCCAGTCAGCTCAACCGTCAAGTAGCTGCCGATCAGCGACGGCTCTCCCGAAATAATGACTGTCTTGAAATCCCGGGTTCGCGCCTGGAGCAAGCCTCCGCGCCTGGCCTCCTTCTCCACCAGCACCTCGTGCCTCTCCCCCAGCGCCGCGATGTTCTCGCGCCGCATCCCCGCCCGCATCGTCGAGATCAACCGCTCGAGCCGCTCGCTCGCTACCTCGTCCGGCACGTCGTCCGCCGACGGGAACCTCGTCGCCGCGGTCCCTTCCCGCGCGGAGAACTTGAACGTGTACGCGTCGTTGAATCCGATCTCGCGCACCGCGCTGAGCGTCTCCCCGAAATCTTCTTCCGTCTCTCCCGGGAATCCCACGATGATGTCCGTCGTGAGCCCCAGTCCCGGAACCGCCGCGCGCAGGCGCTCCGCGCACTCGAAGTACTGCTCGCGCGTGTACCGCCGCAGCATCCGCCTGAGCACGCGCGACGACCCTGACTGCATCGGCAGATGCACGTGCTCGCACACCTCGGGAGTGTCCGCGATCGCCGCGATCACGCGCTCGCTGAAATCGTTCGGATGCGGGCTGGTGAACCGCACGCGCCGGATCCCGTCCACCTTCGCGACGGCCCGCAACAGATCGGCGAAGTCGTGCGAGCCGTCGTTGTACGAGTTGACGGTCTGGCCGAGCAGCACGACCTCGGTGATGCCCTGCCCGGCGACCTGCTCCACCTCGCGCACGGCGTCGAGCAGCGGCCTGCTCCGCTCCGGCCCGCGCGTCGTCGGCACGATGCAGTACGTGCAACGGTAGTCACAGCCGCGCTGCACCGGGATCCACGCCTTCACACCCTCGAACCGGCGCGCGCTGAATCCCTGATAGTGCTCCTCGAGGTCGAACTCGACCGCGGTCGCGCGCTCCCCGTCGCGCGCGCGCTCGATCAGATCCGGGAGCGCGCGGTAGCCGTCCGGCCCGATCACGAGACTGACGTGCTTCGCCCGGTCGAACAGCCGCGGACCCAGCCGCTGCGCCATGCATCCGGCCACGCCGACTACGGCGCCTTCCTTCATGTGCCGCTTCAGCTCGCCGAGCCGGCCGAGCACGCGCTGCTCGGCGTGATCGCGGATCGCGCACGTGTTCACCAGGATCACGTCGGCGGCGTCCGGCGACTCGACCTGCGAATAGCCGGCGTCCGCCAGCTTCCCGATGATCAGCTCGGAGTCGCTGACGTTCATCTGGCAGCCGTAAGTCTCGACGTAAACCGTGCCGCTCATGCGCCGCGTTCCGCTGGTGTCGTCGCCCGCGTGGGGAGCAGGACGTAAAACGTGCTCCCCTCGCCTTCCTTGCTCTTTACCCAGATCCGCCCGCCGTGCGTTTCGGCGGCGAGCTTGCAGAACGCCAGCCCGAGCCCGGAGCTCCTGACGTTCGGCAGCCTCGGCGTCTTCACCTGGCGGAACTTCTGAAAGATGACTTCGTGGTACTCCTCGGGAATACCGGGACCGTTGTCGCTCACCGCGAACAGGATTCCGTCGCCGTCGGCGCGGGCGCGCAGCTCGATGGTGACCCCCGCGCCGGCGGAATGCACCAGCGCGTTCTGAATCAGGTTGGAGAACAGGCGCCGGAGGATCGTCCTGTCTCCCTCGAACACCGGCGCGTCGTCGGCCACGTCCACCGCGACGATCGCGGCTTCCTGCGCCAGCCTGACCTCCCACTCCGCCACGAGGTCAGCCACGAACGCGCCCGGGGCCAGGGGCTCGATGGTGAGCCGCAGATTCGCGTCCTCGATCCGCGCCACCTCAAGCAGGTCGTTGATCAGCGACAGCAGCTCTTCGGCTTTGTATTCGGCGTCGGCGAGCACCCGCTTCTGCACGGTCGTCAGGACGCCGAAATCTCCGTCCGCCACCATCTCCAGGCTCGCGAGCACCGAGGTCAGCGGCGTCTTGAGATCGTGCACGATCATCTTCATCAGATCCTCGCGCACCTTCTCCAGCTCGCGCAGCTTGCGGTAGCTGTCCTCCAGCTCGTCGGTCACCGCCTTGAGCTTGAGCAGGCTCCGTACGCGCGCGCCGAGCACGAGCCGGTTGTGCGGCTTCGTCAGGAAATCGTCGCCGCCGGCCTCGATCGCCTTGACCCTGTCGCTCGTGTCGTTCAGCGCGGTGACGAAGATCACCGGAATGCGCGCGGTGCGCGGGTCGCGCTTGATGCGCCGGCACACCTCGAACCCGGTCGAGCGGTCGTCGACGCCGAGATCACCCGCCGGCATGGACACGTCGAGGATGCACAGGTCGGGGCGCTCGTCGAAGCACAGCGCGACGGCGGTCGGCCCGTCGCCGGCGGAGATGATCCTGTAGTCGAGCGTGTTGAGCTGGTCCACCAGCAGCTCGACGTTTGCCTGCACGTCATCCGCGACGAGGATCAGCGGCTTACGCCCGGCCTCGCTCGCGGTCATCCGGTCACGGCCTTACGCGGACACCGAAGCTGAAGATGTACGCGCTCTCGGTGGCTCCGCCCGCGACGGCAGCGTTCTCCGGCTTGCGGCTCGCTCGCGCAACCCCCACGTCGAGGTGCGATCTCGCGATCCCGAGCGGGACCCCGAACCCGCCGGAAAACGAAGTCTCGTTGACCCGGGTCTGCTCGCCCGCGCTTCCGCCGCCGACTCCGAACGGCAAGCCGCGGCGCCGCGCGCCCAGGCGCAGTGCGATGGTGCGCCGGCCGATGCTGGGCCCCGCGGCGTCCGCCCCGATGCCGTAGTCCCAGGAATCGTACGCCCGCAAATTGCTGCCCGCGCGCCTGAGCGGCTCCATCGCGGACCATTCGTCGAAATTCGCGCGCGCGGAGAGCGAGACTCCCTCGATGCCGGAATACTGCACGCCTACGCCGTATCGCAGCGGCACCTTCGCCCGGGAAATAACGACGTCGCCGGAATAGCTCTCCAGGTCCCCGCCGATCCGCACCGACGCTCCGAGTCCGAGCTTGCTGCTCTGCCGCAATATGATCCCCGCCGAAGCGCCGAACCCGCTGTAACCGATCTGCGACCGCTGGAGGGTACCCGAGAACGTCACCGTGTCGGGGAAGCGCTGCTCGATGACAATGCTGTTCTCACCGGAGAATACGTGTCCCGCGACGCCGAGCTGGAACTGCCGCGTCGCGCCGTAGGCCAGCGCCACGCGAAAATCCGTGATGCCGCCTTCGCTGGTGAACAGCTCGACCGCGTCCACCACGGTGCCGCCGATGTCCTGCTGGATCTCGGAGCTACTGCTCCAGGTGCGATCCAGAAAGGTCGATGCCGTGACCTGCGCGGCAAGGCGCTGCCCGATCGGAATCGACACGCCCACCATGGGAAACCGGGCGGTCGTCGTGCTCCCCTTTTCGGTCGGGGTCTTCACCGTCCGGCGCTCCGGCTCGTACTGCATGAAGAGGATCACGGCCCCCCAAAGCAAAGGTGCAGCGGGATTGAGAGCGGAGGACGGGTCCAGCTCGGCCGGACCTCCGCCAAGCGACATCGCCGTCGTGCTCAGCTGTCCGGGCGGGTAGCCGAAACCCTGGGTGCTGAGATTCCCCTGCGCGCCCGCCGCGCTGGCTGAAAGCGCGAGGAGCAGCGCGCCGGTGAGCGTGGTGCGCGTCATGGCAGTCCGAATGGGTTGGCCGGCGTATAGCTGATTCTCAGCCGCGGCCGAAGGGCCGCCGGCGCTTCTATGCTGAAGAACCATGCATCAGCCGCGGAGATTCCTTCACGGGCGCTGCGCAACACGATCGCGCGGGTAAACAGGGTGTCACCCGCCGAGAGCCAGATCCGAACGATGGGCGCGATGTCTATCTGGCGCGCTCCCGAATCGGTCGCGGCAACGCGCAGCGAGTCGATCTGCGTTAATTCCGGCGGCGCGACTAGTCGCGCTGCCAGCGCCGGGTCGGTGATCACGGTCCCGGCGGTAGAGAGCTGGGTGACTACAGAGACGCTGTCCAGCGGACCCAAGCCTCGGTTGGGCATCTGCGTGAGCAACAGCGTCGCGCGCACCACACTGGCCGAGTCCAGCAGCCCGCTCGGAAGCAGAAACCGCAGGTAGCTGCGCTTCGACGGCAGCGCGCCTACCCGCAGCGCCACTGGCGAGCCGTCCGGCGGGGTGCGCACCAGCAGGCGGAAATCGGCGAAGGCGATTTGCAGCGCCTCCGAGTCCGTCGGCGTCTGCGAGAGCGGATTAAACGTCAGCGGGCTGACCACCGTGTCGGGTGACACGCGGAAGGACAGCATGGCCGGCGTGCCGGACTCCGTGCCCAAGACGTGGAACTGGCCGGTCGCTCCGGTTATGCGCAGTCCGATCCTGACCCGCGCGTTCGCCCGGATACTGGCCAGCACTGCGGAGTTGACGAGAGGAATGCGCACCGAGTCCGTGAGGTCGGCCGGCGCGAACGCCTGCGAGCCCACGAGCCGCTCCGGCGAGAAGAGCGGCAGCAGCGCGGCGGCGGACGTGTCGTCCGCGTCCGTTTCCATGTCGTACACGCTCACCGTGACCTCTCCGTCCGCCTGCTTCTCCGTGAGATCGAGCCGGAGCCGGAGAAAAGCGCTGTCGATCGTCGTGATCTCGGTAGTGGTGGTGTCGGCCAGCACTCTCCGGTAGCGCCGCGGCAGTCCGTCGAAGCGCATGATCACGCGCGAGTCGAGCGTGTCTCCGCGGGAAGCGAGCAGCATGGACGGCTCCGTCCCGAAGCCGTCCGCGAAAGTCACGGTCGTATCCAGAACGACCGGATCGATCGTGATGTTGATGACGTCGATTCCCTGACCGGGGCACAGCTCCGGACAACCGACGGTGGTCTCCAGCTTTTCCCCGCAGGCGGAAGCCGCCACGGCGATGCATCCGAGCGCCAGCGGCGCCATTCGTCCGAATCTCATCAGCTGCTACTCGTGGCCAGCAGATTCGCCGTGAACGGATGCGGCAGCAGCGACCCGAGGCTCCACGCCGCTTCGGCCCCGTTGCGGCAGTAGCTGTGCACCTTGAGGTCCATTCCCGCGAACTCCGCGAGCACCTGCAGGCACGCACCGCACGGAGGAGCCGGCTCCTCAGCTTCAGTCGCGATTGCGATCGCGTCGAAGCCGCCGGCGCCCGTGATTATCGCGGAGAACACGGCCACGCGTTCGGCACAGATGCCGAGCCCGTATGACGCGTTCTCGACGTTGCACCCCGGAAAAACGGCGCCGTTCGAGGCGCGGAGGGCCGCACCGACGGGAAATCCGGAATAAGGAGCATGCGATCGCTCGAGCGCCGCGAACGCAGCGTCGCGGAGCTTGTGGTCGGCTTGACGTGTCACTGTATGATCTGGGGCAGAAATGAAGTGCCGCGACCGCGGTACGGAACGCCAAGCCACTCGGCGGCGGTGGCGCCGAGGTCCGAGAAGGTCTCGCGCCGCCCGATGCTCGCGGGCCGCACGCGATGGCCCGCGGCCAGAAGCGGGACGCACTCACGCGAGTGGTCCGTCGATGGCGTCGTTGGATCGTTGCCGTGGTCGGCAGTAATGAACAGAAGGTCGTCCTTTTTCAGGGAGCTCACGAGACCGGGCAAAGCTTCGTCGAATTCGAGCAGCGATGTGTAAAACCCCGCCGCATCGTTTCGGTGCCCGTACAGCTGGTCGAAATCTACCAGATTGGCCAGCAGTAACCCACTCCGGTTTCCCTCTATCCATCGCCGTATCTCGGCTATCCCCTGGGCGTTCGAAGAGGTGTGCTGCGCGCTTATCGACCGCCCCGCGAAAAGATCGTCCACTTTTCCCACTCCCGCGGTCTCGACGCCTGCCGCGCGGACCGAGTCGAGCAGGGTCTCGGCGGGGGGCTCCACCGAGAAATCCCGCCGGTTCGCCGTTCGCTTGTACGAGCCCGGCTCGCCGGCGAACGGCCTGGCTATCACGCGCGATACGAGCGCCACGTCTTCATCGCTTTCCCGCAGCTTGATCCCGAGCGCCGTCTCGCACGCCGCGTACAGCTCCTCCACCGGGATCACATCTTCGTGCGCCGCAATTTGAAAGACCGAGTCTGCCGACGTGTACACGATCCACGCTCCGGTGCGGCGGTGCTCCTCAGCGAAGCTGTCGATCACAACGGTGCCGCTGGAAACGACGTTCCCAATGACGGGCCTGGCCGTGCGGCGCTCGAATTCTTCGAGTACCTGCGCGGGGAATCCCTGCGGGTAGGTCCTGAACGCACGCGTGAGGTGCACGCCGGCTATCTCCCAGTGGCCAGTGGTGCTGTCTTTCCCCGCGGACCGCGGCTCCATCACGCCCCATGCGCCGAGAGGTTCTTCAGCAGGTGGGACACCGGCGAGGCTCGCCAGGTTGCCAAGTCCGTACCGTCGGAGATTCGGCAGGGCGAAGCCCGCGACCGCGCGGGAGAGATTGCCCAGCGTGTCGCTGCCCGCGTCGCCGTACGCGTCCGCGTCGGGCGCGCCGCCGCACCCGACGCCGTCGAGCACGATGATCGCCGCTCTGCGCTCAGTCTTCACGGTGCGACCGCGACGACCGGCTGTTCATTCCGACGAGAACCTCGTACGGGGAGATCCCGGCCCACTTCCCAACCTGCGCCACGGTGACGACCTCGTCGCCGTCGCGGCCGATGAGCGTCACGCTGTCCCCCAGCGCGCACTCGACCCCGGTGACGTCGAGCATGATCATGTCCATCGTCACTCTGCCGACGATCGGAACGCGGCGGCCACGAAGGATGACGGTCGCGCCCGGACGTCCCTGCTGCCCCACGTTCCGCGGATAGCCGTCGGCGTAGCCGCACGCGAGAGTGGCGACGCGCATCGGGCCGGTAGCCTTGAACGTCGCGCCATAGCTGATCGTGTCGCCGGCCTCGCAGCCGCGCAGGTCCACGACGGGCGCGCGCAGGTGCGCGACCGGGTCCGGCTCGAGCACAGCTCCGGAGATTGTCACCCCGCCATAGAGAAAGAGTCCGGGACGAACCGCGTCCCGCCCCGAGCGCCCACGCCGGAGAACAGCGGCGCTGTTATCTGTGTGCGTGAAGACGGTGGTGAGACCCAGCGCCGCCAGAGCGTCCTCGAACTTTCGGTCCTGCTCCTGCATGCTGCCGTCGTCGAGCTCGGCCGAATGAAAGTGCGTGAACACCCCTTCGGGGAGAGACTTCGCGACGATATCGCGGAGTGAAGCGACGTCGCGCCATGCCGCTCCCGCCCGGGCCATCCCGGTATCTATGGCGAGGTGCCAAGGACCTCCAAGCGATTGCCACGCGCCGATGGTCGCCGCCGAGCCGAGCGCGGGCGTGAGCCCCGCGGCGGCGGCCGCCGCGAGCTCGCTTTCGAGCAGCGGCGTGAAGACTATCACCGGCCGGCGCACTCCGAGCGCCCGCAGCTCCTCGCCCTCGGCCAAGGTCGCTACCCCGAAGCCCCATGGATCGAGCTTCTCGAGCGCCCGCACCACCGGTCCGACGCCCGTCCCGTATGCATCAGCCTTCACCATCGGCATGAGCCGCGTGCCGGACCTGTCGGCCAGCGCGCGCGCGTTGCGCACCACGGCGGAGAGGTCTATGTCTAGGCGGGCGGGCATGGCGGGAAGTTATCGTTTGGAGTGGTGACTAGTGACTAGTGACTAGTGACTAGTGAACCGCCCCCCGTTTCCTCGTGTTCCAGTGTGCCGCCGTTACCAGTCACTAGTCACAAGTCACTAGTCACCATTATGCCCCATCCCATCTCTCTCGAAGATACGCTGGCTCTCATGCGCGACCTGCGAACGCGCTGCGACTGGGACGCGGCGCAGACCCACGACTCGCTGCGGCCGTACCTGATCGAAGAATCGCTCGAGCTGGACGACGCGCTGCGCCTCGGCGACGACGCGCTCGTGCGCGAGGAGCTCGGCGACCTGCTGCTCCAGGTGCTGTTCCATTCCGTGGTGGCCGAGGAGCGGGGCGCGTTCGACTTTCACGCCGTCGCCGAGGGGCTGATAGCCAAGATGAAGGCGCGGCACCCGCACCTGTACGCCGACGGCGAGCGCGAGCCGTGGGAGCGGATGAAATCGAAGAAGCGCGCGTCGCTCGCCGACGGATTGCCGGCCTCGCTGCCACCGCTGCACCGCGCGCACCGGCTCCAGGACCGGGCGGCGGGGGTCGGCTTCGACTGGCCCGACGCCGAGGGGCCGGCGGACAAGGTCGCCGAAGAGCTGGCCGAGGTGCGCGATCTGATGAAAGAGAAGAAGGTCCGCTTCAGCGAGCACGGCGCGCCGGTGCAGGACGAGGCGCACGCGGAGCTGGAAGAGGAGCTGGGGGACCTGCTGTTCGCGTGCGTGAACCTGTGCCGGAAGCTGGGCGTGCATTCGTCGCTCGCGCTGGACAAGGCGAACGCGAAGTTTCAGCGGAGGTTCGAGGAGGTCGAAAAGACTGCGGCCGAGCGGGGGGTGGATATTGGGTCCGCCGGCCTAGAGGCGCTCGACCGGATCTGGGACGAAGTCAAGCGGCGTTGATTACGCTGCGTCCTTACGGTCTCAGCCGGTTCATCATCCTCGGAAACGCGATCGCCTCTCGCAGGTGCGGCAGCCCGCACACCCACGCCACCGTCCGCTCCAAGCCGAGCCCGAAGCCGGAGTGCACGAACGTGCCGTACTTCCGCAGGTCCAGGTACCAGCCGTACGCCTCCACCGGCAGCTTCTCCTCGTGGATCCTGGCCAGCAGCTTGTCGTAGTCGTCCTCGCGCTGCGAGCCGCCGATGATCTCGCCGTAGCCTTCGGGCGCGAGACAGTCGTTGCATAGCACGGTGCGCGGGTCAGCCGGGTTCTCCTTCATGTAGAACGCCTTGGCTTCCTTCGGGTAGTTGCAGACGAAGATCGGAGTGTCGTAGTCCGCGACCAGCAGCGTCTCGTCTTCGGCGCCGAGGTCGTCGCCCCAGGTGATGTTGCTGCCCTTACCCTGAAGAGTCTTCACCGCGTCGCCGTAGTCGATCCGCGGAAACGGCGCTGTTATCCGCTCCAGCCTGGTGACGTCACGCTCCAGCTCCTCCAGCTCCGGCCGCCGCCGCTCGACCGCGCGCGCGACGATGTAGGAGACGAAGTCCTCCTGCAGCCGCATGTTATCCTCGGAGTCGTTGAACGCGACTTCGGGCTCGATCATCCAGAACTCGCTGAGGTGCCGGCGCGTCTTGGATTTCTCGGCGCGGAAGGTGGGGCCGAAGCAATAGATCCGGCCCAGCGCCGCGGCCGCGGCTTCGCCGTACAACTGGCCCGTCTGCGCGAGGTACGCGGTCCCCTCGTCGAAGTACTCGGTCGCGAACAGCCCACTGCGCTCGCCGATGGCGGCCGTGAGGATCGGAGTGTCCACGAGCGTGAAGTCCCGCTCGTAGAAAAAGTCCCGGATCGCCTGCTCTATCTCGTGGCGGACCCGCGCGATCGCGCGCTGCCGGGAGCTGCGGAGCCACAGGTGGCGGTTGTCGAGCAGGAAGTCCACCCCGTGCTCCTTCGGCTGGATGGGGTAGTCCTGGGGGCTGGTGCCGAGGATCTGCAGGTTGCTCGCGCCAAGCTCGTAACCGCCGGGCGACCTCTTGTCCTCCCGCACGACGGCCGTCAACCGGATGCAGCTTTCCTGGGTCAGACTGCCAAAACGCTCCCAGACCTCGGGCTCGACCTCGCTCTTCACGAGCACCGCCTGCGCCGTGCCACTACCATCACGCATGACAACAAACGCAATTTTCCCGGACGACCTGACATGCGTCACCCACCCTTGCACTTCGACGGATTGCCCGGCGTGCGCGCCGAGGTCGGCGATCCGTATTGATGGGGAGTTCTTTGACATTCGCTGAGCGGCAGAGAAAACGCGGCAAGCTAGGCCGCCACGTGATGAGTGTCAACGGAATATGACCCTGCGCGCACGGCTGAGCGTCGGCCTTGTCGGCATGGCGCTGGTGCTGCTCATTCCGCTGCTCCTGGCGCTCAACGCGCTGGAGCGGCTGGAAGACACCAATCGCGTGCTGCGCGACACCGATTTTGCCGCATCCATAGCGATCGGCCGGCTGCGATCGGCTACCGAAGACGTTCGTGCCGCGGAGAACGCGCTGCTGTTCGTGCACGACGACAGCAGCAGGCGGCGAATGGCGCGGCACATTGCCGGCGCCGACAGCCTGGCCGCGACGCTAAGCCAGTACAATCTCGGGCGCGAGAGCGCGCAGATCCGCGCATCCCTGGCGCGCATCCGGGCGGCGGCGGCCTCGGAGTATGCGGCGGCCAGTCAGGGCAGACCGCGCGAAGCGGAACAGATCTCCGCCGACAGCCTTCTCCCGGAGATCGCCAGGATCAACACGACCATGCGCCAGACCGAGGCCGATCTGCGCGAGCGCACCGCGGAGCGCGTGGACGAGGCCGCCACGGTGACCATCAAGGCGCAGCGCACCGCGGCCGCCGCGCTCGCAATCGCGCTACTCCTGGCGCTGCTCATAGCCCTCTGGCTGCTGCGCTCCATCAGCACCCCGGTGCGCCTGCTCGAAAAGGGCATGAAGGCAGTAGCCGACGGCGACTTCTCCTACCGCCTGCCGTATACCGGAGCGCGGCGGGACGAATTCGGCCGGCTTGCCGGAAGCTACCAGTCCATGACCCGCCAGCTTGCGGAGCTCGACAAGCTCAAGGCCGAGTTCATATCCATCGCCTCCCACGAGCTCAAGACGCCGATCAACGTCATCATGGGCTACCTGGAGCTCCTGCAGGAAGGCATCTACGGCACGATGTCCGGGAAGCAGGTCGAGATCGCGGCCACGATGCAGAAACAGGCCCTGACGCTTACGCGCCTGGTGCGGCAACTGCTCGACGTGAGCCGCTTCGAGGCCGGCGGAGGAAGGATCGAGCCCCGCAAAGTCGATCTGCCGCGCTTCCTCCAGCACCTGGAGGCCACGTTCCAGGGGCTGGCCGTACAACGCGGGATCACCTTCAGCGTGCAGCACTCGCCGTCCCTGCCGGCGGAGGTCACGTGGGACGAGGACCGGATGAACGAAGTGCTCGGCAACCTGCTCTCGAACGCGTTCAAGTTCACCGCGAGGGACGGCGAAGTCGCGCTCGGCGTGGACGGCGATCAGTCCGACGTGCGGATCACCATCCGCGACACCGGAGCCGGGATTCCCGCCGCCCAGCTGCCGCACATCTTCGAGAAGTTCTATCAGGCGGACAACCAGGCGTCCGCGGCTCTCAAGGGCACGGGCTTGGGACTTGCGATTGCAAAGCAGATAGTTGAGGCGCACCAGGGTACCATCAAGGTGGACAGCAAAGAGGGATCCGGCACGACGTTCTATCTGACGTTGCCGGCCCACCCGGCTGTCGCCCGGATCTCTGGCCGCCACCGTGCTTCCGACATGGCCTGAAGAAACATGAGAACTGCGAAAATCATCACGGCCTCGCTGGCAGTATTGACGCTGAGCGCGTGCGCGAGCCTGTCGCGCTCCGCCCCGGAATCTCCGAGCCCTGAAAGCTGGGGAGCGCTGCTCCACGCGACGGACTCTCTGGCCAACGCGGGCCGCCACGCCGCCGCGGACAGCGCGCTGCTCGACTTCACCCAGCGGCATCCGGGCACTCGCGCCGCGGAAGAAGTGATGTTCTGGCGGGCACTCTACAAGCTCGACCCCAGGAGCTCGGCCGCGACGCGTGACGAGGGGCGGGCGCTCATGGATTCGTATCTCGCGTCAGAGAACACGGCGTGGTACCGCGGCCAGGCGAACGTTCTCCGGCACCTGGCGCGCGCGATCGTCCTCGCCGAGCAGGCGGCCGCGCAAGCCTCGGGCGACACCACGATCGTGATCAGCGACACGTCGCCGGCGGGGATCGCCGCGCGGGACCGCGTTATCCGGACGCAGCGCGCCGAGATCGCGCGGCTGAACGCGGAGCTCGAGCGCATCAAGCGCCGGCTCGCGACGCCGACGCCCTAGCCTACCCGGAACAGCTCCAGCGCCCGGGGGAAACGCGCGCTGAGCGCGCGCTTCAACCCCGCATTCTGCGGCTTTTCCAGCCCGGCATCGGCCGCCAGCGTCTTATCGGCGGCTTCGCGAGCGAGCACGTTGAGCTTCTCGTCCCGCACCAGGTCGGCGATGCGGAGCATAGCTTCCCCGCTCTGCTGCTGCCCGAACAGGTCGCCCATTCCGCGGATGCGGAGATCGGCGCGCGCAATCTCGAAGCCGTCGTCCGTGGAAGCGAACAGCTCCAGCCGCTGCATCGATTCTTCGCCGGCTTCGCCAAGGAGAATGCAGTAGGAGCTCTCGGCGCCACGGCCGACGCGGCCGCGGAGCTGGTGCAGCTGCGACAGTCCGAACCGCTCGGGGTGCTCGATCAGCATGACGGTCGCGTTGGCGACGTCGATTCCGACTTCGATGACGGTGGTCGCGACGAGAATGTCCAGCTCGCCGTCGCGGAACTGCCGCATGATGCTCTCGCGCTGGTCCGAGGGGATCCGGCCGTGCAGCAGCGCGACGCGCAGTCCGACGAAGGCGCCGGCCGATAGCCGCTCGAACATCGTCGTCGCGGCTTTCAGATCGGTCTTCTCCGATTCCTCGATCACGGGATAGACCACGTACGCCTGCCGGCCTTCTTCCACTTGCGAGCGGACGAAGGCGAGAACTTTATCGCGGCCGCTCTCCCGGCGGAGGACGGTCGCGACCGGGCGCCGCCCCGGCGGACGCTCGTCCAGCGTGCTCACGTCGAGATCGCCGTACACCGTGAGCGCGAGCGATCGCGGAATGGGCGTGGCGCTCAAAAGGAGCACGTCCGGCGCCTGTCCCTTCTTCGCCAGCGCGGCGCGCTGCTCCACGCCGAACCGGTGCTGCTCGTCGATCGCGACGAAGCCGAGCTTGCCGAAGGCCGTAGTGGTCTGCACGAGCGCGTGAGTGCCGATAGCGATCAGGGGCTCCTCCGTCTTCAGCCGCGCCTCCAGCGGCGCGCGCGTCTTCGGCTTCACGCTGCCGGTGAGCAGGAGCGCCTCGATCTCCAACGGCGCGAGCAGGCGGTGCAACGTCCGGTAATGCTGCTCCGCGAGCAACTCGGTCGGCGCCATGATCGCCGCCTGGTAGCCGTTTTCGTACGCCAGCAGCGCCGCGAACAGCGCGACGATCGTCTTGCCGCTGCCGACGTCGCCCTGAAGCAGCCGGTGCATGCGCCGCTCGCCGCACATGTCCGCGAAGATCTCGCGCAGCACGCGCATCTGCGCCCCAGTAAGCTCGAACGGCAGCTCCGACTTGAGCTTCGTCGTCAATTCCCTCTTGTTCACGAACCGGATGCCGCGGCGCGCGGTGCGCGCGAGCGCGTGCGCCCGGCGGTGAAGCAGCTGCAGGAACATCAGCTCGTCGAACGCGAGCCGGTCGCGCCCCTGTTCCGCTTCGCGAATGGACGCCGGCCGGTGCACCATGCGGAGCGCGTCCGGCAGCGCGGGCAGCGAGAGCTCCTTCAGCACCGCGCGCGGGAGGTGATCGGTCGTGCGCGCGAGCAGTGTGTCGAGATGCGCGTCAATGATCGAGCGGATCGTGCGGAACGTCAGCCCTTCCGTGGCCGGATAGACGGCGAACACGCGGCCCGGAGCCGCGCCCGGGTCGTCCGGCCCGAAGTTCACGTACTCGCGCGGCGCGAGCTGCCGCCCGTGATAAAACCTGACGGGCCCGCTCAGCAGCAGCACGTCGCCCTTGTCGATCGTGCGGTCCAAGAACGGCTGCCCCGGCCACGCAGCCTCGAGCATGCCGCTCCGATCCTGGATCACGGCCTGGAAGATCCGCAGTCCTTTCCGAGTCGGGAGAACTCCCTTGGAAATCACCTTGCCGACGATCGTCGCGTCCATCCCGACGTCCACCGACGCGATCGTCGCGATGGTGCTGGCGTCCTCGTACCGGTGCGGGATGTGAAAGAGAAGATCGCCCGCCTTCGTGATGCCGAGCTTGCGGAACGCCTCGGCGCGGATCGGGCCGACGCCCTTGAGATACCCGACCGGCGTGTCCAGCGCGACCCGGCCCGCCGGCGGCATCAGTCGCCGATCACTTCGCGGGCGAACTCGGCGGGATCGAACGGAACGAGATCGTCCAGCTTCTCGCCCACGCCGAGAAACTTGACCGGCACGTCGAGCGCCTGGTGCACCGCGACGACGATCCCGCCGCGCGCGGAGCCGTCCACCTTGTTCATCACGATGCCGGTGATGGGAACGGCGGAAGAGAAAGTGGTCGCTTGAGCGATCGCGTTCTGGCCGATCGTCCCGTCGAGCACGAGCAGCGTTTCGTGCGGCGCGCCGGGCAACCGCTTGCCGATCACGCGATGGATCTTGCGCATCTCCTCCAGCAGCGCGTCGCTCGTGTGCAGCCGGCCGGCGGTATCTATGATCGCTACGTCGGCTCCGCGGATGACCGCAGCGTCCACGGCCTCGAATGCAACCGACGCCGGATCGGTGCCGGCACGCGCCCCGACGAACTCCGCGCCCGCTCGGTCGGTCCACTGCCGGAGCTGATCCACCGCGCCCGCGCGGAAGGTGTCCGCCGCGCCGATCACGATCTTTTTCATCCCGTCACGCCGGAGCCGCGCCGCGAGCTTGCCGACGAAGGTGGTCTTGCCCGCGCCGTTGACGCCGATCACGAGGATCACGGTCGGCGCCGAGGGAGCAAGCCGCAATGCGGGATCGCTGTTGCCCGCGCGCAGCGAGGCCTCGATGCCCGAGCAGAGCGCTTCGCGAAACTCGGGCTCGGTGCGGATCTTTCCGAGCTTGGCGAGCCGCTCCAACTCGGCCACGAGCTGCATCGTGGTGGCCACGCCGAGGTCGGCCTCGAGCAGGATCTCCTCGACGCGTTCGAGCGAGCCCGCGCTGACGCCGCCTTTCGCGAGCACGGCGACGTCCATGAGCGCGACGTCGCGCACGCGCTGCCACAAAGACCGGGCGGGAACGTCGCCCGGGCGACTGATCAATCTCGGCATAGGGAGTGAAAGGTAAGGACTGGAAACAGCGGAGCCCGTACCAATCCGTCCCTACACGGGCGCCGTCTCCGGCACCGCCGCACTCGCCTGCTGTTCCGCCCTCGTCATCTCCCATTCCTTCCAAAGAGCGTACACCGCGGGAATCACGACAAGTGTCAGCACCGTGCTCGATACCATCCCGCCCACCATCGGCGCCGCGATCCGCTGCATCACGC
>JBPPMH010000042.1:0-3271 GCA_051305945.1 Gemmatimonadaceae bacterium
CAGATGGGCGACGTCGTCTCGCTGGTGGAGAAGGCGCAGGCGGCGTTCGACGAGGACGAATCGAAGCGGATGGAGAAGAAGATCCGCAAGCAGGGGCTGGACCTGAACGACTTCCTCTCGTCCATGCGGCAGATGGAGAAGCTCGGTCCGCTGGAAGGAGTGCTCAAGCTGCTGCCCGGGGTCAACACGGCCGCGCTCAAGCAGGTGAAGAACATGGATCCCAAGCGCATGAAACACATCGAGGCCATCGTGCTGTCCATGACGGCCGAGGAGCGCAAGGAGCCCGGGATCCTGAACGGGTCGCGCCGCGCCCGGATAGCGAAGGGCTCCGGCCGGCCGATCAACGAGGTCAACCGGCTGCTCACCCAGTTCCGGGAGATGCAGAAAATGATGAAAAAGGCGGCCTCCGGGGGCCGCCATGGTATGATGCCGTTCGGAATGCGTTAACTTTAGAGGCTACCCAATACCGGGTGCGGCTCGGAAACACCGGGCACGCGATGAGCCCGGAGCTCGACCCATCACCGCCGCAGGGAGTTACGGAAAATGGTTCGCATCAGACTTCGCAGGGTCGGACGCAAGAAAGCGCCCGTGTACCGTCTCATCGTCGCCGACTCCAAAAGTCCGCGTGACGGCAAGTTCATCGAGATCATCGGACAGTACGCTCCCCGGCAGGCAGAGGGCGGGCTGAAAATCGACGCCGATCGCGCCGGTTACTGGCTCGACAACGGCGCCCAGCCGAGCGACACCGCGCGGTCGCTGCTGCGCCGCGCCGGCATCCTCAAGGCGCGGCATGAGGTGCGGCTTGGCCGGACGTTGAGCGCCACGGCCGTCCCCATCTCCGATAGCGCCGACGAAGAGAGCGCGGGCGAAGCCGCCAGCACGTGACGTGAGTGCGCCTCGCGATCATCGGGCGGATTCGTAAGGCCCAGGGGATCAAGGGCGAGCTGCTCGTCGAACCGATTACCGACACGCCGGACGCGCTCTTTGCGTCCGGCCGTCGTGTTTTTGTGGGCGACTCCTTCGGAAACGTCCCGGAAAATCCCGACGCGCTCACGATCGCCGAAGCGAAGACGTTCAAGGAGACGCTCAGGATCGTGAAGTTCGCCGAGATCGCCGACCGGAACGCGGCGGAGCTGTGGAGCCATCGCTACCTGTTCGCCCCCGAGAGCGAGCTCGCGCCGCCGGCCGAGGATGAAGTGTTCGTCGAGGAGCTGTTCGGCCTCGTGGCGGAGACTCCCGAAGGCGAGCGGCTCGGCCGCGTGGCCGACGTCGTGGAGGTTCCGCAGGGACTGCTGCTGGAGATCGCGCGCGAGTCCGGCGCGCCCGTGCTGCTGCCGTACCGACCGGAGATGGTGCGCGAGGTGCGCGTGCACGAGGGAAAGGTGATCGTCACGCCGGTCGAGGGGCTGTTCGACTGATGCTGCGCGTAAACGTCGTCACCATTTTCCCGGAGTTTTTCCAGGACCCGCTGGCGCTCAGTATTCCCGCGCGCGCGCAGCAGGCGGGCGCGGTCGAGTATCGCGTGGTGGATCTGCGCGACTTCACGCACGACAAGCATCGCACTGTGGACGACGCGCCCTACGGCGGCGGGCCGGGGATGGTGATGAAGCCGGATCCGTTCTTCGAGGCGGTGGAGTCGCTGGGCGCTGCCGCGCCGATTGTGCTGCTGTCGGCGCGCGGGCGCCGCTTCACTCAGGCCGACGCGCAGCGGTTCAGCGGCGGGAGCGAGCTGACGCTGCTGTGCGGCCACTACAAGGACGTGGATCAGCGCGTCGCCGATTTCCTCGCGACCGAGGAGCTGTCGGTCGGCGACTTCGTGTTGAGCGGGGGGGAGGCGGCGGCGCTGCTGGTGATCGACGCGACTGTGCGGCTGCTGCCCGGCGCGATGTCGGACCCGGACAGCGCGCGCGGGGACTCGTTCCACGAGAGTCGCGGGATTAGCGCGCCGAGCTACACGCGTCCGCCGTCGTACCGGGGCCACGACGTGCCCGAGGTCCTACTGTCGGGTGATCATGCGAGGATCGCGAAGTGGCGGGCGGAGCAGGAGCGGGGGTCTGGCGGCGCTGAGTAGCGTCCGGGACAAGACGCGGCCTGGGTCCTTTGGGCGGCTGCGTTAACGCCGGACAGTAACGGGCGTCTCACGGGCGCCGATATTACCGGCGACAGCCGAAATCACGGACAAGCGCCGGGAGCAAGAGTGACCCTCACATTTGCAGGAGAGACGATGCGACGTAGAATGGCACGGACCCTGGCCGCTGCACTTGCGACTGGACTCGCCGCCGGTTGCTCCGGCGACGCGATCAGCCCCCTGGCCGAGCGTGCGGACGACGATTTCGAGGTGATGGTGCTGGAGACGGTTGGGATAGCCGAGGATCAGGCCAATGGGTCCAGCGTCGTGCCCTTGTCCGCGCGGTCGGACGTATTGCTGACGACCTGCACCTACTCGAGCAGTACCGGCCGAATCACGTGTCCCGACGTCACGCGCAACGGTGTCACGATCAGTCGGTCGTATGCGTTGTTCGACGCGGCGAACAATCCGCAGGAACGGCGTGACTCGAGCACCGCGAAGATCAACGCCCAGGTGTGGGCGCGGGGGACGGTGGAACAGGATGCGGCGCGGATAACGATCGACCGGAAGAGCGATCTCACAACCACGGGCGTGCAGCCCAGCAGCCCGGCCAGGACGCTCAACGGGACTGAGCAGGGCACAAGCGCGATCGAGCGGCCGACTACGAGAGGGACCGCGAGATCAACGGTCGTGTTCGGCGACACTACGCTCAACCTTGTGGTTCCGCACCCCGGTTCGGACCGCCGGTGGCCGCTGTCCGGCACGGTCATCCGCTCCCACAGCGGGACTCGGGTGGTGGACGGGCAGTCCGGAAGCACGTCCATCAGTTATCGCGCGGTCTTCGTCTACGACGGCAGCAACGCGGTGAAGGTTACGATCACCGCGAACGGGGTTACGCGGTTGTGTGTCCGGAACCTCGAGACCAGGCAGCAACGCTGCTCGCCATGACCTGTTTTTAGTTGATTCCCAACCGCCTTCGCGTCCGGTTCGGATCTCTCGACAACCGGTACATCAGCAGCGCCGCCCGCGCGGTCTGCTTGGGCAGCGAAGACAGGTCCACCCACTCGTCCGGCGAATGCGATCCGCGCCCGAACGGTCCGAGCCCGTCCAGTCCCGGGAGGAGCGGCGCCACGAACGAGATGTCGCCGGCGCCGCGCCGGCTCGGGTCGTTACCCGCGACGGGAGCGTAGCCGAGCGCGCGGC
>JBPPMH010000043.1:0-4703 GCA_051305945.1 Gemmatimonadaceae bacterium
GTGCGGAAGATCGCCCGGTCGCGCTCCTGCGGAGTGCCTACAAGGTGATAGAAGACCGCCGGTTCGCCAAACATGACGCGCTCGCCGGCGGCGGGACGCCGCTGGTGGACATAGAAGAACCCGCGCCCGTCGTGCGTCCAGATCGGCGGTACGAAGAGCAGCCCATGCAGGACCTCCGGCAGCTCTCGTCCGTCGGCGACGCGGACGATCCGCGTCTCGACCCATTCGCTGCCACCAAGAGAGAGCCCGTACGAGACGTACACGCTGTCCGGCGAGACCTCGAAGCGGCTGATCTCGATATCCGCTCCGAAGCGCCGCGGGTCAACTAGCACGCGCTGTTCACCGTCACGCGTAACGAGCAGGCCCCGGAGTGTGCCGCCCGGCACGGTCCCTGAGCGGATTGAGCTCGACGGGGCGGGAGGCCACATCGCGGCGTCGTAGGTGTCCCACACCTCGCCCAGCTCGCGCATTCGCGCCGCGATCCTCCCGCGCAGCGGATCGTCGGCCAATTGTCGGTCGGTGAACGCGTTCTGAGCCGCCGCCCACGCGCGCACCTCTCGGGAATCGATATCCTCGAGCCAGCGGTAGGGGTCCGCCACCCGGGTGCCGTGGTAGTCGTCTACGACGTCGATCGTGCGGGTGGGCGGATACGCCGGAAGGGGGTTCCCGAGGGGCGTTGTCCCTGGTCTGGCGCAGGCAGCGAGTGCAAGGAGCAGTGCAATCCGAACTTGTCCCGTGGCATGGCGCGAAGAGCGATGGAACAGCGAGTGCGGGGTCATTGGACACGCTCCGCGGTCCCGAACACGTGACCTTTATCGGTTCGGTCGATGTAACCGGTAGCACGCCCGGCGCCCATCCGGAACTCGAGGCGGCCGTCCGGCCAATAGATCCTCGTGAGCTTACCATCTTCGTAGCGGCCGAAGGCGAACACGTGATCGCCGAGCGGGATCAGGTGCACGACGCCCCCTTCCAGCCCGGGGAAGTCCGCGATGCGCAGCAGCCCGGACTCCTCCCAGACGCGGACGTTGACGCCGTCCTGCCGGTAGCTCCCGGAGTACCGGGCCCGCTCCGCGGCCGAAAGCGCCACCTCCGGCCACTCGCCTGCATGAACCAGGCGTACCGGCCTCTCGCGCCAGCGCCGCTGCACCGTGTCCGGCACGCCGAGCGCCCAAGGCAGCACGCGATCCAATACGAGGAGGTTGGAGTCATCCGTGTCGTCGTAACGCCCCGCCGTCACGACGGCGACGAGCCGGTGCTCGGGGTGGATGAACACGAGCTGGCCGCCATTGCCCGCTGCACGGTGCGCGGTGACGCGCCCGTACGGGAGTAGATATCGCGCGTGGAACCAGTGGTAGGCATAGCCGACCTCGCCCGTGGCGTCTTCGCCCAACTCGACGAGCGAATCCGGGAGGGCGATGCGTCGGCGCAGCGACTCATCGACCCAATCCGCCGGGACGATCTGGCGGCCGTTCCATTGCCCGCGCTGCTCGAACAGCAGCCCGAACTTTGCCAGGTCGCGCGGCCGGAGGCGCAGCCCCGAGTCAGCGTCGGGCGTGGTACGACCCCGGTCGTTGTACCACTCCACGTCGGTGATCCCCAGCGGTCCGAACAGCGTCTCGTGAGCGAAGTCGAGGAGCGGCCTGCCCGTCGCCCGCCGCACCACCTCAGCCAGCAGGTGGGTCAGTCCCCCGTTGTAGCTCCAGCGCGCGCCGGGCGGCGCAACGACGCCCTGCTCCAGGACGAAGCGGATCGGGTCGGCGCTCCGGTTCATGTGGAACGCCATGTTGGTCGAGTCACCGTAGGAGCCGGAGCCCCATTCGTTCCAGGCGAGCCCGGCGGTCATCTCCAGCGCGTGCCGAACGGTGATCGCGCGCCGCTCGGGCGTAGCGAGGTCGGCGTGCTCCGGGAAATAGTCGAGGATCGACTGGTCCAGCGAGCGGATGGCGCCTGACCCGACGGCGATCCCCACGAGGGCGGAGACCACGCTTTTGGTGACGGAGCGAAGGTCGTGGCGCGTGTCGCGGTCGAACACAAGATGCCCGAGCCCGCCGAGGCGACCGTGTTCATCCTCGCCCACGAAATACTCTTCATAGACGAGTCGTCCATCGTTGACGACGAGCACCGAATGGATGTTGCGGTACTCGTTGCCGCGGCGGATCGCCTCGGTCATGCGCTCCAGTGGCTTCGGGTCCAGTCCCAGTACCTGGGCGTGCGCTACCGTCCACCCGTCGTTCAGCGCGGGCGGCGGCTGGTAGCGGTGCGCTCCCGCAGCGGTGGGCGCAGAAGCCGCGGAGCCCATCGGGCTCGGCCCTGCGGCGCAGGCGCCGGCGGCGAGGAGGGATGTCAGAAGCAGCATCGGCAGGAGTCGGTTCATCTTGATCTTTTCTCAGCGGGTTGGCGGGTGATCGTGCCTGGCGAAAGCGTTCAGGAAATGGCGCACTCAGCGCAGCGCCTTTGCGATCGCGTCGGCTGAGCGTCCGTGCCGGCGGCGACCAGTGCGGCGAGCGTCAGCGCGATCAGTCCCATCGAACTTCAAGGACCGGGTAAAGCCTCGGCCTTGGGTGAAGAACATCTCCCAACAACACTGCGGCTCATCGCGTACCCGCCTCCGCGCGTCTGTAGTCGAAGCGGTAGCCGCCGTCCCACGCCACCGCGCTCAACCCGCCGACTGTGCCGTCCTCTGCCAGTCGGAAGACGATCCGCCCGTCGTGGTCGACGAACTCGAAGACGTGATCGCCCTGGTGCACGAGCGCCGCCTCTCCTCCCCGCCGCGGAAATGGCCACGGATAGGGCGCGACGAGGCGGCCATCCACGAGCCTGACCTCGAACGGTTCGCGGCTGGGGGCCGCGTACCGGCCGGCATAGCGGCGCAGCTCGGATTCGACGATCGGGACCTCGCGAAGGGCGGGGCGATTCAGCTCCGGAATAAGCAGCTTCGCCACGTTCTGCGAGAGCCCGTGCCGGGTCCCGCCGCCCAGATTGGTCAGCACGATCACGGCAAGGGTATCGTCAGGCAGGCGCAGTAACTCGGTTCCGGTGAGTCCGCCGTGGTACTGCGCGCGATGCCCGCGCATTCGCCATACCTCCCAGCCGAGGCCGTAGGGGAAGCTCTCTCCGCCGGCAAGCTCCGTCGGCGCCCACATCGTCCGGCGGCTACGCTCGGTCAGCAGTCGGTCGGAATTCAGCGCCGCATCGAGCTTCGCCAGATCCCCCACATTCGAGAAGATGCCGAAGTCCGAGCGCGATTCGGTGCTGAAATCGCGGCGGATGTTCGCCAGCACGCCCTCCCGGATCGTGTAGCCGCGGGCCTCGTTACTGTAGATCGTCCACGCGTTGCTGACGTAGCTGTCGGTCATTCCCAGCGGCAGGAATACCCGCTGACGAATGAATTCGCTCCACCGCATCCCGCTCGCCCGCTCGGTGATTACTCCCAGAAGAAAATAGCCGACATCGCTGTAGACCCAGTCGCTACCGGGAGCGAACCAGAGCGTGTCCTGGAGCGCGATCCTGTACTGCTGCTCCGCGGGCCGGTCCCGCCCGAGCATGCGAACGAGTTCTTCCCGATCCTGGTTGACTGTCTCCGCCCAGCCATAGCCGATCTCCGGCAGACCCGAGGTGTGGTTCAGGAGATGGCGTACGGTCATCGTGCGCCATGCCGGCGGCGCCTCGGTCAGGTAGCGCGAGGCCGGCGCATCCAGCTCGACTTTCCCATCCTCCACCAGCAGCATGATGCCGATTGCGGTGATCGGCTTCGTGACCGACGCGATCGCGAAGCGCGTTTGGGGTGTGACCGGCGCGTGGTTCTGGATGCTCGCGAGGCCGTACGCTCGCTGCGTCAGGATCCTGCCGTTGCGCGCGATTGCCAGGGCGACGCCGGGGATCTGGCGGGCGCGCATCTCGCACTCGATGTAGCGATCTATCTCGGCAGGTATCGTCATCGTCCGCCGTGCGGGTTCAGAGGCGGGGGTGCCAGTCACGATTGCTTCGCACGCCTCCTGCGCAGCCGCCGGTGAGATTTCCGCAGCGCCAGGCATTGGCGGTCGGGGCAAGGATGACAGCTCTGGCCCGGTGCCGGCGCAGCCGGGAGTGGCCAGAACCAGCAGCAGGACTGCGATGCTAATCGTCGCGCTCATCCTTATCTCCTCAGGTGAATATGCCGCAAGGTGTCGGGAATCAGTGAGGAGACGAAGGATGCTCATGAGTTCTCGCGGCATTGAGTAAGGTTGGACGCACCGGCCACCGGCTCGCTGAACTCGAAGGAGCGTGGTCCCTCGCGGGAAAGTGCCAACGCTCGATCGAGCCCGTGATATATCTCGAGGATCTGCCGTTCGTCAGACGTGCTCTGTGCCGGAGAGCTGTACTGCACAGGAAGATGGCGGTAAGCAGCACGCGTCAGCTGGACATCAATCCGCCGCTCGACGAGGCGGGCACCATCACCGTCTATCTTCAACAAACCTGCGCGCTTCTGAAAGCCCGCTACGGTTAGAAGGTGGGGCAGCCACGTTCACAAGCTCTTGATAGTGTTTGCGAGCTGCGGTGTGGTCACCCGACGCTAATGCTGCCCGAGCGGCGCCCAACAGACTATTGAAACGGTTAGGATACAGTTCCAATGACCTCCGATAGAGCTGTAGTGCCTGCTCCGGCATCCCCTGCTCCGCGAGCAGGTCGCCCCATAGCTCGTAGGCCGGCAACGTGGGGGCAGG
>JBPPMH010000044.1:0-4582 GCA_051305945.1 Gemmatimonadaceae bacterium
ATCCGCATCGCTGCCGACCTGTACCGCTCCCTTTCGCGGATACATCCCGAAGATCCGCGCGGCCTGCGTGCTGCACGCGTCCACCATCGTGTTGAGATCCATCCGCCCGGCCATGACGCCGTGGGTGTGAATCAGGTCCACGCGCTCCTGGATGCTGGCGATCCCGTTGGGAATCTTGGTGAACTCGTCGCGCCCCATCTGCTTCTGGTCCGCGAAGCGGAACGGCGCGTGGTCGGTGCCGATCGTGCTGATCGCGCGCGACTTAAGTCCGTTCCAGAGGACTTCCTGATTACGCTTTTCGCGGAGCGGTGGTGACATGACGTACTTGGCGCCTTCGAAGTTTCCGCGGGCGGCGTAGCTCTCGTCGAGCACGAGGTGCGGCGCGACGGCCTCGACCCATACGTCCACACCGCGCTCCCGTGCCGCCAGCGCTTCGCGCACAGCGTCGGCGCAGGACGTGTGCACCGTGTACACGTGCGTGCCGAGCAGCGCGGCGAAGGCGCAGATGTGGTGTACACCGCTCGCTTCGACGACGGGCTGGCGGGACGGGCCGTGCCACTCGGGGCCCGTCTTCCCCTCTGCGAGCAATGCTTTCTGCATCGCGTCAATCGCTTCGGCGTTCTCGCAGTGCGCGGTGACGATGACGCCCAGCTCGCGCGCGAGCTTCATCGCGGCGAACAGGTCTTCGTCCGACAGGTCGAGCGCGCCCTTGTACGCCAGGAAGACTTTGAACGACGCGACGCCGGCATCGACGATCTTCCGAAACTGCTGCCGCGCTGACTCGTCAAACCGCACGACCGACATGTGGAACGTGTAGTCCATGGCCGAGATGCCGTCGGCCTTGGACTTCCACACTTCGAACGCGTCCCACGGCTCGTCGGCGGAACTCGGGCAGATCATCTCGATCACGGTAGTGGTTCCACCGGCAAGCGCGGCCCTGCTCGCGGACTCGTAATCGTCCGCCGCGTGCGTGCCCATGAACGGCAGGTGGATGTGCACGTGCGGATCTATGAATCCCGGAAACACGTACTTCCCCGCGGCCTCAACTATCTCGAGGTCCTTCTGCGGGAGCGTCTTCGGATCGATGCCCGGCTCTATGCGCGTGATCGTCTCCCCAGCACAGTACACGTCCGCCACATAGTCGTCCGTCGCCGTAATGATCCGCCCCCCTGTGATCAGCAGAGACATGTCGAGATCAGAGTTCCGGGGCGTTGCGTGGTTGACCGCTCGCACGACCTTGGGTCCCGCTCCGGTCGCTACGCGCGCAAACTACGCGCGCTAGCACGCGACCTTCGGGGACCCAAAGCCGCGCGAGCTGCATTCGGTGCAAGCCGCCGGATTTCTGCCCCGCCGTGTTCCGCTGTTCGCGCGGGCGGATCATGTCGGCGTCCTCGCCCAGCCGGCGGTTCGCGCGCGGACGCACCGGCAGCACCCCGACCGCCGCGGGCAGGTTCGGCGGTTTGTACGAACTGCGCATGAGTGCTCGGGCAGCTTGGGCGGCCGGTGCTCCCCGCAGGCCGCGTGATAGCGAGCGAAGCGAGCGTAGCGGCCGGAGTGGGAGTACCGGTCGCCCAAGCTGCACCGCACCAATCATGGCAACTGTTCGGTCATGTCACCGTATGTCTCTGGCCGGCGGTCGCGGTAGAACTGCCAGGTGCGGCGAACTTCTTCGATCATGCCGAGGTCGAGGTCGGCGATCACCAACTCGTCGTCGTGCTCGCTGCCGACCGCGAGGAAGTTGCCGCGCGGATCCACGAAGTAGCTCGTGCCGTAGAACTTGCCGATATTCCACGGCGCCTCGGTGCCCACGCGGTTGATGCAGCCCATGAAGTAGCCGTTCGCCACCGCGTGCGCCGGCTGCTCGAGCTTCCACAGGTACTGCGACAGCCCCTTCACCGTCGCGGACGGGTTGTACACGATCTCCGCGCCGTGCAGACCCAGCAGCCGCGCGCCCTCGGGAAAGTGCCGGTCGTAGCAGATGTACACGCCGATCTTGGCGTACCGCGTCTGGAACGTGGGGTAGCCGAGGTTGCCCGGCTTGAAGAAGTACTTCTCCCAGAAGCCGGACGTTTGCGGAATGTGATTCTTGCGGTACTTGCCAAGGTATGTCCCGTCGGCATCTATCACCGCGGCCGTGTTGTAATACACGCCCGCCATCTCGCGCTCGTACACCGGCACGACGATCACCATCTCGTGCTTCTTCGCGATCTTCTGCATCAGCTCGACCGTGGGCCCGGGCACGGCCTCGGCGATGTCGCACCAGCGCGCGTCCTGGCTCGGGCAGAAGTACGGACCGTTGAAGATCTCCTGCAGGCACAGTATCTGGACGCCCTTCCGCCCCGCTTCCTCGATCATCGGCAGGTGCTTCGCGAGCATCGCGTCGCGCACGTCCTCAACCGAAGCCCGTGCGTCGTTGAGAGGGTTGCTCATCTGAATCAAGCCGCTTCTTACCGTTCGGCGGGAGGTTGCCGCATCTGCGCGTGACGCGTGCTGGACTCGGGATGGGCTTCGGCGGCTACGCGAGCTGGCGCTCGCTAACACGCCGCCTGCGCCCACCCCGGTCCGCGCACGCGTCTGACGGGATCCCGCGCCGGTGCCGCGGCCAGCAGCAGCATTCTTGCCGCTCTTCCCCTCTCCGCCTGCGGGACGTGGTTTCGTTCGCCCTGAACCGCGCTTCGCTGCCATGCTCCGCCTCCCTACTTCGGCGAGCGGCCGGCAGCGAGCATGCCGATCAGGATGCCCGCGCCGATTCCGATGCCGATGCCGATCGCGAGGTTGCCGGTGAGGACGCCGATGCCGGCGCCAGCGGCCACCCCGATCGCGACCCAGAATCCGACCATGCCAGAGTTTCTTGCCATTTATCTCTCCCTAGCCTGTGCAGCCCGCAGCGCGCGTGGTCCCCGAAGGCCGCGTGCTAGCGAGCGTAGTTTGCGAGCGTAGCGGCCGCAGTGGGACCATGTGCGCTGCAGGCTGCGGGGAACAGTGACGCAAACGGGGCGAACTGATCACGTCCAGCGCGAGATGACGACTTTCTTGTCGGTGTAGAACTCGATGGCGTCCGTGCCGTGCGCCTTCAAGTCGCCGAAGAACGAGCCCTTGGTCCCGCCGAACGGGAAGAAGGCCATCGGCGCCGCGACGCCGATGTTGACACCAATCATGCTGACGCCCACGCGGTAGCGGAACTCACGCGCGGACTTGCCGCTGGTCGTGAAGATGGACACCGCGTTGGCAAACGGATTCATGCGCACGGCTTCGATCGCGTCGTCCAGCGTCTCCGAGTGCGTGACCGACGCCACGGGCCCGAAGATCTCCTCGCGCGCGATCGTCATCGAGGGATCGACGTCCTCGAATATCGTCGGGCCCACGAACGCGCCCGACGGATACTTGTCCACGCTCGTCTGCCGGCCGTCGAGAGTCATCGTCGCGCCTTCGCTGACTCCGTGCTCTATATAGCTCAGCACCTTCTCGCGGTGCTTGCGCGACACGACCGGGCCCATCGTCACGCCTTCATCGAGGCCGTACCCGACGTTGATCGCCTTCGCGCTGGCGAGGAGCTTCTCGCGCAGCGGCTTGTACGCCTTGCCCGCGCCGACGATGATGCTGCCGGCGAGGCAGCGCTGGCCCGCGCAGCCGAAGATGGATTCGGACACGACGGACACCGCGCGATCGAAGTCCGCGTCGGGCATGACGACGATGTGGTTCTTGGCTCCGCCGAGGGCCTGCACGCGCTTGCCGTGCGCGGCGGCGGTTGTGTACACGTGTTTCGCCACGGGACTCGAGCCGACGAAGGACACGCCGGTGATTCCTGGATGCTCGAGGATCGCGTTGACGACTTCCTTGCCGCCGTTGACCAGATTGAGCACGCCGGGCGGGAACCCGGCCTCGTGCGCCAACTCGAAGATCCGGATCTGCGAGAGCGGGACCTGCTCGCTCGGCTTGAGTACGAACGTGTTTCCGGTTGCGACCGCGTAAGGCAGGAACCAGAGCGGCACCATCGCCGGGAAGTTGAACGGTGTGATCGCGGCGAACACACCCATGGGCTGACGCACGAACTCGCAGTCGATGCCCGACGCCACGTCTTCGAGCGTCTTGCCCATCATGAGCGCCGGCGTGCCGCACGCGTGCTCGACGTTCTCTATGCCGCGCTTGAACGAGCCGCGCGCTTCGTCGAGCGTCTTGCCGTTCTCCTGCGTGACGATCTTCGCGATCTCGTCGAAGTGCTGGTCGAGCAGGTACTTCAGTTTGAACAGGTAGCGCGCGCGCACGACGGGCGGGGTCTCGCGCCAGGTCTTGAAAGCGTCCGTGGCTGCCTGCACCGCGGAGTCCACGTCGGCGCGCGTGCCCAGCGGGACTTGCCCGAGCGACTCGCCCGTGGCCGGGTTAGTGAGCTCCTGCCACTCGGTGGTGCCAGACCGAACCCACTCACCGCCTATATAGTTGCGCAGCTGCTTCAATTGGTATCCTGGAAACGGTCGTCCAACATGTCCGCCATCCCGTGTAGTTGCAAGCCTTTACGGCGTCTGCAAACTGCCCCTGCGGGGGTTCGAGGTGGGCCGGGGCCTGGCCACGGGCCCGTGTTAGC
>JBPPMH010000045.1:0-6129 GCA_051305945.1 Gemmatimonadaceae bacterium
GCTACCTCGCGCTCTTCGTCCTCGGCGAGGATCTCGTTGCAGAGCGCGATGCACTCATTACAGATGTACACCGACGGGCCGGAGATGAACTTCCGGACCGAATCCTTCGATTTTCCGCAAAAGGAACAACGGAGGTGTTTATCCTGCGACATGAGCGCTCGGCGCCAGACGTTTTACGCTTTAGACAGCTCGATTTGAGAGTTAATGGCGACTCTCGGAACGGTCAAGAACATTGTGCGGTGGTGCTTGTTGCGTCCTGCTATGCAAAGTTAACTGGTTTGTGCGGCTACGTGGGGGTTTAATACCGCCAGCAGCTAGCTGCTAGCTATTTCTTGTTAATCGCCTCTTCGATCTCGCCGCGATGCGAGATCACGTTGTCGATGACGCCGTAAGCCTTGGCTTCCTCGGCCGACATGAAGCGGTCGCGGTCCATGTCGCGCTCGATCTGCTCCACGGGCTTGCCCGTGTGCTTGGCGAACAGCGTGTTCATCTGCGAGCGGAGATACAGGATCTCGCGCGCCATGATCTCGATGTCTGCCGCCGTACCCTGCGCGCCGCCCGAGGGCTGGTGGATCATGATCCGCGCGTGCGGCAGCGCCGAGCGCTTGCCGGGCCGGCCCGCGGCCAGCAGGAACGCGCCCATGCTCGCGGCGAGTCCCATGCAGTTCGTGTTGACCGGTGACTTCAGAAACTGGATCGTGTCGTAGATCGCCATCCCCGACGACACCGACCCGCCGGGCGAGTTGATGTACAGGTGGATGTCGCGCTCCGGGTTGTCCGCTTCGAGGAACAGAAGCTGGGCGATCACGATGTTGGCCACATCGTCGTTGATCGGCGTGCCGATGAAGACGATGCGGTCCATGAGCAGGCGCGAGAAGACGTCGTACGTCCGCTCACCGCGACTCGATCGCTCGATTACGTACGGTGTGTAGATGGTTGGCATGTCTTGCTCTTCTTCCTCGGTATCGGCTTTAGGCATCAGTCTGAACTTCATTCTGCTCGAGCAGCCACTTGAACACCTTGTCCTCGGTCAGGCTCCGCTCCATTTCCTTGAGGCGGCCGGCCTTCTCGAGTGAAGCATACACCTGTCCCGGGTTGGCGCCGCGCTTTTCGGCGAGCTCCGTGATCCGGTCGTCCAGATCTTTCTCGCTGGCAGTCAGATTCTCGCGCTCGGCTAGCGTGTCGATCACCAGGTCGCGTCGCACCTGCTGCTCCGCGATCGGCAGGAACTCCGCGGAGAACTTCTCCCGCTCGCTCTCCGGGATCTGGTACGCTTCGGCGTAGCCGTCCAGCACCTGGCGCACCCAGCTCTTGGGCACATCGAACGGGTTTGCCGAGATGATCTCGCCGAGCAGGCGGTGGCGGACGAGGCTGTCGGCTTCGCGCTCGGCGTGGCGCTCGAGATCCGAGCGCACCGCCTGCTTCAGCGCGTCGAGCGAGTCGAAATCACCGACCTCGCGCGCGAACGCGTCGTCGAGCTCGGGCGCGGACTTGCGCTTCACGTCGTGCAGCGTGACACGGACCGCCTTCGTCTTGCCGCGCTGCGTCTCGTCGGGGAAGTCGTCCGGCCACTGCACCGGTCGCTCGACGGTCTCGCCCGGCGTGAGCTGCATGATCAGGTCTTCGATGCCGGCGATCGCCTGGCCGCCGCCCAGCTCCACGGGATATTCCCGGGGCTCGGCGAACTCGCCCGATTCTTCCTTGGTGGCGAGCGTCACGCGCACCCGGTCGCCGACCGCGGGCTTCTCCTCGACCGGAGCCCACGTGGCCTTCTCGTCACGGACCTGCTCGAGCTGCTCGGCGAGCTGCTCGTCGGTGATCTCGACCTTGGGTCGCGTGATCTTGAAGCCGTTGGTACGCGCGAGCTCGAGCGTCGGTCGGACTTCGACATGCAGCTCGAAGGTCAGCGGCTTGCCTTCCTCGAACTTCACGTCGTGGATGTGCGGCTGGGACGCGATCTTGAGGTCCTGCTTGACGACGACCTCCTCGTACGCGTCGCGCACGAGCGATTCGAGCGCTTCCTGCCGGATCTCCTTGCCGAACTTCTTCTGGATCATGGCCGGCGGCGCCTTGCCCTGGCGGAAGCCGGGCATGCGAATCTTCATGGCGTAGCGCCTGGCGGCTTTCTCCTCGGCCTGCTTTACGGTCTCGACCGGGACCGACACCTGGATGCGGCGATCGACGCCCGTGGAATCTTTAGAGATGAACTCCATCAGCTAAAGTTAATTCGGGGCGCGCAGACAGCGGGGCGCTCTTGAAAAGTTGGCACGGCAAGCGCGCGATGGCATGTTCTTCCGTCATGCAACTGGATCATTTGCTGCAGACCGCGCTCGGCCCGTCCTATGTGGTCGAGCGCGAGCTCGGGGGCGGCGGCATGAGCCGTGTATTCGTAGCGTCCGAGCCGAGCCTGGGCCGCCGGGTTGTGGTTAAGGTATTGCCCCCGGAATTGGCCGTGGGTGTGAGCCGTGAGCGATTTCGCCGCGAGATGCAATTCGTGGCGCAGCTCCAGCACCCGAACATCGTTCCGCTGCTGATGGCCTCAGAGGGACAAGGCCTCGTGTTTTACGCGATGCCGTACATCGAGGGCGAATCGCTTCGCGGCAAGTTGAGGGTCTCTCCGCAAATCCCGCTGGGAGAAGCCCTCGTAATCGCGACGGAAGTCGCAGATGCTTTGGCGTACGCCCACCGAAGCGGGGTGGTCCACCGGGATATCAAGCCTGAGAACATTCTCATCTCGGAAGGGCATGCGGTCGTGGCCGATTTTGGAATCGCGCGGGCGTTGAGCGCCGCCGCTCCGGATACAGCAACGACCTCGGGGATGCGCGTGGGAACCCCCGCGTACATGAGTCCCGAGCAGGCGCTGGGAGAGGATGTGGACGCCCGCACGGACATTTACAGCCTAGGCTGCGTGCTGTACGAAATGGTCGCGGGAAGGTTGCCGTTTTCCGGCGCCAATGCCCAGGCGATGCTCGCGCAACGGATGCTCGGGCCTCCCCCGCGCCTGCGCGCCTTCATCGCGAGCGCGCCCGCTGCGCTAGATGACGTCCTTGAGCGCACGCTGGCGCCCGATCCGAACGACCGGTTCGCAAACTCGTTCGAGCTGGTCGACGCCCTGAGGTCGGTGCTCATAACGCCCCTGCGAGCGCCGGTCGAAGCGCTACGGACCGACGGGAACGAGAACGCGTGGAGTCGGCCGGAACGCACCAAAGCCACCAATCTGCCTCTTCCGGCTACGCCGCTCATCGGGCGCGAAGCCGAGCTCGAATCCGTTGTCGCCCGGCTCAATCGAGACGACGTGCGTTTGCTTACGATAACCGGGCCCGGAGGCGTCGGGAAAACGCGGCTCGCGATCGAGGTGTCCAGAGCGCTCCTTCCTTGTTTTCGGGACGGGGTTTTTATCGTTCCCCTGGCCGACACCGCGGATCCCGCGCGCCTCGCCTCCGCTATTGCGCACGCGGTTGGCTTGACTGGAACAGAGACGACCTCTCCCATGAGAGCGCTGTCCGCCGAGCTTGCCGCTCGCCAGTTACTCCTTCTGTTGGACAACTTCGAGCAGCTCCTGGCCGCTGCAGCTGATGTCGGCGACCTTCTCGGCGCGGCTCCAGGATTGAAAATCATCGTCACGAGCCAGGCTCCGCTGAGGGTCCGAGCGGAACACGAATTTGCTCTGACAACCCTGAGCGTGCCGGCTTCAACTACCGCGCCAGCGACGGAACTCGGCGCCTACGGCGCGGTTCAGCTGTACGTGCAACGAGCGCGCGCGGTGGATGCCGCTTTTGCACCAGTGCCGAACGACCTCCGCGCGATCGCGGAGATCTGCGCGCGGCTCGATGGACTTCCGTTGGCGATAGAACTTGCGGCAGCCAGGAGTAAGGTCCTTCCGCCACGCGTGCTAGTCGGGCGGCTGCGGAGCGGCCTCGAGCTTGCCGCTAGCGGCGCCAGGGACTTGCCGGCCCGCCAGCAGACGGTTCGGGCAGCGATAGAATGGAGCTTCAATCTCCTCGACCCGGGTGAGCAAACGATTCTCATGCAGCTTGCTACGTTCAGTGGCGGCTGTACCATCGAAGGGGCCGAGGCTGTTTGCCGCGGCGGTGAGCAGGGCGACACGGAAGTGCTTCAGGTATTAGCGTCGCTCGTTGACAAGAGCCTGCTCGCCGCGGACCACCAAACGCGCACGACGCCACGCTTTGTGCTGCTGCAGGCAATCCGACACTATGGGCTGGAACGACTGCGCGAATCCGGTGCCGAGGAGGCTGTGCGTCGGCGGCACGCGGACTACTTCGTGACCTTCGCGGTTGGCGCGGAGCCGCACCTCGCAGGTGCTGATTCAGACGTCTGGCTTGACGGAGTAGAAGCGGAGCATGAGAACCTCCGCGCTGCATTCAACTATCTGGTTGCGGGCCGCGAAGATTCCGCCCTCCGGCTTTCCATCGCCCTGTGGCGTTTTTGGGTTACTCGAGGCTTCGCGCGAGAGGGATTGGAGCGTATGCTCGCGGCGTTGGACGCGTGCGAGCACGCTTCGTCCGACCTGCGCACCAAGGCGCTGTATGCCGCCGGAGTGCTGGCCGACACGCTAGGGGATTACGAACGTGGCCGGAACCTGTTCGAGGACGCGCTCACCATTTTCCGTCGTACCGGCGACAAGTGGGGCGTGGCCAATTCGTTGAACAATCTGGGTGTGCTCGCGGTCCGCAGGGGAGATCGCACCGGGGCGCGGCAGTTGTACGAGGAAAGTCTCGAGCTTTGGCGCGAGCTCGATAACCGGCCGGTGGTCGCGCTGTCGCTAGCCAACCTTGGGAACGTCGCCATGAGCGATGGCGACCAGGCACGCGCCGACGCGCTGTACCGCGACAGCCTGGAGGTATTTCAATCTCTAGGCGATGGACACGGGGTCGCACTCGCCCTGGGCCATCTGGGCGACCTGGAAAGGGCGCGGGGGCGATTGGACGAGGCGTGCAAGCTGTACGAAGAGAGCTTTGCGATTTACGAGCAGGTGGGGAATAAAGCGGGGGCCGCGTCCGCTGCCGCAGACCGGGGTGACACGGCTATCGATGCGCGCGACCCAGGCTCGGCGCGCCAGTTCCTGGAGGCAGCGTTGAGCCTGTTCGGTGACTTGGGAGACACGCTCGGCATCGCCCGCGTGCTCGAGCGCTTCGCCGCGCTGGCCGCGGTCGAGGGACATTCGGCCCGGGCGATTCAGATTATCGCGGCTGCCGGAGCGCTGCGAAGCCAGCTTGGCGTACCGCTGTCGGAGCAAGAGGGAGAACAGATCCGCTGCCGCCTAACTGCCTCCACAGAGAAATTGAGCGCGTTCGAATCTGCGGCAGCGGCGGAGCGCGGGAGCAGCATGTCCGTCGTGCAGGCCATCGAGTTCGCGCTTGGCGGACGCGGTAGCTGAGCCGGCCGTAGCGGCCCGACACGCTTGCGCGCGCGGTAGTAAATCTGCATCGTGAACTAACACCAGTGACCCGGGGAGAGCTGATGCCGAGGTATATGGTTTCACGAACGCTACCACCGCTGACGTCGCAGGAGCTCGATGGCGTGGGCAGGAAGGTCATCGCGGCTTGCGACCAGGTTGGCGGAATGAAGTGGATCAGAAGCCATCTGACCGCCGATGGGAAGCATTCGTTCTGCGAATTCGAGGCGCCGAATCCAGACGCGTGCCGGCAGCACGCTTCAATCGCCGGCTTGCCGGTGGATGAAGTGATACCGCTGGGAGCCGAGCTAGGACCGGACCAGTTCCGCTAGGCTGCTTGCAGTGCGAACGGGGGGACTCGAACCCCCACGGGTTTCCCCGGGGCGCTAGGGAACTGCCGGCGGCGCACCCCGGATGGTCACGTCCACCGTATATCCGTCTTTCGCCAGCAACGCTCGAAGGAGGTGAACGGCGCTCTCGTTGGCATGACGCAGCAGCCCGAGCGTGCTCCCCGCCGCGGTGAGCTGCGCGCGCGCCTGGCGCTGAATCGCATCCCGGTCCGCCGGCCTGAACGGATTCCAGAGTCCGCCGCGCTCGTCATACGTCGTCATGTCCGTGATCTCGATGCCGATCAGCCGCGCGGACGGGACGCGCATCGTGATACGCCTGGCGGAGTGATCGATCGTGACGTCGGGATTGTCGCCGAGGTCGAT
>JBPPMH010000046.1:0-37940 GCA_051305945.1 Gemmatimonadaceae bacterium
TCCAGCATAGTCCGAGAAGTGGCACGGCTCGGGGGGAACGTGGATGGCCTGGTGCATCCAGTCGTCGCCGAGGCGCTCAGGACCCGGTTCCGCACGCCCGGGACCCATTGACGTTCCCCGACGCCATCCGCCGCCGCGCGGCCGCCAGCCCCAAAAGGGTTGTCTTTCCCGAGTCCGCGGACGTCCGGATAGTCGAAGCCGTCCGCCTCCTGCATGAGCAGAAGATTGTCCACCCCGTGCTCGTGCTCGACCCGGCCCACCCCGAGACGCACGCCACGATCGAAGCCCTCGGCGTGGAGGTCGTGGGCCCGGGAGAGACTCCGCCGTTGCAGCACGCGGTCGGCATGGTCCGGGACGGACTGGCCGACGCGTGCGTCGCGGGTGCGGTGCATGCCACGGCCGACGTGCTCCGGGCCGCTCTTGCACTCGTCGGAAAAGCGCCCGGCATCACCACGATCTCCAGCGCGTTCTACATGGTGCGCGGGCCGGCGTGGGGGACGGGGAGCGACGTGCTGACGTTCACGGACTGCGCCGTCGTGCCGCAGCCGACCGCCCCGCAGCTCGCCGAGATCGCCATCTGCGCCGCCCGCGACCGGAGGCTCATCGTCGGCGACGAGCCGCGCGTCGCGCTGCTCTCGTTCAGCACCCACGGCAGCGCCGTGTCGGACTCGGTACGCACCGTGGTCGAGGCGGTGCGCATCATCCGGGAGCTCGAGCCGTCGCTCCTGGTGGACGGAGAATTGCAGGCCGATGCCGCGCTGGTGCCCGACGTCGCGGCGCGGAAGGCGCCGGGCAACGTTTTCGGCGGGACGGCGAACGTGCTCGTGTTTCCGTCGCTCGACGCCGGCAACATAGCCTACAAGCTGGTGGAGCGGCTCGCGGGCGCGGTGGCGATCGGGCCGATCCTGCAGGGATTGGCGAAACCTGTCGCGGATCTCTCCCGCGGGGCGGAGCCCCAGGACATTATTAATGTGGCGGCGATTGCCGCTTTGAAATCGGTGATTAGTGATTAGTGATTAGTGATTGGTAAAAAACGGTGCTTTCAGGCCCGTTGCCCAAATCACGATCCGCCAGTCACTAATTACCAATCACTAATCACCAATCACCGCCATGAGCTTCACCATTCGCAAGCAGGGCGAGATCGTCGTCGTCGATGTCGAGGGCCAGCTCATCGTGGGCAATCGCCAGGAGCTGAAGCAGAAGGTCCTCGACGAGCTCGAGAAGGGGGAGAAGCGCTTCCTCATAGACTTCAGCCAGACGGGCTACATAGACAGCTCCGGGCTGGGCGTGCTCGTGTCCCTCTCCAAGAAAATTCGCGAGCAGGGTGGCGAGCTGCGGCTCGCGAACCTGAACGACGACCTCAAGACGCTGTTCGAGCTCACCAAGCTCGACACGCTCTTCCAGATATCGGACAGCAGGGAGCGCGCGCTAGAGAGCTTCTAATGTCCAACATGCGCGTTGCGCTGGAGATCGAGATCCCCAGCGACGTGCACGAGATCGAACGGGTGGTCGAGCTGGTCCAGTGGGAATGTCGCCAGCTGAAGATCGAGCCCGAGAAGTGCTCGCTCAACGTGCCCGTTGCCCTCACCGAAGCCCTGTCGAACGCGATCCTCCGCGGGAACTGCGAGGACAGCTCGAAGTGCGTCCGCATCCGCGCCTCGGTCAGCAAGTCGGGCCACAAGCTCGTGGTGGACGTGATCGACGAAGGGTCCGGCTTCGATCTCTCCGCGAGCACCCGCAACTGCACCACCCCCGAGAATCTCGTGCGGGAAGACGGCCGCGGTCTCTACCTGATGCAGTGCCTGGTCGATCGCGTCGAACAGTTCATGGACGGCGGGAACACCGTACGGCTGACGGTGCAGCGTGGATGAAAGATCTACAGTCGGTGCTCACCGCATTCCACGACGCGACGCATTGCCCGGTCGCGGTGTGGATGGGCGACGAGAAGGACGCCACAAGGCTGTCGAACGCCGTGTCCGCGGGTGCCGTGCTCGCTCCGGACGCCCTTCCGGAGACTGAGCAGGGCCCCGTAGTCACCAACGGCGGCGAGGTTATCACCGCCCGCCTTGCGGGTCTGAAGCGCGCGTGGATGACCTTGGGCCCGTGCGAAGGCGAGCACCCCCCGCTCGATCGGGACGCGCGGCGGCTACTGCCGGTGGTGAATCAGATGATGCGCACCGGGCTCGAGATGGAGCACACGGCCGCGGAGCTGGCCGGCCGCTACGAGGAGATCAGCCTCCTCTACACGATCAGCGAGATCCTCGGCCGTACGGTGGCGCTCGAGGAAGCCGCGAAGACGATCCTGACGGAACTGTCCCAGACAGTAGGCGCGCGTCGCGGCTCGATCCTCCTGTACGACCGCCCGACGACCATGCTGTACGCGGTCGCGGCGATCGGAATCGAGCAGGCGCAGCTCACGTCCATTCCGATCAACGACATGGGGAGCGTCGCGGCGCGCGTTTTCCGAACGCGTCACCTCGCGATCGCCGACGCGAGCGAGAGCACGTCGGAGCACGAGGCCATCTACTCGCGCGACACGATGCTCGCGGCCCCCATCATCTGGACCAGCTCGACGGGCAGCCTGCCGCTCGGAGTAGTGGTCCTGTCCGAGCGTGAGACCGGCCAGCCGTTCAGCGCCGGCGATCAGAAGCTGGTCGCGGCGATCGCGACCCAGATCGGGATCGCCATCCAGAACTCGCGGCTCGTGCGGGCGTCCATGGACCAGCAGCGGCTGCAGCAGGAGATGCTCCTAGCGCACGACCTGCAGATGAAGCTGCTGCCGCAGCCCGCGAGCCTCTCGGCCGACGCCGAGATCGCGGCGCGCGTCGTCCCCGCCGAGTCTGTGGGAGGGGACTTCTACCACCTCTTCCGCCTCAGCAACGCCTCGACGGGTGTGATGATCGGCGACGTGTCAAGCCACGGTTATCGCGCGGCGCTGATCATGGCGCTGACCATGAGCGCCGCTTCCATTCAGGCGCAGATCCACGCGGATCCCGGGGCGATGCTCGGCGCGCTGATGGGGTCGGTGAAGGACGAACTGACTACGACCGAGATGTTCGTGTCCCTCTTTTACGGAGTGGTCAACCGGAAGAAGAGCGTATTGAGCTACGCCAACACCGGACATCCGCACGCCTTCCTGTTCGCGCCCGACGGGAAGTACGACAGGATTCCCGCGCTCGATCCGCCGCTGGGCATGGTGGACACTCCGCCGCACGCGAGGACGCTCCCGTGGCATCCGAAGGAGAGCCTGCTGCTGCTGTTCACCGACGGCATCAGCGACGCGCGCAACGCGAAGGGCGACAAGCTCGGCGAGCAGCGCGTGCTCGACGCGGTCAAGAAGAACCGGAAGGAGCCGGTGGACACTATTCTCGAGAAGGTGTTCGAGTCGCTGCGCCGCTTTACCGGCAGCACGCCGCTCCGCGACGACCAGACGCTCGTCATCCTTCGCGCGTAGGTCGTGCGCACGCCGGGGCCGCGCGGCAGAGGCCCGAACCCTCCGGTCCTCAAGCGACTCGGCCAGCACTTTCTAAATGATCAGCGGGTCCTCGCGCAAATCGCCGACACGCTCGAGCTGACCGGCGACGAGACAGTCGTGGAGATCGGCCCCGGCCGCGGCGCGCTCACGCGACATCTAGTGGGTCGTGGGCGCAAGCTCGTGCTCATCGAGCTCGATCGCGCGCTCGCCGCGAACCTGCGCGAAGAGTTTGCCGGCGATCCCGGTGTCGAGGTCGTCGAAGCCGACGTGCTCAAAGCAGACATCGCCGAGCTGGCGGGTAGTCCGTACGTACTGGTGGGGAACGTCCCGTACTACATCACCACGCCGATCATCTTCCACGCGCTGAAGGCGCCAATGCCCTCACGCGCTGTATTCCTGGTGCAGAAGGAAGTCGCCGAGCGCATGGCCGCTAACGCCGACGACGAGGAGTACGGCGCGCTGTCGGTGACCATCCAGGCGCTCACAGAGCCCGAGCTGTTGCTGCACGTCCCACCGAGCGCCTTCACACCCGCGCCCAAAGTGCATTCTGCCGTCGTGCGCCTGCGGCCCAGAGCGACGCCGCTCGTGCCACCCGAAACCGCGCCAGGATTCCAGGCTTTCGTTCAGTCGTTCTTCGGAATGCGCCGCAAACAGCTCGGCACCATCGTCCGCGCGCTGGAAGGCGTGGACTCCGACCGCGCGCGCGAGATTCTTACGTCAGGCGGATGGGATCCGCAGGCCCGCCCGGAAACTCTCTCACCGGCTGAGTTCGCGCGCCTGTACGCGACTCTCCGCGCAGTGGGCTGATAGCTCTGCCGTTCGCCTGACGAATTCGCTTTGGCTGGCCGTCCCACGCACCGCCTAATCTCGATTGGTAAGCGCGAACGACAGAGCTTCCAACTCCATGGCCATGTCCACCGTGCGCATGACCACCTTGGGCGGCGCGCTGATCTGACCCGCGACGAAGTTGAGAATCGCCCCGACGCCGGCCCGAGCGAGGCGGTCCGCCATCTTCTGCGCGCCGCGGGGCGGGATCGCGAGCACCGCGATGTCGAACTTCTCGCTCTCCGCGTCACGCTCGAGGAAGGCGACGTCTCGAATGCGGAGCTCGCCGAGCATCTCGCCGATCCGCGCCGGGTTCGAATCGTAGACGGCGACTACGTCGAATCCGCGCTGCGCGAACCCCTCGAACTGCGCCAGCGCCGCGCCGATCTTCCCCGCGCCGATTATGCACACGCGCCACCGTCGCTCCAACCCCATGATCTGCCGCAGCCGCTCGAGCAGTTCGCCCACCGAGTAACCGAGTCCGCGCTTCCCGAATGAGCCGAACAGGGAAAGGTCCTTCCTGACTTGCGCCGACGTGGTGCCGCCGAGCTTCGCCAGTTGCTCGCTGGATACGGTCGTGCTCCCCCGGCGATGGATGTCTTCGAGAAAGCCGAGGTAGAGCGAAAGCCGCCGAACAGTCGATTCTGCGATTCGTTTCATGGAGCTTGTGAAATCATTCACAAACTTATTTCCCGGGCCGTCCCCGTACCAGTAGGTGTAGGCCGGAAGCGGGTTTATGGCTTATCTTCGGGTAGATGCCGGTACACGTCACGTCGGAAATCGGAGCGCTCCGCTCGGTCCTGGTCCACACGCCCGGGCCCGAGCTCCTGGCCGTAACCCCAACGACCCGGGCGACCTACCTGTACGACGACATGATCGACGTCCGGACCGCGGGGGAGGAGCACCGCCGGTTCGTCGCGATCCTCGAGCGGTTCGCCGAGGTTCACCAGGTCACGGACCTGCTGGCCGACGTCGTTGCCGACGATGCGGTCCGCGAGAAGCTGTGGCGGGACTCCATGGACATCATTCCGTCCGAGCCGCTGACGCGCGAGATCTACGAGCTGCCGCCCGAGCAGCTCGTGCGGACTCTGATCGAAGGGAAGGAAGAGCCGCCCGGCCCGCTCGCGCGCCGGCTCAACGAGTCCGGCTACCTCATGCCGCCGCTTCCGAATCTCTTCTTCACGCGCGACGTCGCCATGGGACTCGGCGAGCACGTAATGATCGGCTCGATGCGCTACGGCGTGCGCTGGAGCGAGGAGTTGATCATGAAGGCGATCTTCTCCGCGCACCCGCGGCTCGCCAACAAGGGGATTCTGTACGACGGTTCCAGCGAGCGCCGGATCAACTACACGCTGGAGGGCGGGGACGTGCATCCGCTCCGGCACGATCTGGTGCTCATCGGATTCAGCGAGCGTTCCAGCCCGGCGGCGATCGAGAATCTCGCCGAGCTGCTGTTCGCCCAGACCGGCATCACCGACGTCATCGTCGTGGTGATGCCGCGGGAGGACGTCGCGATCCACCTCGACATGATCTTCACGCACGTGGACCGCGAGCTGTGCGTCGTGTTTCCGCCGCACTTCATCGGACCGGAGCGGCTGCCGATCCTGCACTGGAAGAAGGGCAAGTCGCAGATGACGGAGATGCCGACGATATTCGCGGCGCTCGAGAGCTGCGGGCTGCGGCTGGAGCCCGTGCTGTGCGGCGGGAGCCGCCGGAGGATCCAGGAGAGAGAGCAGTGGGCGTCGGGGTGCAACTTCGGCGCGCTGCGTCCTGGACTCGTGACGTCGTACGCCAGAAACGAAGCGACGCTGCACGAGATGGAGAAGGTTGGATTCAGGATCGTGTCGGCGAAGGATTTTCTGGACGACGCGGTGAAGATCGGCGAGGACGAGCGGGCGGTGATCACTTTCCCCGGCGGGGAGCTGGTGCGCGGGGGCGGCGGCCCGCGCTGCATGACCTGCCCCGTGACGAGGGACGACCCCTGGGACTGAGCGGCGGGATCCATTCCGCCCCGGCGGACACGCTGCTGACGACGCGCGCGCTGGAGTATCTCTCGGCGGGACCGGCCGACGCCGTGGACCTGATCGCGCACGTGTGCAACCTGCCCGGCCCGCCGCGCACGGTTGCCGAGCATCTGGCCGCGGCGATGTTCGCGGGCCGCACTGATTTCGAGAAGGGACTCGATGGAAAGTGGCGGATCGCGGCCGCTCCGATCGTTTCCTCGTCGCGGCCCGGCGGAACGTTCAGTGAGCCCGCGCTCGATAGAATCGACTCTCTGTCGTACGTGGTGGTGGACGTGGAGACCACCGGCACCAGCGCGATGTTCGGCGACCGGATCACCGAAGTGGCGACGGTCGTCGTGCGCGACGGCGCGATCGTGGACGTATTCGAGACGCTGGTGAATCCGCAGCGGCCGATCCCGCACTTCGTCACCGCGCTGACGCACATCAGCTGGGACATGGTGAAGGACGCGCCGACGTTCGAGCAGGTGGCGCCGCGGCTCATGTCCGCGCTCTCGGGCCACGTGTTCACGGCGCACAACGCGAAGTTCGACTGGCGGTTCGTGTCCACGGAGATTCTGCGCGCGACGGGGAACAGGATTCAGGGGCGGCAGCTGTGCACCGTGAAGCTCGCGAAGAAGCTCCTGCCGCAGCTTCCCCGGCGGTCGCTGGATCACCTGGCCCGGTACTACGGCGTGACCATCCATGCGCGCCATCGCGCGGGCGGCGACGCTCTGGCGACGGCGGAATGCCTGGTGAAGATGCTGCACCACGCGAACGACGCGGGGCTGCACACGTGGGCCGATCTGCAGCGGTTCGCCGGCGCGCGCGCTCCGCGCAAGGCGCGGCGCAAGTCGGCGATGCCGGGCCCCGCGGTCAACGATCTGACGGCATGACGCGCCCCGAGCCGCTCGTCCAGCCGCTCGAGATCGGCGAACTGAAGTGCCACGCCATTCAGGCCGGCGGTCAGCGGCTCGATGGCGGCGCGATGTTCGGCGTGGTGCCGAAGCCGCTCTGGGAGAAGCGTATCCCGGCCGACGAGCGCAACCGGATCCAGCTCGGCATGCGCTGCGTGTTGGTCGAGCACCCCGACGGGCTGCTGCTGATCGACACAGGGGCGGGGAACAAGGAAACGCCGAAGTTCCTGGACATTTACGGAATCGAGAACGAGGGCGCTCAGGCGAGGACTGCTCTGGAAGACGGCATCAGGGCGGCCGGTCACACGCCGGAAGCGGTGAGCGTGGTCATCAACACACACCTTCACTTCGATCACGCCGGTGGCAACACGTTCACTGACGGCGCGGGCGAGGTCGCGATCAGCTTCCCGAACGCCGAGTACTTCGTGCAAGGGGGCGAGTACGACTACGCGACGCACACGAACGAGCGGACCGCGGCGAGCTACTTCGACCGCAACTACGCTCCGATCGAGCGGGCAGGAAAGTTGCAGCTGTTGCAGGGCGAGACGGAGGTGATGGCGGGGGTCAGCGTGATCGTTACGCCGGGCCATACGCCGTTCCATCAGAGCGTTCTGGTAACGTCGGGAGCGGACCGCGCGTGTTTTCTCGGCGACATCGCCCCGACCGCGGCGCATCTGCCACTTCCGTGGATAATGGGATACGACGTCGAGCCGCTCGTCTCGCTGGAAACAAAGCGGAAGCTGTTCGCGCAGGCGCTGGCGGAGGAGTGGCTGTTGATATTCGAGCACGACGCGGTGAAGCCATGGGGGCGCATCGCGCACGACGGTAAGTCCTACAGTCTCGTGGAGAACGGTTGATGAATCGATTGCTGGCGTTGTTGGGTTCGGTACTGCTCGTCTCGGTCGCGGCCCCCGTGTCCGCTCAGTCGTTGGCGGATCGTGCTCCGGCCGGACCAACGGTACAGGCGGCCCGCGCCGGCATTACGGCGCCCTCGTCAGCGGCACCGGCCTCGAACGACGCCCGGCAGCTCGAGACGCCGTCGCGGGAGAGCGCGGCGCTGATGATCGTGGGCGGAGCGGCGCTGCTCGCCGGGCTCCTCATCGGCGGAGGGGCAGGGACAGCCCTCGCGTTGGGCGGAGCGCTGGTAGGGCTGTACGGCTTGTGGATGTACGTTCGCTGAACCGGCACACGTCCCAGCCGCTTTCACTCCACCTCCCGCGGGAGCGCCGGTGAAGTTCAAGACCATCGTCGAGCCGTTCCGCATCAAGGTGGTCGAGCCGACCCGCCAGACCACCGACGCTGAGCGCGCTGCGGCGATCCGCGCGGCGCACTACAACGTCTTTCAGCTCGACGCTGAGGACGTGCTCATCGACCTCCTCACCGACTCGGGAACGGGTGCGATGTCGGTGTACCAATGGGCCGGCATGATGCGGGGCGACGAGTCGTACGCCGGCGGGCGCTCCTTTCACGCCTTCGTCAGGTCGGTGCAGGAGATCACCGCATTCCGGCACGTGATCCCCACGCACCAGGGACGCGCCGCCGAGCACATTCTCTCGGGCGCGCTGCTCAAGCCCGGATCGATCGTCCCCAACAACACGCACTTCGACACCACTCGGGCAAACGTCGAGCACAGGGGCGCGGTGGCCCTCAATCTGCCGGTGGCGGAAGCGCGCGAGCCGCAGACCGTCCACCCCTTCAAGGGGAACATGGACGTCGCCGCGCTCGAGCGGGTCCTGGCGGAGAACGCGGGCAACGTGCCGCTGGTGATGACGACGGTGACCAACAACTCGCTGGGCGGCCAGCCGGTGAGCATAGAGAACATCCGCCGTACGTCGGCGCTCTGCCGCGCGCATGGCGTGCCCTTCTTCATCGATGCCTGTCGCTTTGCCGAAAACGCGTGGTTCATCAAGACCCGCGAGCCGGGGTACGCCGACAGGACTCCGCTGGCGATCGCCCAGGAGATGTTCTCGCTCGCCGACGGCTGCACGATGAGCGCGAAGAAGGACGGGATGGCGAACATCGGCGGATTCCTCGCGATGAACGACGACGCCCTCGCCGTCACCTGTCGCAACTCGCTAATCCTCACCGAGGGATTCCCCACCTACGGCGGGCTCGCCGGCTACGACCTCGAGGCCATCGCGGTCGGGCTGGGCGAGGCGCTCGATCCCGACTACCTGCGCTACCGAATCCGCTCGGTCGAGTACCTCGCCGAAAAGATGGTCGCAGCCAGGATTCCCGTCGTGCGTCCAGCGGGCGGCCATGCGCTCTACCTCGATGCGATGGGCTGGCTCCCGCACATCCCGCAGAGCCAGTACCCGGGGGTGGCTCTCTGCATCGCGCTGTACGTCGAAGGGGGCATCCGCGGATGCGAGATCGGCTCCGTGATGTTCGGGCAGCAGCCGGACGGCAGCGAGCGCCCCGCCGACATGGAGTTGGTGCGGCTCGCCTTTCCGCGTCGAGTCTATGCGCAGAGCCACATGGACTACGTGGCTGAGGTGCTGCTGCACGTGAACACCATCGCGAAGGACATTGGCGGAGTGCGGATCGTGGAGCAGCCGCGGGTGCTCAGGCACTTCACGGCGAAGTTCGAACCCGTGCCCCGCTAGCCGCTGGGCCCGCCAGTTTTATCCCGGACCATGTTGACCGGCAGAGCGCTGGCGGCTAACTTCCGTGTATATAACGTGATAAGTGGCCGAGCCTGGCAGCTCGTCCCACCCTCTGGCCCTCGGCTGTCTCGAGGTGTGCTGCAGGAGTTCCGGCCATGGCGGCGTCCCGTTCACCGGGGAGCGTCCGTCTCCGCGGACTCCTAATAGGGTCCGCGTTTTTTGTTTAACGCCGTGAGGTCAATGACAATCCAGGATACGACAAAACGAGTTCGCGTCAACAAACAGATCCGCATCAGCCCCATCCGTGTGATCGCCGCCGACGGCGCGCAGCTGGGGATCATGGAAGTCGATGCCGCGCTGGCCCAGGCTGAGGAACAGGGGCTGGATCTGGTCGAAGTTGCTCCGACGGCCCGCCCGCCCGTCGCCCGAATCATGGACTATGGCAAGTTCAAGTTCGAGCAGGCGAAGATGGCGCGGCAGGCCAAGAAGAAGCAGCACGTGATTCAGCTGAAAGAGGTGAAGTTCCGCCCCGGCATCAGCGAGCACGATTTCGAGACGAAGACGCGGCACGCGCGGAAGTTTCTGGGTGAAGGCAATAAGGTGAAGGTGACGTTGATGTTTCGCGGCCGGCAGATCGCGCATCCGGAGCTCGGGCGGCAGGTGCTCGACCGGGTGGCGCAGAGCCTGGTGGACGTCGCGAAGATAGAGAGCGACCCGAAGTTCGAAGCGAAGTTGATGATCATGATCTTGGCCCCCAAGTGAGTCATACATGCCAAAAATGAAGTCGCACCGAGGAGCGCGGAAACGCTTCAGCCTGACCGGAACCGGCAAGGTGAAGCGCAACAAGGCGTTCAAGAGCCACATCCTCACCAAGAAGACGTCCAAGCGGAAGCGGCGCCTGCGGCAGTCCACCACGGTGGGCACGCTCGGTGAAGCGAAAAACCTCAAGAGACTGTTGCAGTCGTAAGCTGCTAGCTGCTAGCTGCTAGCCGCTTCTTAACGGAGTCCTACCATGCCCAGAGTCAGATCGAACGTCGCGCGACTGAAGCGCAAAAAGCAGGTAATGAAGGCCGCCAAGGGTGGATTTGGTGGCCGCAGCAAGCTGTGGAAGGCAGCGAAGGAGAACGTCGAGCGCGGCTGGCGGTACGCCTACCGCGACCGCAAGAACAAGAAGCGCGATTTCCGTCGCCTCTGGATCACCCGAATCAACGCCGCCGCCCACGAGCACGAGATGAGCTACAGCGTGTTCATCAGCGGCCTGAAGAAGGCGGGCATCGAGATCGACCGGAAGGTGCTCGCCGATCTCGCGGTGCGAGAGCCGGAAGCGTTTGCCGCCATCGCCGACAAGGTTCGCACCGCCATCAAGGCGGCGTAGCTGGCCGGCGCCGCGGCGCCGGTGTGGTGAGGTTCAGCGGCTCCGCGATAGATTTGCGGAGCCGTTCTTGTTCGTGGTAGTTACCAACAGCCAATAGCCAACAGCCAATAGCTCTTTGGACCTCGTCGAAGCAGCAGAGCAACTCCAGCGCGAAGGACTCGAGAGAATCTCCGCCGCAACCACGCGCGAGGAGCTCGAGTCCGCGCGCACCGCGCTGCTCGGACGGAAGAGCGGGCGGCTCACCGCGCTCCTCGGCGAGCTTCCCAAGCTTTCCCCGGAGGAGAAGCGCGCGGCGGGCGCGGCGCTGAACAAGACCAAGCTCATCCTCGAAGGTCGGCTGGGCGAGCGCGAAGCGGAACTGGCTGCCGTGGCGCGCCTGCAATCCGCGCCGGTGGACGTCACGATGCCGTCCCGCGCACGCTGGCACGGAGCCAAGCATCCCGTCACCATCATCATCGAGGAAGTCGAGCAAATCTTCCGCGAGCTGGGTTTCACCGTCGCGCTCGGCCCCGAGGCCGAGACCGAGTGGTACAACTTCACCGCGCTCAACTTCCCGCCGGACCACCCGGCGATGGACATGCACGACACGCTGTACCTGGGCGACGACGTGCTGCTCCGCACGCACACGTCGCCCGTCCAGATCCACACGCTCCAGACGTACGGCGCGCCCGTGCGGATCCTCGTTCCGGGCAACGTCTATCGCCGCGATTTCTTCGACGCGTCGCATGCGCCCATGTTCGCGCAGATCGAAGGCCTCGCGGTGGACGAGGGCGTCAGCTTCGTGGACCTCAAGGCGACGCTGACGCACTTCGCGCAGCAGCTCTTCGGCGAGACCAAGACGCGCTTCCGCCCGAGCTACTTCCCATTCACCGAGCCGTCCGCGGAGATGGACGTGCAGTGCACGATCTGCCGTGGCTCCGGCTGTGCGACGTGCAAGGGCAGCGGCTGGATGGAGATCCTCGGCTCCGGCATGGTGCACCCCGAAGTACTCTCGGCGTCGGGCGTAGACCCCGAGAAGTACACGGGTTGGGCATTCGGGATGGGGCCGGCGCGCATGGCGCTCGCGCGCTACGGCATCCCCGACATCCGCACGCTGTACGACTCCGACGTGCGCTTCCTCCAGCAGTTCGCGCGATGAACGCGTCGTACGAGTGGCTGCGCGACTTCGTTCCGACCGAGCTGTCGCCGCGCGAAGTCCGCGACGCACTCACCGCTCGCTGCGCGACCGTCGAAGAGATGCGCCCCGTCCGCCAGGATCTCGGCGACATCGTCATCGGCCGCGTGGTGGAAGCCACGCGCCACCCCGAGTCCGATCACCTGTGGATCACCAAGGTGGACGCGGGGAAGGGTGTGCTGCTCGACGTCGTGTGCGGCGCGCCGAATGTCACCGTGGGGACCGCGTATCCGTTCGCCCCCGTAGGCGCCACTCTGCCTGGCGGTCTCAAAATCGACAAGCGCAAGATTCGCGGCGTGGTGTCGAACGGAATGCTCTGCTCCGCGCGGGAGTTGCTGCTCAGCCAACAGCCAACAGCCAACCGCCAACAGCTGCCCGATGAGGGCATTCTCGCGCTCGAGACCGATGCCGAGGCAGGCGCGTCGTTCCTCGAGACCGTTGGCGCGGGCGACACGCTGCTCGTCGTGGACGTGCTGCCGAATCGCCCCGACCTCCTCTCCCATCGGGGAATAGCGCGCGAGCTCGCCGCGGCGAGCGGTACGCCGTTGCAGGAATTCGCCGGCGAGCCGTGGGAGATCGTCACAGGCGGTGACGCGTTGCCGCGAGCGAACGCCGGCAGCGGCGAGACGGGCGGCGTCGCGGTCAGCATCGAGGACACAGAGGGCTGCACGCGGTACGCGGCTGTCGTCATTCGCGGCGTGCGCGTCGCGCCGAGCCCCGAGTGGCTCTCGCGTAGACTCACGGCGATCGGCGCGCGCCCGATCAACAACGTCGTGGACGCCACGAACTATATGCTGCACGGCTACGGCCAGCCGATGCACGCGTTCGATCTCGCCAAGCTCGGCGGGCGCGTCACCGTGCGGCGTGCGAAAGCGGGCGAGAAGCTGGTGGCGCTGGACGGCGTCGAACGAACGCTGCGCGATTCCACGACGGTCATCGCGGGAGCGGACAGGGCCGAGGCGATCGCCGGTGTGATCGGCGGGAAGGGAAGCGAGGTGAGCGACGCGACGACGGACATTCTCCTGGAAGTCGCCATCTTCGATCCCAAGCGCGTGCGCGCGGCCCGCCGCGCGCTCGGCATCTCGACGGACGCGAGCTACCGGTTCGAGCGACATGTGGATCCCGAATCGGTGCCGGTCCTGGCGGCGAAGGCGGCTGCGCTCATCGCGAGCCTCACCGGCGGCCGAATGGACGATCCAGGAGTCGATCTCCACGCCGCGCCGCGGGAGCGCGAGCACGTCTCGGTTCGCCCGGCGCGTGCCGCGGCCGTAATCGGCGATCCGATCCCGCACGGCATGATGGGCTATTACCTGAGCTCGGTCGGGTTCGATTTGACCGAGAATTCGGCCGATCTTATTTGCACGACGGTCCCGAGTTGGCGCTCGGACGTCACCGCCGAGGTGGATCTCATCGAAGAGATCGCCCGGCTGCACGGGTACGATCGGATATCAAACGACCTCAGGCCGTTCCGGCTGGGCGAGTCGCCAGACGCGCCTCTCTGGCTCGTGGAGCGGAGAGTTCGCGAAGCGCTGGTCGCGGAAGGGCTGCTGGAGGCGCGCCCGATGCCGTTCGTGGCCGAGGGACGGGGAACCGACATCCGTGTGCGGAACCCACTCGCCGAGAACGAGGCCTACCTCCGCAACTCGATCCTCGAGACGCTCGCGCGGCGCGCGGAGCACAACCTGGGGCACATGCAGGGCGACGTCCGGCTGTTCGAGATCGGCACCGTGTTCGCGCGCGGGGAAGGCGATCGGCCGGCCGAGAGCAGGCACGTCGGCGCGCTGATAATGGGCGACCGGCGGCCCCGGCATTTCACCGAGAGCAAGCCCCCGGCGTGCGACCTGTGGGACGCGAAATGGATTGCAGAAGTCGTTGCCCTTGCGGCATTTGCGGTTGGTGACTTAAAGTTCAATATGAGCGCAGATTCCGGTCGGCTCGCGGTGAGCGCCGACGGTGCGGAGGTCGGGTTCGTCACGGAAGTCGCGCTCGATTCGCCCGCCTGGGCGGCGCCGGCTTTCGGCATTGAACTGGATCTGACCCACGCGTCATCGCCCATTGCCCATAGGGGTGGGATCCCCGGCAGCAATCCACAGACGGTGTCCCCCGGCACGGGTGAGTTGTCCGTCACGGGATATGCGCCCACGGTCGTGGTTACCCCTGCCGTGAAGGTGGATTTTTCGCTCGTGGTCCCGGACGACATGCCTGCCACCCGGCTGGCCGAGTTCATTCGCGCGCACGCGGGTGATCTGTTGGAGAGCCTCGAGCTGTTCGACGAATTCCGCGGCCAGGGCGTCGAGCAGGGGCAGCGCAGCCTCGCGTGGCGATTGACGTTCCGTCACCCGGAGCGCACACTACGCGACAAGGAGATCGACGCACGGCGAACCAAGCTCCTAAAGGCGCTTGAGGGAGAGCTAGGTGTCAGACAGCGCACGTCCTGAGAAAGCCGCGTTCAAGGAGCTCGAGTCGCTCGTCCGCCATCTTGGGGAGGAGCTCAGCGGCTTCCGCCGGCGCGCGCTGCAGGCCGAGGCGCGGTTGAAGGAGATAGACACCGCCGCGTCGTCGAGCAAGCCGACCCCCGAGCGGCTGGCCGCGCTGGAGCGCGAGAACAAGGACCTGACACGTCGGCTCAAGGCGGCGACCGAGCGGGTCCACGGCATGATCGAGCGGGTGCGGTTCCTCCGCGAACAGAGCGAGGCGGCGCAGTGACCGCGAAGAAGAACGTGGTCAAAGTCGAGATTCAGGGGGACGAGTACGCGATCCGCAGCGACGCGACCCCGGAGCACACGAGGGCCGTCGCGGAGCACGTGGACAAGACCATCAAGAGCGTGCTGCAATCCACGAACGTGGTGGAGCAGCACAAGGCGGCCATTCTGGCCGCCCTTCAGATCACGGACGAGCTGTTCCAGGCGCGCGAGGCCTCCTACACGGTCGTAGGCGCGATGCAGAAGCTCAGCGACGAGATTCGTCCGTGGCTCCCTCCCTCCAAGAGGCGGGATTAACTTTGCCGCAAAGCGCGACGACTATCCGGCGCGATGGAGGTATAGATCAACATGGAATACAACACGGCGTTGATCGCCGCGGGCGGGCTGGTTCTGGCAGCTATCTCCGCCGCGGCGTTTTTCTTTATTGGACGACGCAAGGGCGCGGCTAGAGAGTTAGCCCGGCAGCGCGCTGCGAAGGACACGGCCGACGAGGCCGCGCAGCGGATCGTGGCGGAGGCCGGCCGCGAGGCCGAGACGCTCAAGAAGAGCGCGGTAGTCTCGGGGAAGGAAGAGGTCATCGCCCTCCGCGAAGAGTGGGAGGCCGAGGCCAAGAAGCGCCGCGAGGAGATCGAGCGCGAGGAGAAGCGCGTCCAGGAGCGTGCCACCGTCCTGGAGCGCAAGTTCGAGCTCATCGAGCAGCGCGAGCGCGACGTCACGCGCCGCAACGAAGCGATCGAAGAGCGCGAAAAGACCATCGAATCGCGTCGTCAGGAAGTCGACCAGATCGTGGCTGAGGAGCGCCGCCGGCTGGAGCAGCTCGCCGGCATGTCCGCGAATGAGGCTAAGAACGAGCTGATCCGCCGGATCGAGGAAGAAGCGCAGGCCGACGCCGCGAGCCGGGTCCGTGAGATCCGCGAGACCGCGCGCAAGAGCGCCGACCGCGAGGCCAAGAAGATCGTCGCGCTCGCCATCCAGCGCATTGCCGCCGAGCATACGTCCGAGACCACCGCCTCCGCCGTGGCTCTCCCGAACGACGAGATGAAGGGGCGGATCATCGGCCGCGAAGGGCGGAACATCCGCGCGTTCGAGCTGGCGACCGGCGTGGACGTCATCATTGACGACACCCCGGACACCGTCGTCGTGTCCTGCTTCGATCCCGTGCGGCGCGAAGTCGCGCGGCTCGCGCTAGAGAAGCTGGTGGCCGACGGCCGGATCCATCCGGGTCGGATCGAAGAGGTCGTGGCGAAGTCCCGCGACGAGGTGAGCGTCGGCATCGTGGAGACGGGCGAGCGGGCCGCGTACGACAGTGGCGTGCACGGGCTGCACCCGGAGCTCATCAAGCTCATCGGGCGGATGCGGTGGCGGACGAGCTACGGCCAGAACATCCTCAATCACAGCAAGGAAGTCGCGTGGCTCGCGGGGATCATGGCGGCCGAGCTCGGGCTCGACGTCGCGATGGCCAAGCGCGGCGCGCTGCTGCACGACATCGGCAAGGTCCTCACGCACGAGCACGAGGGCACGCACGTGCAGCTCGGCGTCGAGGTCGCGACTCGGTACGGCGAGCACCCCCTGGTGGTGAACTGCATCGCCGCGCACCACGACGACGTGCCGCACGAGAGCGAGATCTCGGTGCTGGTGCAGGCGGCCGACGCTATCTCCGGCTCGCGCCCCGGCGCGCGGCGCGAAGCGTTCGAGACTTATGTGAAGCGGCTCGAAGGGCTGGAGAAGATCGCGTCGAGCTACAAGGGCGTGGAGAAGGTGTTCGCCATCCAGGCCGGCCGCGAGATTCGCGTGGTCGTCACTCCCGACCACGTGGACGACGTGCGCATGGTGTCGCTGTCGGAGGAGATCGCGCGGCGGATCGAAGCCGAGCTGCAGTATCCCGGACAGATCAAGGTCGTGCTGATACGCGAGACGAGGGCGGTGGACTTTGCCCGCTGAGCTGCTGGACGGAAAAGCGATCGCGCGCGAGCTGCGCGACGAGGTAGCGGCCGACACCGCGAAGCTGGTCGCGCGGGGCGTGCGCCCGGGGCTCGCGGTCGTGCTCGTGGGCGACGATCCCGCGAGCGCCGTGTACGTGAAGTCGAAAGGGAAGGCGTGCGAGGAGGCGGGCATGCACTCGGTCACGATCCGGCTCCCCGCGGACACTTCGCAGGAGGAGCTCGACGCCCAGGTGGACGCGCTCAACGCCGATCCCGCGATTCACGGAATCCTGGTGCAGATGCCGCTGCCGAAGCAGATCGCGGCGGACTCGGTCATCCGGCGCATCAAGCCGGAGAAGGACGTGGACGGATTTCATCCGGTGAACGTCGGCAAGATGCTGATCGGTGACACCGACGGGTTCGTGCCGTGCACGCCGGCGGGGATCCAGGTCATGCTCCAGCGCGCCGGCGTGAAGACGGCTGGGAAGGAGTGCGTCGTCGTGGGCCGCAGCAACATCGTGGGCAAGCCGATGGTCGCGCTGATGCTGCAGAACACGCCGCAGGCGAATTGCACCGTGACGGTCTGCCACAGCGCGACCACGGACATGGCCGCGCACACGCGCCGCGCCGACATCCTGATCGCCGCCGCGGGCAAGACGCATCTGATCAAGCGCGACATGGTGAAGCCGGGCGCGGTCGTCATAGACGTCGGCATCAGCCGCGTCGAGGATCCTTCGACCGCGTCGGGCTACAAACTCGCGGGCGACGTCGCGTTCGACGAAGTGCGCGAGGTCGCGTCGCTCATCACGCCCGTCCCGGGCGGCGTCGGTCCCATGACGATTGCGATGCTCCTCAAGAACACGCTGCGCGCCGCGGAGCGGACCGTCGCGTGATCGCCTCGCAGCCGGCTCCAGCGGAGTCCATGGATTCGACGCTGGCGAGCTTCGAGGAGGAGTTCTCCGGCGAGCGCCGCGAGGTCACTGTCGCGCTGGAGGAGTGCGCGGCGAAGCTCGTTCCGTCCGACTGGGGTCGCCTCGGAGACGCGGCGCGCTACGCGATGCTCGGCTCGGGCAAGCGCATCCGGGGCGTACTGCTGATCGCGGCCTATCGCGCGGCCGGCGGGCGCGGCGACGCGGCGCCGCTCGCGGCGGCCGTCGAGATAGTGCACGCCTACTCGCTGGTGCACGACGATCTGCCGTGCATGGACGACGACGATCTGCGGCGCGGCCGGCCGACGGTGCACAGGAAATGGGACGTGCTCACGGCGACGGTCGCCGGAGTCGCGATGGTGCCGCTGGCCGTGCGCGCGGCGCTGGCCGGCGCTGAGCGGCTCGAGCTCGATCCGGAAGCGACCTCGACCGTCGTGACCGAGCTCATGCGCGCCGCCGGCGGCGGCGGGATGATAGGCGGGCAGCTGCTCGATCTGGAGTCCCATGGGGCTGGCTTTGGATTGGCCGAGCTGGAGCGGATCCACCGGGGCAAGACCGGCGAGCTGATCGCGGCGTCGGTGAAGATCGGCGGGATCGCGGCCGGCGCGGGCGAGCCGCAGCTGGCGGCGCTTGCCCGGTTCGGGCACGCGATCGGCCTCGCCTTCCAGATCGCCGACGACGTGCTGGACGTGACTTCGACCAGCGACCGCCTGGGCAAGACCGCCGGCCGGGACGCCGCGCTCGGCAAGCAGACGTATCCGGCGCTGCTCGGGGTGGATGGCGCCCTGCGGCGCGCGTCGGCGCTGATAGCCGACGCGTGCGACGACGTCGCGGCTTCGGGACTCGAGAGCGAACGGCTACAACGGCTCGCGAAATTCGTCATACTGCGAGAGTCGTGACGCCCAACATGCCGATCCTCGATCGAATCCAATCGCCCGCCGATCTCAAGGCACTGTCGCGCGATGAATTGCGCGCGCTCGCGTCCGACATCCGCGAGCGGATGATCGAGCTGTGCTCGCGCACGGGCGGCCACATCGGCGCGGGGCTCGGAGTGGTCGAGCTCACCGTCGCGATTCATGCGGTGTTTAACGCTCCGCGCGATCAGATCCTGTGGGACGTCGGCCACCAGGGCTACCCGCACAAGCTGCTCACCGGCCGGAACGCGCCGATGGAATCCCTCCGCCAGGAGGACGGCATCTCCGGCTTCCTCAAGCGGAGCGAGAGCGAGTACGACGCGTTCGGCGCCGGCCACGCCGCCACAGCAATCTCCGCCGGGCTCGGCATGGCCGTGGCACGCGATCTCAACGGTGAATCGTTCAAGGTCGTCTCGATACTCGGCGACGGCGCGCTCACCTCGGGGCTGTCGTACGAGGGACTCAACAACGCGGGCGGTGCGGGCCGCGACTTCATCGTCGTGCTGAACGACAATGAGATGTCCATCGCCCCGAACGTGGGCGCCATGTCGCGCTATCTCACGTCGGTGCAGCGGAATCCGCTGTACAACCGCGTGCGCTCCGCCATCGGCTCGGCGATCGACCACGCTCCGGGACCGCTGTCGTCGGTCGGAACTGTCGTGCGGAAGTGGGAAGAGAGCATGAAGTCGCTGCTCACGCCCGGCGTCCTGTTCGAGGAGCTCGGCTTCCGCTACTTCGGCCCCATCGACGGGCACGACATAGACACGCTCATGGACACGTTTGCCGCGGTGCGGGAGATGACGGGCCCGCGACTGGTGCACGTGATCACCCAGAAGGGGAAGGGATTTCCCGCCGGCGAGCACGTCGAGAAATGGCACGCTCTTCCGCCGGGACACGATCCGGCCACCGGCAAGCAACGCGCGACATCCAGCGCAAATCCCGGATACACCGCGATCTTCGGCCGCGGGCTCAGCGAGCTGGCGTCCGCCGATCGTCGTGTCGTCGCGATCACGGCCGCGATGCCGAGCGGCACCGGCACGATGGGGTTCGCGAACGAGCATCCGGACAGGTTCTTCGACGTCGGGATCGCGGAAGGCCATGCCGTAACCTTCGCGGCGGGGCTGGCGACGCGGGGGATCCGTCCGGTGTGCGCCATCTACTCGACGTTCCTCCAGCGCGCCTACGACAGCATCGTGCACGACGTCGCCATTCAGCACCTGCCGGTAGTGTTTGCAATGGATCGCGCCGGTCTGGTTGGCGAGGATGGGCCAACGCACATGGGGCTGTACGACATTGCGTACATGCTGGCGATCCCCGGCGCGACGGTAACGGCGCCCAAGAACGCCGAGGAAATGCTCGGCCTGCTGCGCGCGGGCATAGAGCACGGCGAAGGGCCCTTCTCGCTGCGGTATCCGCGCGACGCGGCGCCCGACCAGCCGGGCGCCGCGCTCGAGATCCCGCCCGTTCCGTACGCCACGTGGGAAGTAGTGCGCCACAGCGCGGAGCGCGCGGGCGACGCTTTCGCCATACTCGCGGTAGGCACGATGGTGCTTCCCGCATTGGACGCGGCGGAATCGCTCGCTTCGGAAGGGCTCGACGTCACGGTCGTCAACTGCCGCTACCTCAAGCCGCACGACGAGGTCACTCTCGCGGCCATTCTCGCCGAGCACCGGCACCTGTTGGTCGTGGAGGAAGGGACCGTGGTGAACGGCTTCGGCGCGTACATGGCGGGCGTGATCGGGAAGCTCGACCCGTCGGTTCGGGTGGCGACGCACGGCGTGCCGGACCGGTTCATAGAGCAGGCGTCGCGCGCGCGGCAGCTCGCGGCCGTCGGCCTCGATGCCGCCGGGATCGCGAGCAGGGTGCGCGCGCTGCGCGAGACCGAGGCGATGGCCGGGTGATGCGGATCGGCATCGTCGGGCACGAGGGGTACGACAGGCTCCCGGAGATGCTCGGGCTGCTGGAGATCCTCGCCCCGGAGCTCGAATTCAAGCTGGCGTACGAGCCCCGCCTGCGAACGGAGCCGGACGAGGAGCTGGATTCGGACAGCGAGATAGACGCGCTCATCACGCTCGGCGGTGACGGCACGCTGCTTCGCGGCGCCAAACTGCTCGGCGACCGCCCGGTGCCAATCATCGGCGTCAATCTCGGACGGCTCGGCTTTCTCACGAGCTGCAGCGCGCCGGAAGTCGAGAGCGCGCTGCGCCGGTTCAAGGCGGGTGACTACACGGCGGAATCGCGCATGACGCTCGCGGCGACCACGGACGGCGGCCCGGAGACTTCCGCCGGATCGGAGCGCTGGCTTGCTCTGAACGACTTCGTGCTGCACAAGGGCGGCTTCGCCCGCGTCGTCCGGCTGTCCATCTCGATCGACGGCGAGCGGATGGGTACGTACGCCGCCGACGGGATGGTCGTCGCGACTCCGACGGGATCCACCGCGTACAGCCTCTCGGCGGGGGGGCCGATCGTTTCGCCGCGACTCGAGTCCATCGTGATCACGCCGATCTCCGCCCACACGCTCGGCATACGGCCGCTGGTGGTGCATCCCGATTCCGAGATCGTGCTGCAGGGCGAGGACGGGCCCGAGGAGCTGCTGCTGACCGTTGACGGTCAGGGTGGAACGCATGTGGCGCGCGGCGAGCGGCTGATAATCCGGCGCTCGAACTCGCCGGTATTGCTGGTTCGTTTTCCGCCCGACACGTACTTCGGCCGCATCAGGCAGAAACTAGGCTGGGGCGGCCTCAAGGAAGACGATTGCGGCGATGTTGAGTGAGATACGGATCCGCAACTTCGCGATCATCGAATCGATCGCGCTGCCGCTTGCGCCCGGATTCAACGTCCTCTCCGGCGAGACGGGCGCGGGCAAATCCATCATCGTCGGCGCGCTCGGATTTCTGCTCGGTGAGCGGGGCAGCACCGACGTAATCCGCCCGGGGGCGGATCGCGCCGTGATCGAAGGAATTTTTGAGGTGTCAGGCGCCGCAGAAGTGGCAGCTTGGGCCGACGGCCACGGGATCGACGTGGAAGACGGAACGCTGGTGCTGAAGCGCGAGATGGCCGCGAGCGGCCGCGGGCGCGCCTGGGCCAACGCGACTCCGGTCGGCGCCGCGCTCCTCGCGGAAGTCGGGCGAATGCTGGTGAACCTGCACGGACAGCACGAGGCCCAGACCCTGCTCGACAGCGACTCGCAGCGCGCGATCCTCGACGCGTTCGCCGGCGCGGGCGACACGGTGAGTGAGGTCCACGAGCTGCACGGCTCGCTCGGCAAGGTGCGGCGCGAGATGGAGGAACTCGTGTCCCGGCGCGCCGACGCGGAGAAGCGCGCGGACTATCTCCGGCACGTCGCGGGCGAGATAGAAAATGCGAAGCTCGTCGAGGGCGAGCAGGAGAAGCTGGAGGATGAGGCGCGGGTGCTCGAGAACGCGGACGAGCTGCGCACGCTCGCCGCTTCGCTGATCGCCGCGCTCGAAGCAGAGGAAGGCGGAGCGCTGACAGCGGTGGGCGCAGCGCAGCGCGCGCTGACCGCGATCGCACGCATCGATCCGTCAACGAAGGGAATGCAGGAGCAGCTCGACGCCGGATACGTCGCGCTGACGGAGCTGGCGCGCGAAGCCGGTTCTTATGTCGAGCGTGTGGATCTCGACCCGGAGCGGCTGACCTCCGTGCGGGAGCGCCGCGACCTGCTGTACCGCCTGCTCAAGAAGTACGGCGACTCGGTCGCGGCCGTCATCGAGACGGGGCGCAATACCAGGGAAGAGCTCGATCTAGTGGACGGCGGCGAGCTGGATCTGAACGAGCTGCGCGGGCGGGCAGCCGAGCTGGAGCGGAAGCTCGGTGCGGCCGCGGCGAAGCTCTCGAAGCAGCGACAAACTGCAGCGAGCAAGCTCGTGAAGGCGGTGGACGCGCGGCTGCCCGAGCTGGGAATGCCGGACGGCGCTTTTTCCGTTGTGCTCCCTAAGCTCGGCGAGCCCGGGCCGCACGGCGCCGAGGACGTCGCTTTCCACGTGACATTGAACAAGGGCCATCCGCCGCGCCCGCTAGCGCGGGTCGCGTCCGGCGGCGAGCTGTCTCGCGTGATGCTCGCGTTGAAGACGATCCTCGCCAAGGTGGATCGTACGCCCACGCTGGTGTTCGACGAGGTGGACGCAGGCATTGGCGGCAAGGTTGGGCTTCAGGTGGGCGACACGCTGCGGCGCGTGGCCGACAACCATCAGGTGTTCGCGATCTCTCACCTGCCGCAGCTCGCGGCGCGCGCGCACCATCACATCGTGGTGGCCAAGGCGGCGAAGGGCGGGGTGACGACTGCCGACGTCACGGTGCTGACCGGCGCGCCGCGGATCGAAGAGATAGCTCGAATGCTCGGCGGGGATCCGACCAGCGCCGTGGCTCAAGCCCACGCGAGGGAATTGCTGGCTACTGGGGTCGCCCAAACGGGATCCTAGCCGTTAGCAATGAGTTGGGTCAGTTCCAAGCAGGAAGTACCTGCGGAAAAGAACTGACAGTATTGAGTAGAGTTCGATGCCGATCGATGCCGGCGCGGAGGCTCACTTTACTCAACACTGTCAGGGCGTCTCCGCTGGTACTTCCTGCTCGCAACTGATTGGTTCACTCGCCGCTAACAGCTAGGATCCCCCTGCACCCCTCCCGTAGGTAGCCCCCGTAGATTCATTGTATCAATGACCGCCCCGCCCGCAATTCCGTGGCAATTGACCGGCAACCACTGGCTGGCGCTGCCGTGCATCCATCCAGCCGACGGCTCACTGCACGCCGTTGGAATGCTGCACCGGGCTTCGCGCGGTGCGATCGAGTTCGCCGGCGGCCCGGATTTCGTGGACGGCGGCGCGGCTCCGCTCGCGCGCCCCGTGATCCGGGTCGGCGGCGTCGTGCGCGAGCTGGCCGCGGAGGGAATGGCGTGGGAGCGCGTATCCGCCTGGCTTCCGACATTCAACTGCATCGCCGGCGAGCTAGCCGTGCGCGGAACGATCTTCGCGCCCTACGGGCGGGACGCGGACGTCGCGGGCGCAGTGTACGCGATCAGCATGGTGAACCGGAGCAAGTCCCCGATCACTGTTTCCCTCAGCTTCGAGGGCACGCTCGGCCACCGCCAGCAGCGGGTTCGCTCCGCGCGCACGTTCGACGACGCCCATCGCATCACCGCGGGCGAGCGCGGCGTGATCGTGCTCGACGGCGCGGCGATCCCCGCGCACGCGGCGCTGGCCATCGGTGGAGACGGTGAGTGCAGGGTGGAAGTGAGCGACGGCGATTCGCCGCGCTGGTCGCTCACGCGCGAGATCGAGATCGGCGCGGGCGAGCGGGTGGAGGACGCGTTCTACATCGGCGCCGGCCCCGAGCGCGACGGCGCCGAAGCGACTGTTGCGGTGATGCGGCGGCGCGGGTGGAGCGAGCTGCTGCGCACGACTACCGAGACGCTGCGCTCTTTCGAGCAGTCCATCGGTAACGACGCGCTCGACCGGTTGATCAACCGCAACTTGCTGCTCGCGTACTTCTATGGCGTGGGCCGCGCGCTCGACGACGGCCACTTCTACCTGGTCCGCACGCGCGTGCCGTGGAACTCGCACGGCCTCACTGTCAACGACTGGGAAGCGCTGACCTGGACGATCCCCGCGGTGCAGCTCGCCGACGCGGATCTCGCCCGCGAGCTGATACTGCGAATGTGTGAGACGCACGGTTACGCGCCGGGGACGGGCGTGCATTACCTCGACGGCACACTGTTCCAGGCCGGATTTTCGCTCGAGGGTGCGTCGGCGTACGCGATCGCGGTGGAGCGGTACATCTCGCAGACCGGGGACGACCTGATCGTGGAAGAGCCGGCGGTCGCCGACACGCTGTACCAGTCGCACGAGGACATAGACGCTCGGCGCGACAAGCGCTGGCCGCTGTACTCAACGGAAGTGACTCCCGCCGGGGAACCGGTGACCCAGCCGTACGGCGCGCACGCCAACGCGGTCGTGGCGCAGGCGATGGAGATGTTCAAGCGTACGCTGGATGAGAAGACCGCGGAAAAGGTGGAGGACGCAGAGGCGATCCGCGCCGCGCTGCGTCGGAAGTTCGCGACGACCGATGATGCCGGCACCGCTGTGTTGTACACGGCGATCGATCTGGACGGCGCGTCATCGTCCGCGGACGATCCCGTTGCTTCGCTGTACTGGCTACCGTTCTACGACGGCATCCGGCGGGAGGATTCCGTGTACCGGCGCACCGTTCGTCCGTTCGATGCGCTGAAGCCTGCCGAGCTTACGGTGCACTGCGCGCGACTCGTAGGGCCGAGCGCCGCGGATACGCTCAAGTGGCTGCGCCGCGCTCCGCTGGACAACGGCTTTGCCGCCGAGTTCGTGGATGGAGATGGTGCCGCCACCGCCAACGGCGGCGACGCGACCCTGGCTGGCTTGCTGGCGTATACTGTATGGTATGCCGTGCACGTTTTAGGTGTGCGCCCATGATAGCGGTGACTAGTGACTAGTGACTAGTGACTAGTGACTGCAGTCCATCGCTCGGGTGGCGAAACCGGTAGACGCGAGGGACTTAAAATCCCTTGAGGTAAAACCTCATGTGGGTTCGATCCCCACCCCGAGCACTTCGGATCGCACGACTGATCGTTAAGAGCAATGCACAATCGAGGGTAGCGGATGAGGCGCCTAAGGGTGATCGACGGTTGTCTAATCGTGTTCGCCATTGGCGCATGTGGCGGCGTCCAGGTGACCCCACAGAGCACGCGCGAGTTGGCGGACGCGCCTTCCTGGGACGGTCAGTCCTGCGACACTATCCCGGTCGCCGCCTGGTCGGGCGTTGCGATGGAGGGAGCGCTTCCGTCCGCTGAAGCCGCCAGCTGGCACCCACTGCTTGAGATCCGTCGTTCAGGTTTCTCCATATCTGCCCCGGCCTCCGCGACGATCGACTCCACACCGCCGGATCTCGACGGCCACGTGCTGCATGTCACTCGCTTTCCCGGCTGCGGCGAGCATTGCTGGGTCTCGGTCAGATTCTTGTCGGACTCTGCGGGAGAAGGAGTTGACGCGCACGTCGCCCGAATTCTCCGTGCGGAAGCAGTAGTGGATTCCATCAACAACGACCCCCGCACCACCGTGTTCCACTTCAACGATTATCACGGGCCGCCGCGGCCGGTGCGCGTGGGCGACAGGCGCGGCATCTGGCTGTACGGCGACTGTGGCGACTGCGAAAGCGAGAGTCTTTTCGTCGCGGGTGAGCATTCTGTCGCGGAAATCAGCTACGGCATCGGCTCCGTGCCCTTTGACTCCCGCCGCGGTTGCCGTCTGGCGCAGGTAGCTCAGACCTTTCGTTGGCGCGGCGGACGCTAGGCAGCGTCTGGGTCAAACTCCTCTCAACACCAATTCGCGACTCAGAGCGCGCGAACCGCCGCTACGATCTGGTCCGAGCCGCCGGTGACCACGTACGTGATGCGGCCATTCGGCCCGATCGCGTAGACCATTGTCGGGTGGGAGAGATCGCCCGTTCGCTCGTTGCGAATACGCGGGATTCTCCACTTGCTCAACGTGCGCTCGACGTCCTCGATCGAGCCGCTCAGCACATGCGCGTCACCGGTCAGCCCCCACTGTTTCGCGATTGCCGGCAACCGGCTCGGCGTGTCGCGGAACGGATCCAGCGTGACGACGATCACGGCCGGTGTCCGCACCGGATCGGTTTCCGCGATCCTGTCGCGCGCCGACAGCACGTCGTTCACGACCAGCGGACATACCGTCTCGCAGTGCGCGAAGGCGAACGTGACCAGCACGGCCCTGCCGTGGTAGCTCCCCAGCCCGACGGTATCCCCGGATTGATTCACCAGCGAGAGCGCGGGTGGAACGTCGTTGATCCGCGTGAGCTGCTGCGCCAGGCTGGTGGCCGGGTTTGGATCGAAGGGCTGGGCGCTGACTTCGCGCACGCGCAGGATGACGCTTCCCACGCCCGCGACCAGCAAGGCCGCGATGACTCCGACCGATATCTGGCCGGTCGTGCGCGCCAGCACCCGGCTCATGCCGGCGCGTGTGTCTCCCCCCCAAACCATCAGCAGGAGCGCCACCATGCCGAGCGGCTGCCCGATGAGCAGTATCCAGCCGCCCGCGTCCGGCAGCCCGCCGACGCTCGCGCCGAAGCACACGTAGCGCGTCCTTGCCAGCCACTCAGGCGCCTCCGCCGTGAGCGGCCACAGCGCCAGCGCCCACCACGCCGCCGTGATCAGAATGATCAGGGCGAGCGCGGCGAGCGCCGGTACTCCGCGACGTGTCTCCGTCAACCGATGCGCCACACGAACGACAGCACCTTCCAGTTCACGAAGAAGTACAGGATGAATGCGGCGAGGAAGACGAACACCAGCACCAGGGTGCCCGGCGCGGGGCCCATGAAGCCGGCCTCGGGACCGTGCATCTTCTCCCAGCGCTCCGCCACGTCAGCGCTGTGCGTGGGCGGATGAGTGAGTCCCTGCGGCACACCCCGCATGTGGGTGTTGGGAGTCACTTGGCCGATCGGCTCGCCGAAGAACACCGATTTCACGGCGATCGCGATGAAGATGAAGGCTCCCGTCGCGGCCGTCACGCCGCCGAGCGCGACCAGTGCGAGGAACATGTCCACCGCGGGGTTGAACGCCACGTCAAACGGCGCCTGGCTGAAGCTGATGTCCCAGTGCCGCCTCGGCACGCCGAACGTGCCCGCGAAGGTCATCGAGATCGTGAAGATGACCATTCCGCCGGCGAAGATGTATGGCTGCAGCTTCGCGAGCGTCCAGAGCGCGACCTTCTTCCGGAATACGAGGGGTATCAGGTAGTACGTCACGCCCATGAATGCCATGGCCGTGCCGCTGACGACGGTCGCGTGGAAATGGCCGGGCGAGCGGAGCGTATTGTGCACGATGATGTTGATCTGCTCCGTGCCGATCGTGACGCCCGTGATGCCGCCGATGAAACCGAACACGACGACTGACAACACCAGCGAGCTGAAGCCGGGATCGCCCCAGGGCGCCCTGCGCAGCCAGTCGAACATGCCGTTGGTGTAGCCGCGGAGCCGCATGCCCAGCTCCATTCCCGCCGGCACGGTGAAGCCGTGCAGCAACGAGGCGAGGACGGCCATGTACATGAAGTAGCTGGTGTTCACGATCTTCCATGCCGATCCCATTCCGGGATCCACCAGCAGGTGGTGCGCGGACGCCAGCGAGATGAACAGGATGTACAGCACGAACGCGGAGCGGCTGATCTTCTCGTTGAGCACGACCGCGCCCACCGTCAGCGCGCCGAGCATGTACCAGATGGCGACCATGGCCGCGACGTTGATCTGCTGCGAGGAATGGCCCAGCGCCCACCAGATCATGCGGTACACCTGCGGGTCCACCTCCATCAGGCCCAGCGACCAGAGGAAGGTGGGGATGTAGATCATGGCCCCGTGGACCAGCGTGATCACCGCGATAATCGCCGCGGTCATCGCGCCGTACACCACGAGGGGCATGGACCCTTCGTAGGTGCGCTCGCGCTTGGCCACCGCGAGGTTCGCGAAGAACACCCCGGTGACGATCAGCGCGCCGACCGCGAACAGAATGACCCCGAGGTAGAACAGCGGGTGCGCCCGCAGCGGAACGTACGACGTGAAGAGCACGTCGGCCTTCCCGGCCCACATCATGTACTCCACCATCAGCGCGCCGAACAGCATCAGCCCGTAGGCCAGCCACGATATCTTCGGCGCGACGTTCCTGGCGTTCAGCAGCGCGGTGCTTGCGAAGTGGAGCACCGCCATCTCGAAGAAGATGATGAAGAAGATGAGCATGCTCATCCCGTGCACGCCCAGGATGCGGTAGAACCAGACCGCGGGAAGAAGGTGCACGGCTTGCCACCGCGTCAGCACGATGAGCACCGCCGCGATGGCGCCCACCAGTAGCGCGACGATCGAGGTGACTGCGTTCCATCGCACGAGGCTCAGCGCCACTTCGTCCAGCTTGCGCCCGGTGAAGGCGCATACGCTGAACCGCGTGCCGGCCGGAACGTCCGTTGCCGGTCCGACCGCGGAGGCGGGTACGGGCGCGCTCACTGGACACCTCCGACCGCGGGCGCGCCTGGTGTCGTCGCCGAATCCTCGACGATCACCCTCCCGACCATCGTGTGGTGCCCGATTCCGCAGAACTCGTTGCAGATGATGCGGAAGTCACCCGACGCGTTGGGGGTGACCCGCAAGCCGTAGTCGTAGCCCGGGATGACCTGGAAGTTGATGTTGACGGGGTACAGCGAGAAGCCGTGATTCACGTCGAGTGAGGACAGGTGCAGGATGTACTCCTTGCCTTTCTGCAGCTTGAGAATCGGAGTCCATTGAAAGGCCATCGCCGTCAGATAGATGTCGGATCCGGGCGGGGGAGCTACGATCGGCATTCCGCGGTCGTCGCCTACCTTGTATTGGTTGGTGAACTCGAGCGTGCGCTTGTAGAACGCGGCCGGCTCGACGCGCCGCCGGATGCCCGACGGATTCTGCCCGCCCTTCCAGTGCCAGAGCGGCATCATCGCGAAGAGCACCATGCACCACGCAAAGGCGATGACGACCCACGTCTTTTCCGACCGGTGTGCCGGCTTCCACCAGTTACCTTTGGGCGAGTCGAGCCCCGTGTGAATATCGATATGCATGAATGTGCCCTTAGGGGAGTTCGGCCGGTGGGAGCGTCAGGATTTCCCAGAGGCCCCACGCTGTGAAAACCGCGAACATGATCACCAGGCCCAGCGCGAGCAGGAGCCACACGTTGTCGAACAGCCGTTGCCAGAGCGGAATCTTCTCAGACGCAGAATCGTCGCTTCGGAGATCTGTCATGAGGTTTGCGTGATTGAGGAGCCGGGGCGGACTGCGAAATCAGGAACGATCACAAAATACGATGGGGGAACACATCAGTGAATGCTCTGATGTGGTGTAGGGATTTGCCTGACACACACCCCGCCTCACGCGCTCGCATGCACCGCTCGCATCACTGATGGCCGCTCCATCGCGCCCGGCGGAGCGGCTCACGCTCCGTCTCCTGACGGTTGCCGACGCGGCCTGCAACCGCCTGTACGGCTGGAAATACAACCCGCTGTATCAGAGCGGCACGATCGCTGTCGCGCTGCTGCTCGTCCTGCTCGTCACCGGCCTGTGGCTGACCTTCTTCTACCGAGTCGGTGCGCCGTACGATTCAGTAGCTGGCATCACCGCGAATCCGTGGATCGGTAACTGGATCCGCGCGCTGCATCGCTACGCCAGCGACGCGGCGCTCGTCGCGGTCGCCGTGCACGCGATGCGCATGTACGCGCAGGGCCGGAGCTGGGGACCTCGCACGCGCGCCTGGATGAGCGGCGTGGTGCTCCTCCTGTTCGTGTTGGTCTCGGGGTGGACCGGGTATGTCCTGGTCTGGGACTCGTTCGGGGAGGTGCTGGCGCTCGAGGGCGCGCGGATGCTCGACGCGCTCCCCGTCCTCTCGGAGCCGATGTCGCGCGCGTTCACCGGCGAGCGGCCGCTCCCGAGCGTTTTCTTTTTCATAAATCTGTTCGCCCACGTCGGAATTCCGCTCAGCATGTTCGCGGTGTTGCTGCTGCACACCTCGAAGCTGGCGCGGCCGAAGCTGCTTCCTCCCAGGCGGATGATGTGGACGCTGATCGGCGCCCTCGTCGTGCTTTCCGTCGTCCGGCCGCTCGCCATGGCGCCAGAGGCGAACCCGTTGCGGATTCCCGCGTCCGTGCCGGCCGACTGGTTTTACGCTTTCTGGCTGCCGCTCTCGCGGTCGCTCGATGGAGGTACGGCGCTGTTGGGCGCCGCACTCACTTTCTTCGCGGTGCTGCTGATCCCCGTTTTCATAAAGCGGCGAGGCGAGGAGGAACCGCCGAAGTCGGTGGTGGATGAGGAGATCTGCGTCGGGTGCCGGCAGTGCGCGCTCGACTGCCCGTACGAGGCGATCACCATGTTCGCGCGCACCGACGGACGCTCCGAGGAGGTAGCTCGCGTCGATCCCGATCTCTGCGTCAGCTGTGGGATCTGCGCCGGCTCCTGCGCGCCAATGGGCGTCGGCCCCCCGGGCCGCACCGGCCGCGACCAACTGTCCCGCGCCCGCGCGTTCATCGCGCGGCCAGAGAGAACCCCGGGTGAGTTGGTGGTGATCTGCTGCGAGCGAGGCGCTCCGATCCTCGCACGCGACGCGGACGCGCGCGGGGTGGTCCTGTATCCCATCGACTGCGCCGGTAGCCTGCACACGTCCGTCATCGAGCTGATGGTGCGCAGCGGAAGCGCCGGAGTACTGACACTCGCGTGCCCTCCGCGCGACTGCTGGAATCGCGAGGGGCCGCGCTGGCTGAACGAGCGGGTGTATCACGAAAGGGAAGCTGACCTGAAGGCCAGGGTGGACCGGCAACGGGTACGGATCGCGTTCGCCAACGCGAGCGAGCCCGCGAATGCGTGGGCCGCCATCACCGCGTTCCAGGATCAGCTTCGCCTCGCCGGAGATCTGGTCGAGGAACCGGTAGTGGCTATTGATCTCGAATGTGATCCCGTGCCGATCGGCGACGAAACATGAAGAACTCGCTTCGCATCATTGTCGCGGCCGCGCTGACTGCCGCAGGCCTGCTCGCGCTCGCATGGGGATCGATCGCTCCCCTCAACGTCGCCCGGGGGGATGGGGCGATCCTGCGAATCTCACTGGGCGCGCGGCCGGAGCGCATCGAGGTATGCCAAAGGCAGACCGACGAGGAGCTCGCCAAGCTCGCGCCGCAGATGCGGCAGAGCGTCATCTGCGAGGGAACCACCGCGCGCTACCGGCTGGAGGTTCGCCGCAACGGGGAGCTGCTGCATTCGCAGGTCGTGCGCGGCGGCGGCCTGCGCAACGATCGCCCGCTGTACGTCTCCCGGGACCTGCCGGTTCCGGCGGGTCCGGCCGTTTTCGCGGTTCGCCTCGCCCGCATCGACACGATCCCCGTGGAGCAGCGATCAGATTCGTCCGGCGACGATGACGATGACGATGACGATGGCGATGATCGACACGTCGAGGGAGGTGACGTCCCTCGCCCGGGAGACCCGCCGCCCGCGCGGGCGCGGCGAGAGAGAGATGAGCGTCATCGCCGCCAGGGGGAGGCCATTCCCGCCGAGCTCGGCCTCGACCTGAACGTCACTCTCGAGCCCCGTGAAGTGGTTCTGGTGAGCTACGACCAGCGGAGCCGCCGCCTCATCAGCGTCAGCGGGGATTTGCTGCCGTAAGGGCGCTGTAGAGTGCTTCTGGAACGGAACGATCCGTGCAAGACGATCACCTCGGCTTGAGCAATTCCTACGACAGAGGTCTACGATGAAAATCAGCCACTACATCTCGCGCTGTCGGGCGCTCGGTATCCTGTGCTTTTCCTCGGTAATTGCGTTGGACGCGTCCGCGCAGACGCGGGTGGTGGTGCCCGAGGGCACCGTGATAATCGTGCGAACCGCTACCGCGTTGGAGTCCTCCAGTGCGCGACCCGGCCAGACGTTCGAGACAGTCGTAGCCGACACGGTGCGCGTGGACAACTTCACCGTCATCCCGGCGGGCAGTCGCATTCGTGGAGTAGTGGTCGCCGCGCAAGCCGCCACGCGGCAGCAGTCGGGCGCCATCGACGTGCGGTTTGACCGCCTCGCTCTTCCGAACGGCACCACCGTCGGCATGAGCGGTCGGCTGACAAGCACTGACGCGGCCGAGCGCCGCCAGATCGAATCAGATCCGAATGCGAGAGTGGTTCTCGTGGGCGGACGTACCGGAGTCGGCGCCGCGATAGCCGGAGCCGGCGGTGACGCCGCCTCGGGCATTCTCGGCGCGCTGGGTGGGCTGCTCTCGTCCGGTGCCGACGTTCGTCTTCCCGCGGGCACTCCGCTCGCCGTGCAGCTCGAATCCGGGCTCGTGCTCACGCGCAGCGGCGTGGCGCGCGCACCGGATGCCTTCACCATCTACACCAGCCCCGAGATGATCCGCGCGGCGCAACAGGCGCTGGCGCGTCAGAACTATTACCGCGGCACTATCAACGGGCAGCTCGACGATGCCACGAGGAACGCGCTGTTCGAATACCAGGTGGACAAGGGAATAATCGCGACCGGAAATCTCGACGGGCGGACCGCGCAGATGCTCGGCCTTTCCGCGAGCAGCGCGGTCGCGGTCCTCTCGCCCGCGGAAGCTTCGCTGCTTCGCAGGGGCGCAACGGCGCTGGTCGCGCGCGAGCGTCAGGATCTCATGATCTCCACGGCGGGGCGGATGGATACGCGCCGGCTGTACGCCGAGGGGGACGTCGAGCTGCTGTTCGCGCTGTCGGCTTTCGCCGACAATGCAGAGTTGTATGAGCAGCTCGTGCGAGTGTCCGGTAACGTTGAAGGGGTCGTGCTGGCGGGGAAATCCCTCATTGCCAGCGCGCGGCGCGTGGACGCAGCGCTCACACAGGCGCGAGCTACGTCGCAGGTGCAGAGTGCCTGGTTCTCCATCCGCGCGCAGCTCATGGAGCTTGACCCGAGCTATCGGTAGACTCGGCGCACCAAATGCAAAAAGTGGGGGCTCCGGCCCCCACTTTTATTTTCCGCGACCGCGCAGAGCTACTTCTTTTTCAGCTCCTGAAACCAGTTGTCCACGAACACGAGCTCGTTCGCCGCCTGACCGCCCACTGTCCGGATGAAGAGGAAGCGATTGTCTCCCGGCGCGACGTCGTACTGTCGTCGATTCTGATTGCCCACGTACTCGCGGACCGGGAATAAAGTTCTCGCGGCGCCCGCGGAGAAAGTCGGAGTCGTTTGAACCGGCACCGACACCAGGGTTCCGCCGGTCCGGAAGAAAAGCTCCCGGCCGCTGTGCGCCCACAGGGCCTGGGTCGCACCACTCGTCGAGATCGGCCACTTGGCAGCGCGGACGTTCGGGAACGGAACTACGTAGACTTCGTTCCTCCCCGTTTCGTTCGACGTGTAGGCCAGCCACTTGCCGTCGGGCGAAAGCGCGGGATCGAGCTCTGCGTAGGCGGTGGCCAGAAGGACATTGGGCGCAGAATCCACCCCCGGCCGAATTGCCAGAATATCCCCGCCCCCGGCAACGAGTGCGCTGGTGCGGAATACCAGCCATTTCCCGTCGCGGCTCCAGACGGAAGCAGCCAGGTCCAACTTGGCCTGCATCTGCTGGAACGCCTGCGCGCTTCCATCCGCGCGCTTGGTCCATATGCCGATCGGAGTGGAGGCGTTGCTCTGATACGTGATGTTTTGCCCGTCCGCGGTCCACCCGGGATATATGTTCTCGGTGCCCTCGAATGTCAGCTTGAGGCTCGGTCCGCGATCGAGCTGCTTGACCCAAATGTCCGTGCGCGCTCCCGCGGCGATCGACACCGCGACTTTCTTTCCGTCGGGAGAAAGCGAGGGACTGTTAAAGGTGCCGCGCCATCCCGGGTCAACGGGCTCGATCTTTCCATCCCTTTGTATCCACACTAGCTCCCGCTCGATCCCGGTCTGGCCGGTGATGTAGGCCAGCGTTCCGGTTCGCGACACATGAAAGTCCGATGAAGCAGACAGCCCGGGGCTTACTCGAAGCCCGGGTACCACGGACGCCGGGCTGCCCCGAAGCTCTCCCTTTCGCGGATCGAACTCGGCTACCATGAGCGAGCCATCGGACGTGGCGTACAGCAGGTGCCCCGATAGTGAGTACGTGGCGCGCACTCCGGCAACCAGTGTGCGGTATTTCCCGGTGCCAAGATCAGCAAGTGCGATCATGGAAGCCTTCGAAGACTGCGCGGTACTAGCGCCGCCGTATGTGATGACGAAAAGCATCGATTTCCCGCCCGGCAGGACTTCGGGCCAGAAATGACGCCGTTCGTCTTTGGCCGTGTCGACAGTCGTCACGGGCTCGAGCGGTGAGCCGGGGGCATCTGTCATGCGCACGATATCCCAGCTGTTGATGCGCGTAGCGTAAATACGCCCATCGGGTCCGAATGCGGCACCCGCACCAGCGATCGAATCGGAGATCAGCACAGGCGGCCCGCCGCTAACGGACACCACTCTCAACATTCCCGGTTGCGACAGGTAGCCGATCTTCCCGCCGTCCTGCGAGAAGAACGGTGAGAAGGCGTCCGAAGCGCCCGGCACGATCGTTCCGCGCAGTTGATCGCGACGTCGCACGTACAGGTTCAACTCCGGGAGCAGCGAGTACGCAAGCAAGTTCCCGTCCGGCGACAGCGCGACGCGGCGAAGCCCACCACCAATCACTTCCGTAGAGTCCATCCCCAGGACGTAGCGCACGACCGGTTTTGGTGCCTGAGGTTTCAAAGTCGCCCACAACGCCGCCGCAAGGGCCGTTGAGCCGACCACTGCCGTGCCAATCGCAATGCGCTGCCACTTTTTCGTCGCCGCGGATTGCTCGGCGGTGCCGCGCACGTACTTGCCCGCGATCGTAAACGACGGATTCTGCAGAGCGCTCGCGAACTCCTGCGCCGACGCGAAGCGATCCGCGGGGAGTTTGGCCAAGGATTTCTCCACGGCGCACGCGACATTCACCGGAATCGTCGAGCGCAGCGTGTTTAGCGGCTGAGGCTCGCTCGTCATGAGCTTCGCGATGATCGCTTGCGCGCTGGACCCGGAATGGGGCGGCTCGCCGGAGAGCATCTCGTACGTGACCGCGCCCAGGGAGTAGATGTCGCTGCGTGCGTCGATCACGCGGTCGCCCGTCGCCTGTTCGGGACTCATGTATTGCGGGGTGCCGAGCGACAGCCCCGTCTGCGTGACGCGCGCGCCGCCGGCCTTGGAGACGGCCAATGCGATCCCGAAGTCGGCGATGACGGGCTGGCCCGACTGGATGAGAATGTTCTCCGGCTTGAGATCGCGATGGATGACGCCGCTCTCGTGCGCGCACTGGAGGGCGCTAGCGACCGCGACAGCGATTCGTACGGCCTCGTCCACCGAGAGCTGGCGCTCCCGGTCGATCTTCGCCCGCAGCGTTTCTCCGCGCACGAAGGGCATGACGTAGAACAACAGCCCGCCGGCTTCGCCGCTGTCGAACAACGGCAGCAGGTTTGGGTGCTGCAGGTTGGCGGTTACGCGGATCTCAGCAAGAAACCGGTCGGTGCCGAGGACTGCGCCGAGCTCCGGCTTGAGCACCTTCAACGCGACTTCTCGTTGATGTCTGAGGTCGCGCGCGAGGTAGACGGTGGCCATTCCGCCCGATCCGATCTCGCGATCGATCTCATAACGATCGGCGAGCGCGGCCTGCAGCGTTTCGAGCGGTGTCATCGTTTGTGGGTTTTGGTCATTGGCGGTCCCCCAAAATACGGCTGTGCCAACAATCCGCTACCAAGATGACTGCCGAGGTGGATGGGGTATCGAGCGTACTTCTAGCCGACATCATTACGCGACCCTATAATTGCCGCACCGTCGCCTACGAGCCTTCGTAACATGCGTGGATCAGAGATCACTCGCCGCGATTTTGTGGGTACCCTCGCCGGCGGCGCCGGCGCGGCGTGGCTTGCCGCGCACGCGTCGGAGTTACGCGCGCTGGCGGCCTACGCGTCATCCGTCGCTCCTGAAACGCCCTACGAATTTTTCACTCCGGAGCAGGCGCGCGACCACGATGCCATCAGCGCGCTGATAGTTCCCACTGACGACACGCCGGGCGCGCGCGAGGCGCACGTCGTCCGGTTCGCCGACCGATACTACGCAACGGTCTTCAAGCAAGCGCAGCCCGGGGTTCAACACGACTTCAAGCTGCTCGGCGACGCGGTAGCTCAAAGAACCCCTGGCAGTCGTTCGTTCGCTGCGCTGAGCAGCGCCGACCAGATCGCGCTATTGACGGCGTTCGAACAGGTGCACCCGGTGAGCTTCAGTCATTTCCGCGGAATCACCATGGTCGGCATGTTCTCGCACCCGGTCCACGGGGGGAATTTCAATAAAGTGGGTTGGAACCTCATCGGGTTCGAGGATCGCTACTCATGGGCACCCCCGTTCGGGTATTACGACCGTGCCTGATCACACCCCACACCGGTCGGTGTCACCCGCGCCATTGCCTCGGATGAGAACGTATCGTCCGAGCGACGAAGTGGATTTCGTCGTCGTGGGCTCGGGCGCCGCGGGCGGCGTCATCGCCCACGAGCTGGCGCGGGCCGGCTTCTCCGTCGTCGTCCTCGAGCAAGGCCCCTGGCTCACGGAGCGGGACTTCAGCCACGATCCGTTGCATTTCCGCTATCACCCTGAAACGAGTCTGACTCAGACGGCCCAGCAGCCGCAGACCCGCCGCCCGAACGAGGGCTCGACCGCTGTAAAAGGCGAGTACATCAATTACGGCCGGGTCGTCGGTGGCGGCACGGTGCCTTACACCGGCAATTCCTGGCGCTGCCCGGAGATCGAGTTCGAGCAGGCCACTCGTCTGGGCGTGCCTGACGGATCGAGCGTGGCGGACTGGCCCATCACCTACAAGGACCTCGAGCCGTACTACGCCAAAGTGGATTGGGAGATCGGAATTTCCGGCCGAGCGGGCAATCCGTTCGAGCCGCCCCGCAGCAGGGGATATCCCTGCCCACCGCTTCCAATCAAGTCCGAGGGCGTGCTGTGCGAGCGTGGCGCGCAGAAGCTCGGCTGGCTCGCTTGGCCGGCACCGGTCGCGATTCTTTCCCGCCCTTACCGCGGGCGCTCCGGTTGTGTTGCATGTGGTCCCTGCGGCGGATACGGCTGCGAGGTGCGGGCCAAGTCGAGCACCCTCGTCGCCATGATTCCCGGAGCCGTGGCCACGACGCGATGCGAGATCCGGCCCGACAGCTACGTCCGCCGCATCGAGATGCGTCCGAACGGCCGTGTTTCCGGCGTCACCTACTTCGACAAGGACAGGAAGCACGTCTTCCAGCGCGCCAAGGCGGTGGTCCTGTCGGCCAACGGCATCGAGACGCCCAAGCTCCTGCTGTTGTCGAAGACGCGGGCGTTTCCCGACGGTCTCGCCAATTCGAGCGGACAGGTTGGACGGAATCTCATGTTCAACGGTTTTGCCCGCGCGTTCGCTCTGTTCGACCATGAGGTCAATGGCTGGAAGGGCGTGGACGTTTCACGCGTCGTCTTCGATTTCTTCGAGGTGCCCACGGGGCTCGGACTTTACGGTGGCGGTGGACTGGACATGCG
>JBPPMH010000047.1:0-4742 GCA_051305945.1 Gemmatimonadaceae bacterium
ACTGTAGAGGACGGGAAGGAAACGATGGATGAGGATGGTAGAGAAGAAGCCTTTGGGTGAGGCTGCCGGGGAAACGGACGGAGCCCGTCGGGCGACTGTAGTTTCCCCGGCTGGCGCGCCCGCGGCGGGCCCGGTTGTGGGTCCGGCGGGTCCCGCTGCGCTGGCGGAGACGGAGGTCGAGGCGAAGGCGAAGCGCCGGCGGTTCACCGCGGAGGACAAGCGGCGGATCCTGCGTGAGGCGGACCGCTGCACGACTCCGGGTGCGATCGGGGCGCTGCTCAGGCGCGAGGGGTTGTACTCCTCGAGCCTGTCGAGCTGGCGGAGGGCGCGGGACCGCGGCGAGGTAGAGGGGCTGACGCCGAGGAAACGCGGACCGAAGGCGGAGCCGCCGGATCCGCGGGACAAGAAGCTCGCCGAGCAGGCGCGAGAGATCGACAAGTGGCGAAAGCGCGCGGAGCGGGCGGAGGCACTGGTGGCGGTGCAAAAAAAACTTGCAGTCTTACTGGGGAGGCCGCTGGATAGCGAGCCATCGTGATGGAGACGGTCTGCCAGATCGGACCCAGGCTCGGGGTCGTGCCCACCTGCGCTGCGCTGGGCGTTCCCCCAGCGACCTACTACCGCCATCGCTCTCCCAGGACGACGGAGCCGACGCCGCGGCCGAGCCCGCCACGCACTCTGAGCCCCGCCGAGCGGGCCGGGGTGCTCGAGATCCTGCACGAGCCGCGCTTCGTGGATCAGTCTCCGGGCGCGGTCTTCGCCCACCTCCTCGACGAGAAGAGCTACTTCTGCTCGGAGCGCACGATGTACCGCATCCTGGAGGAGAACCGGAGGTGCGCGAGCGTCGCGACCAGCTCCGTCGCCCCCACTACACCGCTCCCGAGCTGCTGGCCACCGGTCCGAACGAGCTGTGGAGCTGGGACATCACCAAGCTCAGGGGGCCGGCGAAGTGGACCTACTTCTATCTTTACGTCATCATCGACTCATGTGGAGCCCCTGGTTATGTGGAGTCGCGGCCTTGAAGCTTAAGCAGGGTCTGTGTTTCAGGGTACCTGACTCCACATAACTCGTCCCGATAGCATCGTGACCGCGCCACTTTCGGCGCATCCTGAAAGGAGGGTCTCGATGCTTGCGACATTGTTCCCGCGGGCCCACGCCCGCTACTCGTCTCTGCCCGTCCTGGGCGCGGCTCTCGAAGGTCTGTGCGTCTGGCTTGAAGCGCGGGGCTACCCACGGGACGCGATTCAGCGACGTATGCAGGCCGCCGCGTCGCTTGCGCGCGCTCTCCGCCGGAGCGGAGTGTGCTCCCTCGGCCAGTTGACGGCGTCGGCGCTGCGTTCGTACGCACCAAAGCCGCGGATGTCATGCTCGCCACCGCGAGGCGCGCTCGTCCGTTCCCTCGGGTCGTACCTGGAGGAGCGTGGCGGCCTGGCGCCGACCCCGCCGACACCCAGTGAGCTTCGGATCGCAGACTACCGGCGGTACCTCGAGCGTGTCCGAGGTCTCTCCGCCAGCACGATCGAGATGCATGGCGCGGCGATCACCAGGTTCCTGCGCTTCATCGACCACGACGCCCATCCGCAGCGGCTCCACGACCTTCGCGATGCGGAGGTCGAAGCGTTTGTCGCCCAGGCCGGCAAGCATGTGGGCCGTAGCAGGATGGGGCAGGTCACGACGGTGCTGAGGACGTTCCTGCGGTTCCTCGCTGCAAGCGGTGAGACGGCTCCAGGGCTCGATGCCGGGGTCAGGTCGCCACGCGTATACCGGGGCGAGCATCTGCCTCGTGCCCTTCGGTGGGAGACGGTCCGCACGTTCCTGAAGTCGATCGACCGTACGACGCCCAAGGGGCAACGCGACTTCGCGATGTTCCTTCTCATCGCCACCTACGGCCTGCGGGCAAGCGAGGTCGCGGCACTCAATCTGGACGACGTGGCGTGGCGGACTCGCCGGATCCACGTCCCACGGCCGAAGATCGGCACGCCTCTTCTCCTGCCGCTGACCGACGAGATCGGGACAGCGCTCCTGGACTACCTGCGACGAGGTCGACCTAACTCGACCGAGCGCCATCTGTTCCTGCGGGCCGAGGCCCCGCTCGGTCCTCTCGGTCGGGGTGCTGTCGGCGACGCCTTCCGCGCGTGGGCGCGACGCGCCGGAGTATCCCTTCCCGCCCGCGGCGGACCTCACTGCCTGCGCCATGCCCTGGCCCTGCGCCTACTCTGCGAGGGAGCTACGCTCAAGATGATCGGGGATCTCCTCGGCCACCGGAGCGCTGAGAGCACCGGTGTCTACCTCCGTCTCGATGTCGACGACTTGCGCAACGTGGCGCTGCCACTGCCCGCAGGATCGGCAGAGGAGGTGCGGCCATGAGTCCGCGCTCCGAGTTCACCTCGATGATCGGTCCGGCGATCAGCCGCTACGTCGCGTACAAACAGACGCTGGGTTGCTGCTACGAGACCCAGTTCCACCTCCTCGGTCAGCTCGATCGCTTCCTTTCCACACGCCCCATCTCGGATCTGACTGCGGAAACCTTCTCCGCGTGGTGCTCGTCAATCGAGCGCCTGATGCCCAGCGGACGCCGCATGCGCATGCAGATCGTCCGCCAGTTTTGTCTCTACCGGCGCCGGAGCGAGCCGACTTGTTTCGTCCCTGACCCGAGTCAGTTCCCGCTGCGGCCGCCGAGGCCACAGCCCTACATCTTTTCCGAGATCGAAATTGCTCGACTGCTGCTCGCCGCCGATGCGCTCCGTCCATACAAGTTCTCACCTCTGCACCCGAAGGTTGCGCGGCTCGCCTTGGTCCTGCTCTACACATCGGGGCTCCGGCGCGGCGAGATCGTGCGCCTGACGCTCGGCGACTACGATCCCCACGACCGCGTTCTGCTCGTCCGTGACAGCAAGTTTCACAAATCGCGCATGGTTCCGCTCTCGCCCGATGCCGTGCGGGAGATTCACCGCTACCTCGAGGACCGTCATAGACTCAGTCTCCCCCGCGAACCGGACGCGCCCCTACTGATCCACCGCCGCGGCGGTATCAGCGCCTACTCGGGCGATGGGTTGCGTGCCTTGATGCGGCACCTGTTCCGGACCGCCGGAGTCCACACTGCTGCCGGGAGGTTGCCGCGCGTCCACGATCTGCGCTTCACATTCGCTTTCCACGCCCTGCTGCGCTGGTACCATGCCGGCGTCGACGTCCAGACGCGACTCCCGGCGCTTGCGACCTACATGGGCCACGTCTCGATCCTCTCCACCCAGTACTACCTCCCCCTCCTCGACGTTGTCGTACACCAGGCGAGCGAGAGATTCGATCAGCACTGCGCACGCTTCCTTCCGATCGCACCGGACGAACGAGGTGACCGATGACGTCCCCCGCGCAGAAACCCAACTCCCTCGCACGTGCCCTGCGCCGTTTCTTCGCCGAGCACATGCCGCTGTCGCGCGGCCTCAGCCCGCACACCGTCCGCAGCTACCGCGACGCGTTCGCCCTGTTGCTGCGATTCCTCGCGACGCGCCAAGGTCGTGACGTCGTGGATCTCGACCTTCACGACATCGACCCCAACGGCGTGCTCGCGTTCCTCGAGGATCTAGAGACCGGCCGCGCAAACTGCGCTGCGACGCGCAACGCCCGCCTCGCCGCCATTCACGCCTTCGCCCGCTTCGTCGCGGCGCGACATCCCGAACATGTCGAGATCTGCCAGCGCCTCCTCTCCGTGCCCTTCAAGCGATTCCGTACCTGCACCGTGGACTACCTCGAGGCCGACGAAATCCGCGCCCTGTTCGACGCCCCCGACCGCAGCACGCACGACGGGCGTCGAGATCACACGCTGCTGCTCGTGATGTTCAACACCGGCGCTCGCGTGCAGGAGGTTCTCGATCTCAGACCGCGAGACCTCCAGCTCGTACGACCGCTCCAGGCCCGACTCTTCGGCAAGGGCCGCAAGGAGCGCATCTGCCCGCTCTGGCTCCCAACCGTCGCGGCCCTGCGGGCACTTCTTGCCGACGCCGGCCTCGACCATGCATCCTCCGAGCCGCTCTTCCGCAATCGCCGCGGCGAGCCGCTGACACGGTTCGGCGTCCGATACCTCGTGCGGAAGTACGCGACTCTCGCACAGCCCGCGGCCCCGGGCCTCGCCCGCAAGCGTGTGCACCCCCACACAATGCGACATAGCAGCGCGGTCCATCTGCTCCAGTCCGGCATCGACCTGGTGACGATCAGCCACTGGCTCGGGCACGCGAGTGTCGAGACCACCAATCGCTACGCCGTCGTCGACCTCGAGACCAAGCGAGCAGCGCTCGCGAAGGCCGGCCCCATAGGCGACGGCGACACGGCGCTCGCCGCATGGCGGTCGGACGCATCTATCCTGGCGTGGCTCGAGGGGCTCTGATGGGGGATCGTTATGTGGAGTCAGGTACCCTGAAACACAGACCCTGCTTAAGCTTCAAGGCCGCGACTCCACATAACCAGGGGCTCCACATGAGTCGAGTAATGTGCAGCTGCACATTAATCGACGTCTTCAGTCGCTCCGTCGTCGGCTGGATGGTCGCCCACCGCGAGAGCAAGGATCTGGCCGAGATGCTCATCCGTGAGACGTGCATCCGCCAGGGAATCGTCCCCGGCCAGCTCACCATCCACGCCGACCGGGGCTCGTCGATGAAGTCGAAGGTCGTGGCGCTGCTGTTGACCGACCTGGGCGTCACCAAGACCCACAGCCGCCCGCACGTCTCGAACGACAACCCGTACTCCGAGGC
>JBPPMH010000048.1:0-28335 GCA_051305945.1 Gemmatimonadaceae bacterium
GCACGGGCCCGTCCACCGGAATGCCGACCCGCACCCAGCAGGGCGACCTGCTGCTGTGCGCGTACGCGTCGCACGGCGACACGAAGCATATACTGCTCTTTCCCGCGGACCCCGGCGAGTGCTTCGACTTCGCCGTGCGCGCGTTCGATCTCGCGGAGCGGTTCCAGACGCCGGTGTTCGTCCTCTCCGACCTCGACATAGGGATGAACGACTGGATGGTGCCGCGGCTCCAGTGGAACGACGCGTACCGTCCCGACCGCGGCAAGGTGCTCGGCGCCGAGGAGCTGGAGGCGCTCGAGAAGTTCAACCGGTACGTGGACGCCGACGGCGACGGCGTCGCCGCCCGCACGCTGCCGGGTGTGCACGCGAAAGGAGCGTTCTTCACGCGGGGCTCGGGGCACAACAAATTCGGCGGGTACACCGAGGACGCAGCCGAGTACTCCGACGTGATGACGCGGCTCACGAAGAAGATGGAGACGGCCGCGCAGAGTGTCCCGGTGCCGGCGGTCAGCACGACGGCAGGGGCGCGGGCGGCGATCGTGTCGCTCGGCGGCTGTCACCGCGCCATCGTCGAAGCGGTGGAGCTGCTCGGCGCGCGCGGAATCACGGTGGACTACATGCGCCTGCGCGGCTTCCCGTTCGCGCCGGAGGTCGGCGAGTTCATCCGCAGCCACCAGCGCGTTTTCGTGGTCGAGCAGAACCGCGACGGGCAGCTCGCATCGCTCCTGGCCATCGAGACGGGATTTGCGCGGGAGCGGCTGCAGCGCGTCGGCACCTTCGGCGGGCTGCCGCTCAGCGCGTGCGACGTCGTCGAGGGGATCGTGGCCGCGCTGCGTGGCGCGGAGGAGCCGGACCACGAGGCCAGGCTGCCACAGGCGGCCGGCGACACTCCGGTGACGGAATGACGTACATCACCAAGCCCAAGGTCCGGCATCCGTCGCTGCCGAAGAACCGGCTCGGGCTCACCACGCGCGATTACGAGGGCGCGATGTCCACGCTCTGCGCGGGGTGCGGCCACGACTCGATCACTGCCGCGATCATCCAGGCCGTGTTCGATCTGAGCATCGAGCCGCACCGCGTGGCGAAGATGAGCGGCATCGGATGTTCCTCAAAGACGCCGACATACTTCCTCGGCCAGTCGCACGGTTTCAACTCGGTGCACGGGCGCATGCCGGCGATCGCCACCGGAGCGAACGCGGGCAATCGCGATCTCATCTGCATCGGCGTGTCGGGCGACGGCGACTCGCTGTCAATCGGGCTGGGGCAGCTGTGCCACGCGATCCGCCGCAACGTGGATATGCTGTACGTGATCGAGAACAACGGCGTGTACGGCCTGACGAAGGGACAGTTCTCCGCCTCGGCGGACGTCGGCACGAAGTCGAAGCGCGGAGTGGAGAACGTCAGTCCGCCGATCGATCCCGTGTTCCTCGCGCTCACGCTCGGGGCGACGTTCGTGGCGCGCAGCTTCTCCGGCGACAAGGCGCAGCTGGTGCCGATCCTCAAGGCCGCGCTGCAGCACCGGGGCTTCGCGCTGGTGGACGTGATCTCCCCGTGCGTCGCGTTCAACGATCACGAGGGTTCGACGAAGAGCTACATGTACACGCGCGAGCACGCGCAGCCGCTCGTCGAAGCCGAGTTCGTGCAGCTGAACGGCGCGCACGATTTCGTCCCGCCAGCGGACGAGATCACCACGGCCTACGCGCCCGGCTCAATGACCTCGGTGACTCTGCACGACGGGAGCACAGTGCGCTTCCGCAAGATCCCCGAGAGCTACGACCCGACCGACCGGGACGCAGTGTACTCGTACCTGCGCGAGCGCGAGCAATCGGGGGAGGTCGTGACAGGACTGCTGTACGTGGACCCTTCCTCGGCGGACATGCACGCGACGATGCAGACGGTCGAGCGTCCACTGTCAGGGATTCCGTTCGATGAGCTCTGCCCCGGCGCGGCCGCCCTGGAGGAGATTCAGAAGGGGTTCGTTTAGATGCTCCAGTGCCTATCCCGGGGGGATTCTGAGCTCGACCTCGTCACCCTCCCATACGACCACTTCTTCGCTCACCGGCGCGCGGCTGCTGCCGATGAAGGACGCTACGAACTGGACTGTGACGGCGGTGCCGACGATGGATCTTGGCAGGACGAAGGTGCGCGTGGTGAGGGCCGTGACGGTGCCCAGGCGCGTCCTCTGCCCGGAGCGCAGCAGGTAGACGTTCACGTCCAGGAAGGCCTGGTTGTCCACGCGAACTGTCGCGGCCGTACCCGTGCGGATCTCCTCCATGGTGGAGCGGGGCGCGCAGGCCGCCGCCGTCGCTCCCACCAGGAGGGAGAAGCACACACCGGTCCGCGCCAGGCTACTCGCGGTCGGAGTCATAGCGCTCTCGCGCTGAACGTGTCGCAGGCCTCGACGTCGCCACTCTCGATCCCGCGCCTGAACCAGCGAACGCGCTGCTGCGAGCTGCCGTGAGTGAAGCTCTCAGGCACGACCGTTCCCTGCGTCTGCCGCTGAATCCGGTCGTCACCGATGGCGGCGGCGGCGTTCAGCCCTTCCTCGATGTCGCCGGCCTCGAGAATCTGGCGCGAGCGGTTGGCGTGATTCGCCCAGATCCCCGCGAAACAGTCGGCCTGCAGCTCCTGCATCACCGATAGCTGATTCGACTCGGTTTCGCCGCTCCGTTGCCGCTGCGCGGCCGTACGCTCGGCGATGCCTAGCTGGTTCTGAACGTGGTGTCCGACCTCGTGCGCGATCACGTACGCCTGCGCGAAATCTCCGTCCGCGCCGAAGCGCGTGCGCAGGTCCTCGAAGAAGGTCAAGTCGATGTAGATGTCGCGATCGAGCTGGCAGTAGAACGGGCCCATCGCGGCCTGACCCATGCCGCAGGCCGACTGCGTCGTGCCCGAATAGATGACGAGCTTGGGCTCCTCGTAGTCCCTGCCGTTCGCCTGGAAGATCTCGTTCCAGGTGTCTTCGGTGTCGCCCAGAACGGCGGCCACGAGGTCGCGGTTGGGATCGTTGGCAAGCGCGGCGGAGTCCGCCGGTGATACGGGGCCTGCTTCCGGAGCCGAGTTGAGCAGCGCGCCCGGGTCCACGCCGAGGAAAAGCGCGATGAGCAGCACGGCGATGCCGCCGATCCCGCCAACTGCCGGGCCCATGCGCATGCCGCGCCGGTCTTCGATGTTGGTGCTACGTCGTCCCAGTCGCACGCACGCCTCCGGTAGGGAATGAGTTCGGCCGATTACAGGAGCAACTGCCGTACCGACAGGAACCGGTGGGCCTGTTCCCACCCCGACGGATCCCGCCGCAGCTCGGCGTCGAACACGCTCGTCATGCGGCGCGTCGCGGCTTCGATCCCGGTCCGGTTGACCGGAATCGCGTCGCAGACGACGACGCGAAGCTTCCCATCGACATAGCGCGTCATCACCGGGACGATCGGTACCCCCGCCGCCAGCGCGATCCGCGCGACGCCGGTGGATACGTTCACGTCGCGGCCGAGCAGCGACGCGGCAGTCGTGCGCCCCCCGGCTGCTCCAAAATGATCAGCCGTGACTGCGGCCGGGCGCCCGCGCCGGATTCGATCTACCAGCCCGCGCATCCCGCGCCACGTGCAGGGCACATGCGCTCTTCCCGCGCGCTCCATCCAGCGCTGCGCGGACAGCACGACGCCATGGGACTGTCGCGCCATCCAGAGCGCGAGAACGCGGCCCCACGGCGTGTGGTAGATGGCGTACACGCAGTCTCCTCTGAGGGCGCTGACGCCTCCGGAGACCTCGACGCGGCGCAGCACGGCGTCGGCAAATCCCAGCGCGAGCAGAACCCGAAGCCCCTCGCGCGCGATTCGCGTGAACCAGATCGCGCGCAGCTCGGCGGACCCGTCCGTGCGGCCGTCGTGCGCCTGTGAGAGCGCGGCACGCGCACGCGTGGTTCGCTCAGGCCGCAGCCTCGCGTCCAGCTTCGCCAGCGGCTCCGCGAGGCGGCTGGCCGCGGCGAACATGCCGCCGACTATTGAATCTGCCACGCTGGTCGCCCGGCGGTGGCGGGGACGGATGAACACATCCGGGGCGATGCCTTGTGCGGCACTTCTCATCGGGCGCTCCAGTGGCGGGACGCACTGAAGCTCGTCCGGCGCGCAGTGGGCCTATATACGTACGCGTACGTAGCAGGCTACTGCGTCTCAGCCTCCGCTAACGGCTGCCAGTATCAGGACTTCGGATCCATCGGGACCCGCGGTTTCCAGTCCGTCCTCAAATCTGCAGTTCCGCTCGCCCACGAACACGTTGATGTGCGGCCGGATCTCTCCCTGCTCCGTCAATACGCGGCTGCGGACTCCGGGGAACCGATCGCCCAACGCGGCCAGCACTCCGATTATGGTTTTTCCGCCCGCGTCCAGCTCCACCCGCTCCTTCCCGCCGGCAAACTGCTGGAGGTAGGACGGGAGGCCGACCGTGACCATCAGGCGGAGATCATCGCGGTCTTCACGCACACCACCGGCGGCAGCGTATCGGCCACGAGCTGCCACGAGTCGCCTTCATCGTTGGACGCGAACACCTTGCCACTGCGAGTGCCGAAGTACACGCCGGCTGGTTTCGCCGCGTCCACGGCCATTGCGTCGCGCAGCACGTTCTCGTATGCGTCCTCCTGCGGGAGTCCGTTGGCCAGCGGCTGCCAGGACGCGCCGGCGTCCCGCGTGCGGTAGACGCGAAGCTTCGCTTCCGGGACGACCCGGAACACATCGGCTTCGATGGGAACGATGTACACGGTATCGGGGTCGTGCGGATGCATCGCCATCGCGAAGCCGAAGTCGGACGGGACGCCGTTCGCGATGTCATGCCAGCCGTCGCCCCAGTCGTCGCTCCGGTATAGCCCCCAGTGGTTCTGGAGGAATAGCCGCCCGGGCCGGCTTGGGTGGTTTACTACCTTGTGCACGCACTGACCGAACTCGGGATGCTTGTCGGGCATGAACTCGGCGCGCACTCCGTTGTTGCTCGCTCGCCAGCTCTTGCCGCCGTCGTCGGTGCGGTACGCGCCCGCCGCGGAGATGGCGATAAGCATGCGGTCACTGTTCGTCGGGTCCTGCACGATCGTGTGCAGGCACAGGCCGCCGCCGCCCGGCATCCACTGCTTGCGGTGCGGATGATCCAGCAGCCCCTGCACGAGCGTCCAGCTCTCGCCGCCGTCGGTGCTCTTGAACAGCGCGGCCGGCTCGACGCCGCAATACATCACGTCGGGCTGATCGTCCGGGCCGGGCGCGATCTGCCAGATCTGCTTGAGCGACAGCTCGGTTCCCTCCGGGAACGCGACGTTCGGCTCCTCGGGGATATTCCAGCTTTGTCCCAGGTCGCCACTCTTCGCGAGCACCGTTCCGAAATGCGAGTTCATCGCCGTGGCGAAGAGACGCTGCCGCCCCGCGCGCGTGTCGAGCGCCATCGCGTATACCGCGTGCCCGCGCAGATATGGCCCCTCCATCTGCCACTTCTTTCGCTCCTTGTCAGGCCGCAAAATGAACGCGCCCTTCATTGTACCGACGAGGAGAACGGGAGTCGGGTAGGTAGTCATGACAGCGCCCGGGAAGAGGTGGTGACTCGTGACTACTGATTAGTGATTAGTGCGCGTGCGGATAAGCGCTCTGCGAGCAACATTGGTACAATTTCATCGTACGAATCCGACTGGTTTCTCGCCGCGATGGCCTCTACCGTCACCGTACGCAGACGCGGGAAAGTTTCCCTGCGAATACCGTCGCATTTCGACCGTAAATCCGCTACACTGCTATGTATCGGACCGTGCCCATGTAGGGTTCCCCGGCCGTGCATTCAGAATCGACATCGGACAAGGTACCACTGGTCACCTTTGCCGTCCTCCTGGGTGGTTCCCCAAGCGCTCTCTTCCGGCGCGCAGGAGTTGACGATGCATACCCGTCCGAAGCTGGATCATCCCGAGGCCGCCCTCGAGAGAAACTCGCTGTTGCGCGCGCTGTCGCCGCAGGATTACGCGAAGGTGATGGAGCACGCGGTAACCGTTCCGCTCCGTCTGCGGCAGGATCTCGTCGAGCCCGGCGAGGCGATGCGATACGCGTGGTTCCCGCAGAGCGGAATGCTTTCCATCGTAAACGACATGAACGACGGAAAGACGAGCATCGAAGTGGGCGTGATCGGGCGCGACGGTGTCGCCGGTCTGGCTCTCTTTCACGGCCGCGAGACTCAGCCGCTGCGGATCCTGGTGCAGGTGGCCGGCGAGGCGAAGCGCATCCCGGCGGACGCCTTCACGGCGGTCATCCGCCAAGCGCCGACGCTGAGGGACGTGCTCCACAGCTACACGCTCGCCTTGCTGAACCAGGCGGGACAGCAGGTCGCCTGTAACCGGCTGCATTCCCTGGAGCAGCGCTGCGCGAAGTGGCTGCTGACTACGCACGATCACATGGATGCGCAGGAGTTGCCGCTCACCCAGGAGCTTCTCGCGATCATGCTGGGAGTGAGGCGTCCCGGTGTCACGGTGGCGGCTCAGTCGCTCCAGGACGCGGGCGTGATCAAGTACCGGCGGGGCCGCATCACGATCACCGACCGGCGCGGGCTCGAGCAGATCGCGTGCGAGTGCTACGGTCGGATTCGCGAAGATTTCGAGGAGTTGCTCGGCGATGTTATGGTCCCTCCGGCGTTGGGCTCGGAAGTAAGATCGCTGCACGTGGCCTAGATCCGAAAACAACTACCACATAGAACGGATAAGCTGCGAGCGGCCAGCAAAAAGCCGCCAGCTACGAGCAATGCGTTCGCTCGTGGCTGGCGGCTTCCAGCTGGCCGCTCGCCGCTTGGCAGTTCTAAGTGGTAGTCAACCTCACTGCCGCATCTGCCGCAGAACCTCACCAAGGCGGCGAATCTCCTCACCGTACGTCGCCCAGTCCCCATTGCGCTGCGCGGCAAGCGCCCGTTCGTAGTGCTGTTGCGCCCGCTGCGCCAGCGTAGCGGCGGCGCCTGAAACCGGAGCGGGGGCGGCCGGAGTCGGAGCGGGCGGAACTCCCGATATGGGCGCGGCCGCGCCGGAGACGTCGCGGTCCGCTCTGGCGGCGCGCGCGTCACCCTCCGCGCCGAACAGGCGCGCAAGACCCTGGTCCAGAGTCTCCTCCATCACCACGTGGTTCTGGTACGCGACTATCACGCGCTTCATCTCCGGGATCGTACCCCCGCGGGCGCGCGTGTACAGCGGCTGTACGTAGATGAGCGACTCCTCGATCGGGATGACGAGCAGCTCTCCCTTGATGACTTCCGACCCGCTCTGATCCCACAGCGTCACCTGCCGGGAGATCTCGGTGTCCTGATTGATCCGGTTCATGATCTGGCGCGGCCCGAACACGAGCGACTGTTTCGGGAACCGGTACACCAGCAGCTCTCCGTACCGCTCGCCGTCGTTCCGCGCGACCATCCACGACGCAAGGTTGTCCTTTCCGCGGGGAGTGAACGGGCTCATGTAGATGTACTCGGCGGCCTGCTCCTCGGGCAGCCGCATGATCACGTGCCGCATGAACGGGTTCGCGCGCTCCGCGGTCTCAACGCGCGGCATCTGCCACTGGTCCTCGCGGTGGTAGAATGTGTGCGCGTCCATCATGTGATAGGTCGTGTACATCGCCGTTTGCGCGTCGAAGAGGTCCGTCGGATAGCGGATGTGCCGCCGCAGGTCCTCGGGCATCGCCGACAGCGGCTGGAAGATCCCGCGGAAGATCCGGCCGTACGTCCGGATCAGCGGGTCGGCCGGATCGGCCACGTACGCGGTGATCTTTCCGTCGAACGCGTCGATCACGACCTTGACGCTGTTGCGCATGTAATTCACGCCGTCGGAGCGCGGCTGCGAGTACGGGTAGTTGCTGCTCGCCGTGTACGCGTCAATGAACCACTTGAGCTCGCCTGAATCGCTCACGACGAGGTACGGATCGCCGTCGAAGGCGAGGAAGGGAAGCGCCTTGCGCACGCGCGTCGGGATGTCGCGGTCGTACATGACGCGGCTCTGCGACGTGACGTCGTTCGACAGCAGCAGCTTGAGCGACTGGAAGTGCCACGCGAACAGCAGCTTCTTGGCGAAGGACGAAATCGGAACGCCGCCGCTCCCCTTGTAGCTGGTGAAGATGTTGTCCTCGCCCGAGGGGTAGTCGAACTCCGGCTGGCCGGTGTTGACGAAGACGTAGCTGTCGGTCAGTTCGCCGAAGTAGATCTGCGGGCGGGTGACCTTCAGGGAGATTCCCGATACGGGCGGCAGGTCCTTGATGAAAAGCACCGGCAGGCCTTCCTGTGTGACCTGGTTCACCGGGGCCATCGTGAGGCCCATCCCGTGCGTGAACGTCAGCCGCTCGTTGATGAAGGTCTTCGTCGGCAGCGAGCGCGTGTTGAGCTCTCTCGCGGACAGGTGGACCTGGCGGTAGCGGCCGTCGATCATGTACCGGTCGTCGTCGACGTTTATGAAGTCGTAGTACGTCCGGATCTCCTGCAGCGACCCAAACGTCTGGCTGAGCAGGTCGCGCTCCCAGAGCCGCACGTTCTCGATCGTTCCGGGATTGGCGGTGATGTCCGCCATGCTCAGCCGGTCCTCCCCGCTCAGGTCGCGCGTCACCACCTTGTCGAGGCCCCAGGCCTCGCGCGTGGCCTTGATGTGATGCCCGAGGTACACGGTCTCGCGATTGAGCTCGTTCGGCGCCACCAGCAGCTTCTGCATCGCGAACGGGAAGATCCCGCGCCCGACGATCGCGACGGCGATGTACAGCGCGATCGCGAGTGTGCCGAACCAGACCAGCTTGCCGCGCACGACTCCCCATATGACCAGCGCGGCCGACAGCAGCGCGGCTATCGCCGAGACGTTGAGCGCGGGCAGGGTCGCGTGCGTGTCGGTGTAGCTCGCGCCGAACAGCGGCCCGGTCGTCGAGTATAGCAGTCCCGGTACGCGGACCGCCCAGAGGCGAATCGCGATCAGCACGAACAGAAAAGCGAGCAGGCCGCCGAGGTGGAATGCGGCGTTACGCTCCACCGAAGTGCGTCGGGGCGGCAGAATGAGATCGCCCCGGACCCAGTACATCGCCGTCGTCACCAGCAGCGAGAGCACGGTCAGCGACACCAGCACGTTGAGCGCGGCGGCGGCCAGCGGCAGGGTAAAGAGGTAGTAGCCGACGTCGCGGCCGAAGATCGGATCGGCTGATCCGACGGCGACGCCGTTCAGTCCCTGCATCACCGTGAGCCAAAACGCGGAAAGAGAGATGCCGAACAGAAAGGCGAGCACCGCGGCGAGCGGGAGCGCCAGCTTCCCGATGATCGCGACGAGATCCACCGGCGGCCCGGTCGGGTTGGCGAGCAGGATCGGTTGCGTTACCGGCCCGCGCTGCGCCAGGCGCAGATTGCCGTACAGGAAGGCGAACGTGAGCAGACCGCCGATCCCGAACAGAGCCGCGCGGGCGTTGAGATCGGTCCAGAAGACGGTCTCGTATCCCAGCTCCCTGAACCAAAGCCAATCGGTAATCGCGCCCGTGAGCCAGGGGATGAGCCCGAAGAAGAGAACGATGAACAGCACGATCCATTTTCTGAATCGCCGCTTCGGGCGCGGAGGGAGCTGGCGGAAGGCGCCGAGATCGATCGGCGGCTCGTGCGGGGGAGTGGTCATCACCGCAAAGTATCACTTGCGACGCACGACAGGGAAGAACTGCCATCTAGAATCGCCAAGCCGCGAGCGGCCAGCTGGAAGCCGCCAGCTACGAGCTGAGGCAGCGCGCTAGTATCCGCCGTATGGATCTTCCGCGTTCTCCGTTCGCGGTAGCGTTCGATGATCGTCAGGGGGTTTCTGTGGGGCGGTGAATCGGGAATTCCCTTACGCGATTTCCACTATCTCCCGCTGAAGACGCGGACGGGGTTCGCGTAGCGTACATCGGTTGACGATGAGCGCCGGGGCACGAGTCGCATGACCGCGACGAGCATTCGGTCGAGATCACAGGGGGCGCCGATGCCACGAGTACTGGTGATTGATGACGATCCCACCGTCACGAGCGTGTTGAAGCGCGGGCTCGCGTTCGAAGGGTACACGGTCGACACGGCCGAGGCAGGCGCGAAAGGGCTCACGATTGCGCGGGACCGCGCGCCCGATCTCGTGATCCTCGATGTCATGATGCCCGGCATCGACGGTTTCGAGGTGCTCAAGAGACTGCGCAACGCGGACGAGACGTTACCTGTTCTCATGCTGACGGCGCGGGATGCGCCGATGGATCAAGTGAAGGGGCTCGAAAGCGGCGCAGACGACTACATCGTAAAGCCGTTCACTTTCACCGTGCTCGCAGCGCATGTAAAGGCGCTGCTCCGCCGCCGCGAGATCGAGCACCCCGAGGTTCTGCGCTTCGCCGACCTGTCGCTCGACACGGGCACGCGTCGGGCGCGGCGTGGAAACCGCGACATCGAGCTCACGTCCACCGAGTACGAGGTGCTGCGGCAGTTTCTGCTGCACCCGCGTCGCGTGCTGCCGAAGCACTTTCTGATGGACCGGGTATGGGGCTACGACGTGGAGGGCAGCTCCAACGTGCTCGAGGTCTACGTGAAGCAGCTCCGTAAGAAGCTCGAAGCGGCGGGTGAGGTCAGACTGATCCACACGTTCCGCGGCACCGGCTACGCATTGCGCGAGCCGTAGGCCCTCCGCATAGGGCGCTGGACCATGTCGCTGCGCCTCCGGCTCGCGCTCTGGTACGGTGGGCTTACCGGACTTCTCGTCCTCTTTGTGTGCGCCTACAGTTACGCGGTGCACAGCCGGGCACACTACGACGAGATTGATGCGGCGCTCGCCAGTTCCGCCGAGCATGTTGCCGTAGAGTTGTCTGCGGTATCGACGCCGGCGGCACGCGCCGGCCTCCTGCATGCGTCGCAGCTCCTGGGTTCGGCGATGCGGATCTACGGTGCGGACGGCGTGCTGCGTGTGCAGACGGAGAGCGGAGCTTCGGCTCCGGCGGTGGATCTACGGGAGCTGCGCGCAGGCGCGCCGCCGCCGTACCCACCAGTCGCGCGTTTGGCGCCTCCGTTGCACTTGGGCCGGCGCCTGCATGGGACGTTTGGACTGGTTCCGGGCAGCCCGCGGTGGCGCCTGTACTTGCTGCCAATTTCGGGCGGGGCGGAATACCTTGTCGCCGCTGCTCCGCTCGACATGATCGACAGATCGGTCGGAAGGTTTGCGCAGATCATGGTAGTGATGGCCGCCGTCGGCACCGCGCTCACTTTCCTCGTGGGGTGGCTTCTCGCCGCGCATGCATTGCGTCCCGTCGCCTTGCTCACCGAAACTGCCGGCGCCATCGCGCGCTCAGGCGAGTTCTCACGACGGGTACCAACGGAGGCGACCGAAGTGACCGGCGATGAGCTGGAGCGGCTCGCCGCGACTTTCAACGAAATGCTTGGAAGCCTCGAACAGGCGTACCTGCTCCAGCAGCGCTTCGTGTCCGACGCGTCGCACGAGCTGAGGGCGCCGCTCACCGCCATTCAGGCCAACTTGGAGTTGCTCCGCGACCAAGCGGACATGCCGGCGGTTGAGCGGCAGTTAGCCACTCGCGAGGCGGCGCGCGAGGCTGACCGGCTGGCGCGCCTGGTGGCCGACCTGTTAGTACTCGCGCGAGCCGACGCGGGGATGCCGCTTCGCTGCCAGTTCGTGGAGCTCGACCGGCTGCTGATGGATGTGGTGGGCGAGGCGCGCTTCCTCGTACGCGGACAGCAGCTGGAGATAGGCACGCTCGATCCGTGCGCAATGGAGGGCGATCCCGATCGCCTGAAGCAGTTGCTTCTGATCTTCGTGGATAACGCCATCAAGTACACGCCCTCCGATGGACAGGTGCGCTTGAGCCTGCGTCGCGAGAAGGACACGGCGGCGTTCACCGTGGAGGACACAGGAGTCGGAATTCCGCCCGACGCGTTGCCGCGTGTTTTCGAGCGGTTCTATCGTGCGGACGGAGCCAGATCCCGCGACCCGGGTGGCACGGGCTTGGGTCTTTCAATCGCCCGCTGGATTGCCGCCCAGCACGGCGGCAGCGTCCACCTCGATAGCAAGATGGGTCGGGGCACAACCGCGACGGCCATTCTGCCACTGCGACCGTAGCCCATTGTGAGGGCAGGCGCGCGACGCACATCCCGGATGCACTTGCCGCACCCTCACGGGAGATTCAGCCGACATTCAGCACCGCAGTACATCATCGTCTCCGGAGCGCGACCGCCGCGTAGCAGGCTTGGTTGCGGCGGCGTCTCAGCGGGTCTCAAGCGCCAACCTCAATCCGTAGGAGTTCAACGATGCAAACAGACGCTCGCGTGCGCGTTGCCGTGAACGGCTTTGGCGTCATCGGCAAGCGGGTCGCCGACGCTGTCGCGCTGCAGAATGACATGACATTGATCGGCGTGGCCGATGTGGTGTCGGATTACAGAATCAAGGTCGCAGCCTCGCGCGGCTACCCGGTGTTCTGCTCGCTTGATGAAAAGCGCGCCGAGATGGAAGCGGCCGGAATCACCGTCGTGGGCGCGCTCGACGATCTCGTGCGGGATGTCGACGTCGTCGTGGACTGTACGCCCAAGAAGGTCGCTGCCCAAAACATCGAGCGGTACCGTGCCGCCGGGATCAAAGCCGTTTTCCAGGGTGGCGAGAAGCACGAGCTCACGGGCTACTCGTTCGTGGCCCAGGTCAACTACGCCGGCGCGGTCGGGCGGGATTTCGCGCGCGTCGTCTCCTGCAACACCACCGCCCTGGCGCGCGTGCTGCACGCGCTGCACCGGCGCGGCTGGGTGAAGCACGCCCGCGCCGTGCTGTTCCGGCGCGCGACGGATCCCTGGGAGTCGCACGTCGGCGGGATGATCAACACGGTCTTCCCGGAAACGAAAGTGCCAAGCCACCAGGGCCCGGACGCGCAAACAGTGATTCCCGATATCGACATCACGACGCTCGCGGCCGCCGGGCCTTTCAACTTGAGCCACATCCATTTCGCCATGGTGGAGACCACGCGTGCGTTGAGCGTGGAAGAGCTCCGTGAGGCCCTCTGGGCCGAGCCGCGCATCGCCTTCGTGCGGGCAGACGACGGACTTGTGGCCCTTAATTCGGTTGTGGAGCTCATGCGCGATCTCGGCCGGCCGCGCGGCGACATGTGGGAAGTCGCCGTGTGGGAGGACTCGCTCGCGGCTGACAATCGCGAGATCTACCTCACGTACCAGGTGCATAACGAGGCAATCGTTGTTCCGGAAACCATCGACTGCATTCGCGCGCTCACGGGTACGGAGCGCGATGGCGCGGCGTCGATTGCCAAGACGGACGCGGCTCTCGGCATTACCAAGACGTTCATTCCGGCGGTTCCCGTCGGCGCCCACGGCGGCATCTGAGGACATGGCTGCGTCGCCTTCCACGGCGATCTAGCGCCCGGCGCAGAGCTTAACGACGCGCGTCGGTTGCTTCACGCGGCCCTCAGGCTGGCATCAGCATGCGCATGCATGGTTAGCGCGAGGCGGTGATTCGCCGCCGCTACTTCTTCACAGGAGTGTCTTCATGCGATCCGATGCTTCCCCGCTCGATGCGCGCGCTTTCGGGCTGGCGGCGGGCACCGCGGCTGCGGTGCTGTCCGCCGTCTGCGCCGCTGCGATCGCCATCGCGCCAGACGGAACCATGACGCTGTTCGGTTATCTGTTCCATTCCGACTTAGGCAGTCTCGTGCCCACGCTCACGTGGGGGAGCTTCATCATCAGTGTGGTCGGTTGGGCCCTAATCACCGGGATAACGTTTTTTGGAGCCGCCGCACTTTACAATCGACTCGCCGGGGCCGGGGCTGAAGGCGCGGAGCGATCAGCGCGCGGCTTTGCTTGAGCGAAGCAGAATCGAGGAGCGGCATCATGACGCGCAAGACCACAACCGTCATGCTCGAGGACGCCGGCTGCGTTGCAGGCTCGACGCGGACGGTCGAAAAGGTCCTTCGTAACGTGCCGGGAGTGCTTCGGGCGTACGCCAATCCGGCCACGGAGGCGGCATACGTCGAGTATGACGCCGAGCGATGCAAGGAAGCCGATCTCGTCCGCGCACTGGAATCGCTCGGCTTTCGGGCGGTGCTGTCTCCGGGCCGGTGAACGCCGGCGCCACGCCACCATTACCAAAGAGGCTTTCAATGCATGGCACCGACACCGGATCCAGAACCTGGCTGGCGTTCACCGGTCTCAGCCTGATCGCCGCGTTCTTCCTGTTCACGGAGCACCGGGCTCACTTGTTCGGCTGGCTGCCGTTTCTCTTTCTGCTCGCGTGTCCCTTTCTGCACATGTTCGGGCACGGCGGTCACGGAGCTCACGGCAGTCAACAGGAAAACGACAATCGCAGTCCGCCTTCCGGCGTCAGGAATGGTGACCACCAGCATTCGTTTGGCAGAACGCGCGATGATTCGAGGAGCGAGCCATGAGCGCCGATATGCCCGCCTACGGACTCTGGACGCTCGTCGTGCTCAACTCGGCGATTTTCCTGATCTTTGCGTTCAGCTTCACTAAGCCAAAGACAAAGCGTGACTGGCGCTCCTTCAGTGCCTTCTCGGCGTTCATCGTGGCGCTATTCGTCGAGATGTACGGCTTTCCCTTGACCATCTATCTGCTGTCGGGCTGGCTCGGCCGCCGATACCCCGGGCTGGACCTGATGTCCCACGACGCCGGCCATCTGTGGAGCACGATCTTCGGCGTGCCCGGCGGAGCGCACTTGAATCCCCTGCACGTGCTCAGCAACTTGCTGATCGCGGCGGGCTTCCTCCTGCTCGCTGCCGCATGGCGGGTGCTGTATAAGGCACAGCGCGCCGGCCGGCTCGCGACCGACGGCCCGTACGCCCGCGTGCGGCACCCGCAGTATGCGGCCTTCGTGGCGATCATGTTCGGGTTTCTGCTGCAGTGGCCCACTCTGGTGACGCTCGTGATGTTTCCCATCCTCGTCGCGATGTACGTGCGCCTGGCGCTGCGGGAAGAGGCGGAGGCGCGGCTCACTTTCGGCGAACACTGGGATCGCTACGCCGCGCGGACGCCGCGGTACTTTCCACGCCCGGCCAGCCTGTTCTTTCCGCGACAGAGGGAAGTCTCATGATCTCAGACAGCGGGATCATCATCGTCACCGGCTCCAACGGAGCGATCGGCACCGCCGTGATGCGGCGGTTCGTGGGGCGCTTCCAGGATGTCATTGGGTTCGACCGCAAGGCGTCCTCGCCTCCACCGCCGGGGTGCGTGGCCGTTCCTGTCGACATCACCTCGGACGAGAACGTGCGCGATGGACTCCGCGCCATCCGGGACCATCACGGGACACACGTCGCATCGGTCATCCATCTCGCCGCCTACTACGACTTCTTTGGCGAGCCAAGCACGAAGTACGACGAGATCACGGTACGCGGCACGGGCCGCCTGGTACGCGGACTTCGCGAGCTCGACTTTCACGTCGAGCAGTTCGTGTTTTCCAGCACCATGCTCGTACACAAGCCGGCGGAGCCCGGCGAGTTCATCACCGAAGACTGGCCGGTCGAGCCCACCTGGGCATACCCGGAGTCGAAAGTCCGCACCGAACAACTCATTCGCGACGAGCGCGGTGAAATCCCGACGGTTCTCCTGCGGATCTCGGGCGTGTACGACGATCGCTGCAACTCGATCCCGCTGGCCCACCAAATTCAGCGCATCCACGAACGCGACCTCACTGGCCGGTTCTATTCCGGTTCGACCGCGCACGGGCAGGCGTTCATGCATATGGACGACCTTGTGGACGCTATCGAGCGGGTTGTGGACCGCCGAGCCGCACTGCCGCCGGAGCTGGCGCTCCTGCTCGGGGAGCCGGAAGCGCTCAGCTACGATGAGCTGCAGCACAGCATCGCGCGCCTCATCCGCGGCTCGAGCAAGGAAACCGTCGCGCTCCCCAGGATGATGGCGCCCCTCGCCAAAGCGGGCGCATGGGTGCTGGGCCATGTTCCCGGACAGGAGGGATTCGTCAAGCCGTGGATGATCGACCGCGCGAACGATCATTACGCGCTCGATATCACGCGCGCGCGAACCACACTCGGCTGGGAGCCTAAGCGCTCGCTGCGCCAGACGCTGCCGAAGATGATCGAGGCGCTCAAGGCGGACCCGTCCGGCTGGTACGGCGAGAACGACCTCAAGCTTCCGGGGAAGCTCGAGAAGCCGGCCGGGAAGGTCAGGACACAGGCGGCGGCCCCACAAGAACCGCCGGCGGAGGCGTCATCGGTCAGGCGCGGCCCCGCGCCATCGCACGCTCACCATCCGACTGCGATGCCGCCTCACGCCGGGATGCAACCGCACGACGTAACGACCGCGGCTTCTGGTCACGCCGCGATGACGATGGCGCACGTGAGTGCGCCGGTCTGGCCGCATTTCGCGAACATGACGCTGGGCCTATGGCTCATCACCAGCGCGTTCGCGCTCGGCCTGAGCCGCCCGCTCCAGGTGAGCGACGTCGCGAGCGGGGCGCTCGTCATCCTGTTCGCCGCGCTGTCGCTGTCGCACCGCCCGTTCTGGCGGCTGTGGGCGCCGTGGGCGAACTCGCTCGTCGGCCTGTGGCTGCTCTTCGCTCCGCTCGTCTTCTGGGCGCCCACGGCCGCCGGCTACGCCAACGACACGCTCGTCGGCGCGCTGGTTGTCGTGTTCGCCATCCTGGCGCCGGGAATGCCGATGGCACCGGGGATGAGTATGGAGCCGGGCCCGGACGTGCCGCCAGGCTGGTCCTACAACCCGTCGAGCTGGCCGCAGCGGGCACCGATCATCGCGCTTGCCCTCCTCGGGTTCTTCCTCTCGCGGCAGATGGCGTCGTTCCAACTCGAGCACATAGCGACGCTCACCGACCCGTTCTTCGGCCTCGGTACAGAGCGCGTGCTGACGTCGGACGTCTCCCGCGCCTTCCCCATTCCCGACGCCGGGCTCGGCGCCGTCGCGTACATGGTCGAGTTCCTCATGGGATTCATGGGCGACAAGCGGCGGTGGAGGACGATGCCGTGGATGGTGACTTTCTTCGGGATACTGGTAGTACCGCTCGGTGTTGTCAGCATCGTGCTCATCATTCTGCAGCCGCTGGCGGTAGGGGCCTGGTGCACGCCATGCCTCATTGCCGCTGTCACCATGGTGACCATGATCGCGCTGACCCTCGACGAGGTCGTGGCCATGGGCCAGTTCCTAGTGCAGGCGAGGCGCGAGGGCCAGCCGTTCTGGCGCGTATTCTGGCTGGGCGGTACGCTGCGCGAGACACCGGAAACAGATCCCGTTCATCCCGACGTGGTGGGCGTCAAGCCCATGGTCTGGGGAGTGGCACTGCCCTGGAACCTGCTCGTGAGCGCGGGCTTGGGCGTATGGCTCATGTTCACGCCATCGATACTTGGAAGCACGGGCACGGCCGCGCACAGCCAACACCTTTTCGGCGCCCTGATCGCGACCGTTGCAGTGATCGCGCTGGCCGACGTGGGCCGCGCGACTCGCTTCGTCAACGTCGTCTTCGGGGCCTGGGTGATCGCGGCCCCGTGGATCCTGAGTGGAGCAACGAGCACGTCAAGGTGGAGCGATCTGGCCGCTGGAACGCTGGTGATCCTGCTCAGCCTGCCGCGCGGCCCGGTGGGTGAGCGCTACGGCAGCTGGCGGCGGTACATCCGATGAAGCACGTACTCACGCTGCCCGGAGATGTCGAGTGGATGCGATAGCTGGCGGCACAGTTCGGGGTGATCGGACTCGGAGTCAGGGCGAGAAGACGTCGTGTTCCTCTTCGACGTGGACAACGCACGCCTCGACAACGACGCCGTGTTGGTGGACTACCGGGCGCACCTCGAGCGGGAGTGCGGCCGCGACGCTGCAGACCACTACTGGGCCATCTTCGAGGAGCTCCGGCGCGAGCTCGGCTACGCCGACTACCTGGGTGCGCTGCAGCGGTATCGTCTCGATCACCTGCACGACCCGCGGCTGTTCCTCCTCTCGTCGTATCTGCTCGACTACCCCTTCGCTCAGCGGCTCTACGCGCGCGCTCTCGACGTGCTGGCGCGCTTCAGCCGGATCGGGCTCACACAATGTCATCCTCGAGCAAATCCTGCTCAAGCCGAACATGGTGCTGCCGGGAGCAAGCTCCACGCAGCAGGCCAGTATTCGAGAAGTCGCGGACGCTACAGTGCGGTGCCTGCGCCGGGCAGTACCCGCGGCGGTGCCGGGAGTCGTCTTCCTCTCCGGCGGGCAGGAGGCGTTGGCCGCTACGGCACACCTGAATGCCATGAACGCGATGCCAGTAACCCATCCATGGCCGCTCAGCTTTTCGTTTGCCCGGGCGCTGCAGTCGCCGGCGATGGAAGCTTGGCGGGGGCAACCCCGCGACGTCCCTGCGGGACAGCGGGCGTTCTCTCATCGCGCCCGCTGCAACGCCGCGGCGCGCTTAGGACTTTACACACCCGACCACGAGTCGGTCGGCGCATGAGCGCGGGGGCGATCCATCCGCTCGCGGGTAAGCCGGCTCCGGACTCGCTCCTGGTGAACGTCCCGAAGCTCGTGACGGCGTATTACGCGGAGCGCCCGGATCCCGCCGAGGCAGCGCAGCGTGTGGCATTCGGCACCTCCGGGCACCGAGGCTCGTCGCTCGAGGTCGACTTCAACGAGGCGCACGTCCTGGCGATCACCCAGGCGATTTGTCTCTACCGCCGGGCTCACGGGATCGAGGGCCCGCTCTTCCTGGGCTGGGACACGCACGCCCTGTCGAACCCCGCCCGGGAGAGCGTGCTCGAAGTGCTCGCGGCCAATGGAGTCGAGACGATGGTGGACGTCCAGGACGACGTCACTCCGACGCCGGTGATCTCGCACGCGATTCTCGCGTACAACCGTGGCCGCACGCAGGGGCTCGCTGACGGCATCGTGATCAGCCCGTCCCACAACCCGCCGGAGTATGGCGGCATCAAGTACGACCCACCCACCGGCGGTCCGGCCGACGCTCCCGTCACGGAGTGGATCGAGAACAAGGCGAACGGCCTGCTTGAAGCTGGACTGCGGGACGTGGCCCGAATCCCCTGGGAGCGGGCGCGAGGGGCGCCGACCGTCCACCACTTTGACTACCTGAATTCCTACGTCGGCGATCTCGCGCACGTGATCGACATGGATGTGCTCCAGCGTTCGAGACTCAGCGTCGGGATCGACCCACTAGGGGGCGCGAGCCTGCGGTACTGGGACGCGGTCGGGCAGCACTACGGCGTTCAGCTGACGGTTGTGAACCGCGCGGTCGACCCGACGTTCCGCTTCATGACTGTGGACCGGGACGGCGCGATCCGCATGGACCCGTCGTCCCCTTATGCCATGGCGGGGCTGATCGAGCTCCGCGAGCGGTACGACCTGGCGTTCGCCAACGACCCGGACGCGGACCGCTTCGGGATCGTGACTCGCGGGGACGGCCTCCTCGACCCCAACCACTACCTGGCGGCGTCGGTCTGGTACCTCTTCCGACACCGACCGGATTGGAAGAACACCGCGGCGGTAGGCAAGACCGTGGTGACGAGCAGCCTCATCGACCGCGTGGCCGCGCGCCTCGGCCGACGGCTGCTGGAGGTGCCGGTGGGGTTCAAGTACTTCGTCGATGGCTTGCTCGACGGCTCCCTCGCCGTGGCGGGGGAGGAGAGTGCCGGCGCGTCGTTCCTCCGCCGCGACGGCGCCGTGTGGACCACCGACAAGGACGGCCTCATCATGGGACTTCTCGCTATGGAGATGATGGTTCGGACTGGGCGAGATCCGGCCGAGCAGTACGGTGCCCTGGTGAGCATGCTCGGCGAGCCGTTCTACGCGCGTGTGGACTTCCCGGTTACGATTGAACAAAAGGCCGCGCTGGCGCGGATGCAGCCGGGCGACATCCGGGGCACCGCGCTCGCGGGAGACACGATCCGGGAGATGCTCACTACTGCGCCCGGAGACCACCGGCCGATCGGCGGCGTCAAGGTCGTCACCGATCACGGCTGGTTTGCCGCGCGGCCGTCGGGGACCGAACCGGTATTCAAGCTCTATGCGGAAAGCTTCAGAGACCGCACACACCTGCACCGAATTCAGGAAGAAGCCCATGCCATCATCCAGCAAGCCTTCGCGACGGAAGCTTCACGCTGAAGCGCGTCGGCATGCGTTGCAAGGAGGAACCTTCACGTGAGATTCAGGTCCGCTTCACTTGAACCCCATATCATTCGCTAACCAACGTGTGCGGCTATCGACGACAGAGACAGCATGCTCGAAGCACACCGCAAGAGAAAGGAGAGCTGAATGAAGCTGCTCAGAATCATTTGTCGCGAGGAACGTGTCGATGCGGTCGTGACCGCGTTACGTGCGTTGGGAGCGCCCCGCCTCTTCGTGACGCATGTGCACTCGATCGGCAGTGGGGTCGATGCCGAGAACTATCAGCTCGCGGATGGTGGGCCCTACACCAAGAAAGCCAAAATCGAGGTGGTCTGCCGATCGGAGGATATAGCAGGGCAGATCGCGGCCGTCCGCGAGAAAGCCAATACCGGCCAGCGTGGTGATGGCGTCATCATCATCTCCGACGTCGAGCGCGTCGTGAAGATCCGCACGGGGGAAGAGGACCTCATAGCGCTGCTATAGGTGGCACGAGATGGCACGATGACGAAGATCAGGAGGGCACGATGATGAACACGCTCCAGCAGATTGTTTCGACACAGGGCTCATGGCATCGTCAGGGGATGTTCTTCGGAATGCACTGGGTGTGGTGGGGCATTTGGATCGCAACGGCTGTGGTACTGCTCTGGGCGATCTGGCGCATGCGTTCCGACCGTGTCGAGGCGCGCCGTGACGCTGCGCGCCGGCTGTCCGCCGAAGACGTGCTGCGCCACCGATTTGCGAAAGGTGAAATCAGCGAGGAAGAATACGCTGCCAGACTGCGTGTGCTCGCGGGAGACGCACGCGTCGAAACAGCGGAATGAAGCAGTCGTACGCCTCTTGAAAGTGGCGACGAAGAGATGGTTCACGACAATAGGAGGGATACGATGATCAGAAAAGCGATGACGACGCTGGGACTTGCGCTTCTGGTATCCGCGCAGGCTGTCGAGGCACAGGCCGGCCACCAGCACGATCAGCAGGCGCAGGACTCGACCGGCATGATGGGTCACGGCATGATGATGGGGATGATGGGGGCCGGCGAGATGGAGATGGGTATGACCATGATGAGCGGAGCGCCCTCGCCTGCGATGATCCTGCGCGCCTCTAATGAGTTGGCGCTCACGGCCGAGCAGATTGCACGCCTCGAAGCAATGCGGACGCAGTCCACCGAAGCAATCCAGCCGCACATGCAGCAGGCAATGGCCGCACACCAGAGGGCACTGCAAGCGCTCCAGGGCGATTCGCCAGATCTAAGCGCATACGAGTCGGCAGTGAGGGAGGCCGCGAACCACATGGTCGTCATGCACGTAGCGGCAGCGCGGGCCGGCGTTGAAGCGCGCGCGGTTCTGACAACGGATCAGCGCGCCAGGCTCACGCACACCATGACAATGATGCGCCGCATGACAGGCGGAGGATCGGGTGGCATGATGATGCAGCAAGGCCGCGGGATGCAGTCAGGGGGCATGCGTCCGCGGAACAATCGCTGAACAACATATCCGGAAATCGGTGGTTCGGGTTTCGCGCTGCAGGGCGATGCGGCAGGCTTCGCGGACCCGGTGACGGGAGAGGGCATTCGTAACGCGCTGCCTTGGGGACAGATGGTAGCGAAGGCTTACGCGCAGGGTGGCTCATTTTCCAGCGATCCACGTATCGCCTTCGCCGCGCTCGAGCCGGCGTTTCGCGTCGCGCGCAGGATGCGGCGCGTACTTTACGCCTGGGACCTTCCCGTCCCGGTTGATCGAAGCGGCTCGGTGCTACGCGATCCAGGGCCGGCGATTGCGACGGGCCTGCGCCGCCCTGAAGAAAGCTTTCTCTATTGCGCCTATGCCGGACTCATGTTTTTCCCCACCTACAATTCTCTCGTCAGCCGCTTGGGTGGAGCGGATCCTCGAGTGTACACAGGGCCTCGATGATTGAATGGCGATTTCACGAAGCGAAGGAGGAATAGGAAATGAGTTGCTGTAGCGATGTGATGAAACCAATCGAAGCGTCTTCGTGCTGTACGCCGCAAGACACGGCGGCACACGCTGCGCGAGCGATGCGCGATTCAGCTTGCGGCTGCGCGCCTGTGGTTGAGAGTACCGAGGACCTCACCCTGGTCGGCGTCGTTACCGAGCGCGACGTGTGTTGCAGCGTGGCAGCTGATGACCGGCGGGCTTCGGAAGTACGCGTCACAGAGATCATGCGTCCGGCGTCTGCGTGTTGCGGCGCGGACGAGCCGGTTGAAGAAGCGCGCCGGAAGCTGCACGAACATTCCGCCACGAGCTTGCCGGTTGCGGACAACGCGGGGGGCTGCTGCGGCACGATCAGTATTCACGGTCTCGAGGCGTCGTCAGGATCGGACCGCCCATGACCAGTCCCGAACAGCAAAGGCCTACCTCGGTATTTCCGATCCCAAGGTGGCGATGGCCGGCCAGCGAATGCTGATGAGTTGAGCGTGGCGCACGTAGGAAAACCGCCAGGCTACAACGCGAGGACATTGTGATGCAGGCCACGAATGCGGCGAAGGTGAGCCGCGAAGTCAGGGAAATCCGACGTGCGGCAATGACGCGTCAGGTCGCGGCCGGCCCGGATTTCGGGTGGAAGCGTTGACGGCGGTGGCTTCGCCGTCCGCGGAGATAGGAGTCGTCGGCCTCGGTGTCATGGGCGAGAACCTCGCGCTCAACATCGAGGATCACGGCTACAGGGTCGCGCTCTGGACCCGCACCGACGGGAAGGTGCAAGGCTTTATCGAGCGGAGCGGTGCGAACAAGCAACTGGTAGGCACGCGGACGCTCGACGAGTTTGTCGGGGCACTGGCGCCACCGCACCGCATCCTGCTGATGGTGAAGGCTGGAGAGCCCGTGGACCAGATGCTCGACAAACTGACCCCGTACCTGTCCCCCGGCGATGTCGTGATCGACGGCGGCAACTCGTTTTTCCGGGACACGCAGCGGCGCGAAGCCACCATGCGCGCCCATGGTGTCAGCTTCGTCGGGATGGGCGTATCCGGCGGCGAGGAGGGGGCGCGCTTCGGTCCGTCGCTGATGCCGGGTGGGGCGCGCGCCGCATACGAGCTGCTGCGCCCGATGCTCGAGTCGGTCGCCGCCAAGACGGACTCCGGCCCCTGCGTGACCTACGTCGGACCGGACGGCGCCGGCCACTACGTGAAGATGGTCCACAACGGCATAGAGTACGGGGTCATGCAGCTGATCGCCGAGGCTTACGACGTGCTCCGCCGCGGCGTCGCACTGCCGGCGGATGAGGTGGCTGACATTTTCGCCGAGTGGAACAACGGACCGCTCGAGTCATATCTCATCGACGTCACGGCGAAGGTGCTCGCTGCTCGCGATCCTGAGACCGGGAATCCGCTTGTCGAGATGATTCTGGACCAGGCCGGACAGAAGGGGACCGGCAAATGGACCGCGCAGTCCGCGCTCGACCTCGGCGTGCCGATTCCCACGATCGCCGGGGCGATTGATGCGCGCGTCCTGTCCAGCATGAAGGGCGAACGCCTGACCGCCAGCACGTTGCTCACGAGCGCGGCAATGGGACGCATCATGGAGGACTCGCGCGAAATGGTCCGCGCCGTCCGCGACGCCCTCCGCGGTGCGACTGTCTGCGCTTACGCGCAGGGGATGAGCCTTCTGCGCGTGGCATCCGGGGAGTACGGCTGGGGCGTGGACCTGCGGGAGATCGCGCGTATCTGGAAAGGCGGGTGCATCATCCGCGCGCGCCTGCTCGATACGCTCATGCACGCGTTCGAGCGAGCGCCCGATCTACAAAACCTGCTGCTCGACGCCGACGTCCGTCCGCGGCTGGGGGAAGCCGAGCCAGGGTGGCGGCGCGCAGTGTCGGCTGGGGTCGCGGCAGGCATTCCCTTGCCGGCGATGACGGCGGCCCTCTCGTATTTCGACGGCTATCGCACCGCGCGGTTGCCGCAAAACCTGACCCAGGCTCAGCGTGACTTCTTCGGCGCGCACACTTATCAGCGCGTCGATCGGCCGGAGGACGGGTTCGTCCACACCGACTGGCCTAGCGTGCTCGAGCAGTCCGCGCGCGACCGACCGGAATGAGCTCCCCGGTGCCGCCGGCAACTCCCGACACTGTCGATCCCGGCCGCGGCAATGGCGTAACCGAGTCCTGCACGATCGTCGTCTTCGGCGCTTCCGGGGACCTGACGCAACGAATGGTGATGCCTGCCATCTTTCGACTCGCGCGGCGCGGCCTGCTTCCCCCCGAGTTTCGCCTGATTGGTTACGCGCGCACCAGGCTGACGGACGACGAGTTCCGTGCGCTGATGCGAAAGGCCGCGCTGCGCGAGCCGCGGGAAGGGGACGAGGCGGCGTGGAGTGATTTTGCCGGCCGACTGTCGTATATCGCTGCCGAGTACGACCGCGGCGACTTGCAAGGCTACATGGAGCTCGCGCGGCGGCTGGAGCAGCATGGCAGCGGAGCGGGAGCGGGGCGGCTCTTTTATCTCGCCACACCGCCCGCGCTGTTTGCGCCGATCATGAACCACCTGACCGATGCAAAGCTCGCCGGCACGGCATACCAGCCTGCCGCCGGAGGTTGGGCGCGCTTCGTCGTCGAAAAACCTTTCGGCCGCGATTTGGCGTCGGCCCGTTCTCTCAACGCCGAGATCGCCCGCAGGTACGATGAGAACGATGTCTATCGCATCGATCATTACCTCGGCAAGGAAATCGTGCAAAACCTCTTCGCGCTCCGTTTCGCCAACGCCATCTTCGAGCCCGTCTGGAATCGCAATTACATAGATCACGTTCAGATCACGGCGGGAGAGACGCTTGGCGTTGAGGGGCGGGGAGGTTACTACGAAACGGCCGGCGCCCTGCGGGATATGGTGCAGAACCACCTCATGCAACTCTGTGCACTCGTCGCCATCGAGCCCCCCGCCGAATGGAACCCACGCGCCGTACGCGATGAAAAAGTGAAAGTGTTGCGTGCCGTCCGGACAATCTCGCCGGACGATGTCGGCAGCTCCGCCGTGCGCGGGCAGTACGGCGCGGGCTTCATGGCAGGCAAGCCGGTGTCAGCCTATCGCGAGGAGGAGAAAGTATCAGCGGTCTCCAACGTGGAGACCTACGCTGCGCTCAGACTCCACATCGACAACGTCCGCTGGGCGGGAGTGCCTTTCTACCTGCGGTCGGGCAAGCGACTGGCGAAGCGCGCGACCGAAATCGTCGTAGAGTTCAAGGCTGCGCCCCACACGCCGTTCCTTCCCGGCGGGGTCGGAGGCTCGGGGGTGCGGCCGAACAGGCTCGTCGCAAGCATCTCGCCGCACGAGGGCGTTGTCCTGCAGGTGGAGGGGAAGCTACGGGGACAGGGCATGCAGCTTCAGCGCATCGACCTCGACTACTGCTATACGCACGACGGGAAGGCGCCGGAGTCGCTCTCCGCTTACGAGCATCTGCTCCTCGACGCGCTGCGCGGTGATCCAACCTTCTTCGCCCGCGCAGATGAAGCCGAAGCCGCGTGGGAGATCGTGCAGCCAGTGCTCGCCAGGTGGGAAGCGGAAAGAGCGACGAACTTCCCGAATTACGCGGCCGGCTCCGCGGGTCCGGTGGCGGCTGACGAACTGCTCGCCGCCGACGATCGACGCTGGCATTCGGCGGAAGAGTGACGAGCGCATTGCGCAGACTGCGCAGAGTGAGGAGCGCCAAGTGATTGCCGGCGACGGTTCGGGGCGGCGACAGGGCGCGCAGGGGCCAGGGCATGGTGATATGAATCACCGAAAGCCGACCACCGATGCCGATCTGGACAAGCTCCAGCACGAATCGTTCAACTACTTTCTGTATGAGACGAACGCCGCCAACGGGCTGGTGATCGACAAGACAGCGCCGGACTGGCCCGCGAGCATCGCCGCCACCGGCCTGGCGCTCGCGGCATATCCCGTCGGGGTCGAGCGGGGTTACATGTCGCGTGCCGCCGCAGTAAAACGAACGCTCACCACGCTGCGCTTCTTCTGGAACAGCTCGCAAGGTCCGGAGCTGGATGCCACCGGCTACAAAGGCTTCTATTACCACTTTCTCGACATGCACACCGGCCTGCGCGCAAGGCAATGCGAGCTCTCGACGGTGGACAGCACGTTTCTGTTGGCCGGCGCATTGGCGACGCGACTTTATTTTGACGCGGATACGTCCGACGAGCGGGAGATTCGCTCCCTGGCCGACGCGCTGTATCGCCGCGCGGACTGGCAATGGGCGCTGGATGGAGGTTCGACGGTAACTCACGGCTGGAGGCCCGAGAGCGGCTTTCTCGAATACCGATGGGAAGGCTACGACGAGGCGCTGCTGCTCTATGTCCTTGGGCTAGGCTCGCCCACGCATCCCTTGCCGGAGGCGAGCTACCCGGCGTGGTGTTCGACATACGAGTGGAAACGGATTTACGGTCAGGAGTATCTCTACGCCGGGTCGTTGTTCACCCACCAGCTCTCGCATGTCTGGATCGACTTTCGCGGCATCCAGGATGCCTTCATGCGTGATAAAGGCATCGACTATTTCGAGAACAGCCGCCGCGCTACGTACGTGCAGCAACAGTACGCAATCGAGAACCCGCTGGAGTTCGAGGGCTATGCTGCCGATTGCTGGGGTATCACAGCCAGCGAAGGTCCCGGTCCAGGCAGCATGAGGGTCAATGGCATCGAGCGGGAGTTCTTCGATTACGTTGCGCGCGGCGTGCCGTATGGACCGGACGACGGCACCATTGCGCCGTGGGCCGTGGTGGCGTCGCTGCCGTTCGCCCCCGAGATCGCGCTGCCGATGCTCGGCTATTGCATTCACGAGGCCAAGCTGACACAGCCGAATCCATACGGCTTCAAAGCGTCGTTCAACCAGACCTTCCCCGGAGAAGGAGACCCCCCGCTCGGCTGGGTATCGCCGTGGCATTTCGGGATCAACCAGGGTCCGATCGTTCTGATGATCGAGAATTATCGCACGGGCTTGTTATGGCGGTTGATGCGAGGGTGCCCGTATCTGATCAGCGGCTTGCGGCGTGCGGGATTTTCCGGGAGTTGGGTATAGAGTCCTGACTTCCGCCGTGCCGGCGCGTTCAGAATGTCAGCGGGCGCGCAGTGCTCATCTGCCCCTCAGGCTGGCTTCAGGAGCGGGCTCGACATTACAGGCGTTACCAATCGTCCTCGAGGAGGAGCCATGGATCCGCTTACCATACCCATCCGCGGCATGAGCTGCGACAACTGCGTGCGCGAAGTCGGGGAGGCAATCCGCCGCGTTCCCGGCGTGCTGAGCGCGGACGTCAGCATCGGGTCTGCGACCGTTGCGTACGATCCGGCGATCGCCAACCGTGCCGTCATCGCCGCTGCGATCGCGTTCGCCGGCTATACGCCGCAGGAGGCGTGAGGCGCACCGCAGACTAATGGAGTCAAACATCATGTACACATCGATCGCTATTCCGCTCGATGGTTCCGCGTTCGGCAGGCGTGCGCTGCCAGCCGCGCTCGCGCTCGCTCGCCGCAGCGATGCGGCAGTGCACCTCGTGCACGTGCACGAACCGGTCGTGTACTCCGGCAGCGCGTCGATGCACGAAACGGGGCTTGACGATGAGCTGCGGCGGGAGATGCGGACGGACCTGAGCGCTCTCGCGGAACAACTCACGCGGGAAACGTCGCTGGCGGTGCAAGCGGAATTCCTGGACGGGCCGGTAGTTCCCACGCTCCAGCGATATCTCGCCGAGCGCTCCCCCGATCTGGTGGTGATGATGACGCACGGACGGGGCGGACTGAGCCGCGCCTGGCTGGGCAGCGTTGCGGACGGACTCCTGCGCGGCACGCCGGTGCCGCTGCTGCTGGTGCGATCCGGGGCGGAATGGCCGGGCGATCTTCTCGAGCCGCTCTTTCGCCGCGTTCTGATTCCGCTCGACGGCTCCGCGATGGCCGAGGAGGTGCTGGATATCGTACTGTCGCTTGGGACACCGGACGTTACCGTGTACACGCTGCTGACTGTCGTGGTGCCACCGCCGCTGCTAGCTCAATCGTATCCGGGCTCCGAACCCTTTACCCTGGCATCCGATGTCGAGCCTCGCGTCGCCGAGGAACTGGCATACCTGAACCGGACGGCCGAAGAGCTGCGCGAGAGCGGTGCGCTGGTGGAGACAAGGGTAGTGGTGCATCAGCGGCCGGCAGAGGGCATTCTCGAGTATGTGGAGCAGCAAGACATTGACTTGATCGCGCTGTCCGCACACGGGCGCGGCGCCTTATCGCGCTTTTTCCTCGGCAGCGTCGCGGATAAGGTAGTGCGCGGT
>JBPPMH010000049.1:0-3093 GCA_051305945.1 Gemmatimonadaceae bacterium
GTTGCGCGTCTCGTGCATCAGCCGCAGGCCGCGCTGCACGAACACTCTGTTCTCGCCGCGAAGCGCCGCGACGTCGGCAACTGTCGCGAGGGCCACCATGTCGAGCATCGCCCACACGCGGTTCTCGTTTCCGCGCATCGCGCGCACAAGACCGAGCGCGAGCTTGAACGCGACGCCTACCGCTGCGAGGTCGCGGTCGGGATACGTGCTGTCATGCCGTCGCGGGTTGATGACGGCCAGGCAATCCGGGATCGGCGCCGAGGGGAGGTGATGATCGGTGATGATCACATCGATCCCGTCGCCGCAAAGCTGCCCCACTGCCGCGACTGCATTCGTCCCGCAGTCGCAGGTGACGACGACGCGCGCTCCCGCTTCGCGCGCGGCGCGGACACCCGCGTCGCCAAGGTCGTACCCGTCGCGCATCCGGTTGGGGATGAAAGGCACGACCTTCGCGCCAAGCTCGCGCAGCGTCCGCGTCAGCAGTGCGACCGAGCAGATCCCATCCACGTCGTAGTCGCCGTGCACCAGCACCACCTCTCCCGCCGTCGCCGCCCGCGCCAGCCGCTCGACGGCGGTGTCGAGGTCCGGCAGCAACGACGGATCGTGCAGCTGATCGAGTGATGGTCGCAGATAGAGCTTCGCCGGGTCCGGCCTGTCGAAGCCTCGTATGCAAAGCAGACGGCAGACATGCGGCGGAAGCTTCAGCTCTGCGGCAAGCGCCTCGACCACAGCCTCCGAGGGTGGCTCGGCCACGATCCAGCGCGGCCGCGCCCTGACCTGCGTCACGCCCCTGTGCTCATGTACAGCAGCACGCCGCACGCCTCGCAGACTTCTATGTTGCCGGCGGAGTGCATCTGGCTGCGACGGTGAAGCGGAATGGCTGTGTCGCAGTGGCCGCACGACTGCCCCCGAACGGCGTACAGTGCGCTCGCACGCCGCCCTCGTATGCGGTCGTACTTCCCGAGCATCGCGCGGCTCACAGGAGCAGCCTTGCCTTCCCGCTCCGCCCGTGCCTCGACAAGCTCCGCCTCGATCTCAGCGCGGCGCTCGGCAACCTCCGAGTGAGCCGTCTCGATTTCCTGGTCCAGCTCCTCCAGCTCCAGCTGCAGCTCGTCGACGGTCGCCTGGAGGCCTGCGATCCGCTCGCGGGTGATCCTCGCCTCCTGCTCGTCCTCGGCGATTATCCGCCGCGTTACGTCCAGTTGCGTGGTAGCTGCACCCGCCTCGCGCACGTTCCGGACGTGATCCATCTGCCCGACGTTGCGTTCCTGCAACGCAGTGTGCTGTGCGATCCGCCGCTCCAGCTCCTGCTGCCGGCGTTCTTCCATCTGGACGGCATTCCCCGCCCGCTCCACCGACTCGGCCTTCGCCTGCCGCTTGCGTTCCAGGTCGCGAATCCGCGGCAGAAGCGCTTCCAGTTGCCGCTCCAGATCCGCGATCCGGAGATCCGTCACCTGCAGTGATAACAACGCGTCAAGTTCACCGTGCATCAACCCCCCTGTGTGCGTCTATCGTGCGTGCCCGCGCCGAAATGCCTTGTACCTTCCCCTTCCCAGCAGTGCCAGCTCCCTGCGCAACTCCGCCTTCGACCGGATCAGCTCTGTCTGCTCCGCCTCGCTCGCCACAGGCAGCATGCGGTCTATGTTCCTCATCTTCGCGTCCAGGGTGCGCGCGCGCATGAACGCGAGGCTGTCTTCGATCGTCTGGTCGGCGTCCACGACAGCATCCTGCTCCTGTAGCAGCTCCTCGAGCACGGCCACCGCCTCGGGACCCAACCCGTTCGCCAGTTCCAGCGGATTGGCGTCTCCGCCAGCCTCCAGCAGCCGCTCGTAAAGCGCGCGATGCAGTTCGTCGCCAAAGCTCTCCACCCCGACCTTCTCCGCGACGAACTCGACCCTGTTCGGGCGGCTCAGCAGCGCGCGGAGCAGCTCCCGCTCGGCGGCGCTCGCGCGCCTCGAGTATGGCGTCCGGCGGTCGCCGCGCGGAGTGCCCGCCTGTACTCCGGCGGCCTCGATCACATTCGCAGCCCCCGCGCCGTCGCCCGGCGGTCCAGCGCGGGAACGGATACGCGGCGCTGAGTCCACTTCTCGCAACAGAACCGAGCGGTCGACCCCGCTGACCTCGCTTGTCCGCGCGATGTACAGCTCCCGCGTGAGCGGGTCGGCGGCCGCCCGTATCGTCGGCAGGAGCCTGTCGATCGCACGCCGCTTGCGATGCCGCGCGGAGAACGCGCCGGCGCGCTGAAGCAGCTGGATTTTCCGCTCGAGAACGTCCACTGCCTGGTCGATCTGAGTCTCGAGCCCGGCAGCACCCTGCGCGCGGACAAAGCTGTCAGGATCCTCGCCGTCCGGCAGCGTGACGACGCGCACAGCGGCCCCGGTTCGCAGCAGCTCGTCGCCCGAGCGGAAGCTGGCCACCAGTCCGGCGCGATCGCTGTCGTACAGCAGATGCACGTTCTTCGTGTACCGCCGCAGCAGTGCGGCCTGATCAGCGGTGAGCGCGGTGCCGAGCGGCGCGACAGCCGTCACAACCCCCGCCGCGATCAGGCCTATCACATCGAAATAGCCCTCGACGACGAGTGCGCGGTCCTCGAGGCGTATGTCGTTCCGTGCCCAGTGCAGCCCCGTACAGCAGGCGGCCCTTTGTGAACGCAGGTGAGTCGGGTGAGTTGAGGTACTTCGGCTCGCCGGTGCCGAGAACGCGCCCGCCAAAGCCAACGTGCCGTCCGCCCGCATCGCGGATGGGGAACATCAACCGGTTGCGGAACCGGGTTCGCAGCTCGCCGGACTCCTCCCGCTGAAGGATGAGACCGACTTCCAGAAGGCGCGCATCGTCGAAGCCGAGCGAACCGAGATACTGGCGCATGAGCGCCTGATCCCCCGGAGCCCAGCCCAGCTCGGCCTGCGTGGCAATCTCGCGGGAGATCCCGCGCCGCTCGAGATATTCACGCGCTGCGGAGCCCAGCGGATCGTCCCACAGCATCCGGCTGAAGTACCCGGCGGCGGCCGCGTTCAGCTCCCACAGCGGCTCGCGCGGATCCGGTCCCTCCCGGTGGCGGTCCACCTCGCGCACCTCGATTCCCGACTTCTCGCC
>JBPPMH010000050.1:0-4888 GCA_051305945.1 Gemmatimonadaceae bacterium
CTGCGCGCGCGCACCGGATACGGGCTGGATACGTGCCATCTGTTCTGCTCCGGATACGACATCCGCCGGTCGCGCGCGGGCTTCACGAGCATTCTCGACGAGTTCGAGGAAGCGACCGGCGAGCCGCCGTCTTTCTTCCATCTGAACGACAGTGCGGGAGGTCTCGGATCGAACCGCGACAGGCACGTTCTCATAGGGGAAGGAGAGATCGGGACCGACCCGTTCAAGTGGCTGCTGGCGGATGCGCGGTCGGCCGGAATTCCCCTGGTGCTGGAGACGCCGCAGCAGAACTACGACGTGGCGGACGATGACGATTCGCCCGATCCCTACGACGTGCGGATGCTGCAGCTGCTGTCCTCCCTATAGAGTTTCCCTATTGCGCCTACGGTCCTGCGATTTACTTTGCTCGGCGGCAGGATGTTGATGGAGTTGCGGTACGCACCGTCATCCCACTCAGGAGAAGCGATGGCAACAAAGAAGAAGAGCTCGGCTAAGAAAAAGTCTTCGTCGAAGAAGAAGTCGACCGCCAAGCGCGGAACGGCCAGGAAGAAGTCGGCGACGAAGTCGCGCGCCAAGACGAAGTCGAAGACGAAGCGCGTGCCGAACGCCGCGTTCATGAAGCCGATGCGGCCGAGCGCTTCGCTCAGCGCCGTGGTGGGCAGCAACCCGCTGCCGCGGACCGAGATCACCAAGCGCCTGTGGGCTTACATCAAGCGCAAGGGCCTGCAGGACAGCAAGAATCGCCGCATGATCAACGCCGACGATTCTTTGCGTCCGGTATTCGGCGGGAAGCGTCAGGTCTCGATGTTCGAGATGACGAAGCTCGTCAACAAGCATCTCAGCTGATCGAGCCGATCTAGCTGATCGTTGCCAGCCGCACCCAAAAAGGGGCGCGCCGCCAAGGCGCGCCCCTTGTCACAGTCGGGCCCGCCGAAGCCTGGATGGAATAGCGGAGCGCTTTGGCGCAACGTCCGCGCGATCGCGCTGCCCCTCGCGCTGTTTCTGCTGATCAGGACGTTTTTTCTCGAAGCGTACCGGATCCCGTCGGGGAGCATGATCCCCTCGCTGCTCGTTGGCGACTGGCTGTTCGTCAACAAGCTGCGGTACGGGCCGCACATCCCGTTCACCGACAACCGGCTGCCGGGATACGCCGACCCGCGCCGCGGCGACGTCGTGGTGTTCGTCTCTCCGCCGCAGGCCGACCAACCGCACGACCTCACGCCGACGCTGGTGAAGCGGGCCGTGGCGGTCGGCGGCGACACGGTCCATATGCGGCGGGGAGTGCTGTACATGAACGGCGTCGCGCAGCGACAGGGGTATGGCGTTGCGGCTGGCGACGCATACGATTCAGTGAGCGAGCTGTTCGACTGGCAGAAGCCCCTGGGACTCGATGTGTCGCGCTTCGGCGCGGCGCCCGCGCAGCCCTCGCACGACAACTGGGGTCCGCTCGTGGTTCCGCCCGGCCACCTGTTCATGATGGGCGACAACCGCTACAACTCCAAGGACAGCCGCTACTGGGGTTTTGTGCCGCGCGAAAACGTGCGCGGCAGACCGATGTTCGTGTACTACTCGTACAACGCGGACGATAGTGATCGTCCGCTGCCTTTCATCACCGATATCCGGTGGGGCAGACTGGGGCACTGGATCCGGTAGAACGGCGGGAGCGCAGCATGGCTGACGCGTCGATGGCGATCCAAGGAATGCGCAGGAGCGACAAGACGCTGCGCGCGGCGCAGTCCGTCTGCCTCGTCGCGATGGCGATTCTCTCCGTCGCGGGCGCCAGCGGGTACAACGGCGTGGTGCTGGGCGGCGTGCTCCTCTTCGTCTGCTTTATCGCTGGCATCGCGGCGTTTCTGGCCGCTTTCGACGAGCTGTCCCAGCAGCAGCGGGAGCTGTTTCAGTGGATCACCGCCGCCGCCGCGCTGGGGGCGATCGCGAAGGTCTCCTGGACGCTGCACATCATGTCCAACGGCGTGCGTCCGCCGTTCCCGGCGCTGGCCGACTACCTGCTGCTCGGCGCCGAGATCGCCGTGGTAGCCGGCTTCATTCGCTTGATTTTCATGAGCCGGGTGGGAGTGAAGCTCGAGGCGTTCGCCGACCTCATACTAATCGCCGTCGCCGCCGGGGTGATCATGCTTCCGCTGGGAACCGCGGAGCTCAGCGTGGCGCTGGGAAATCTCCCGGCGGCCGGCAGGGTGGTAGGCGGGCTCTCTCTCCTGGCGGCGGCGGCCAGCCTCGTCCTGCTCGCGTTGCTCATCACGTGGCGGGGTGAGGAGCTGTCGCGGCGGGCGATGCTGGGGCTGGCGTTGGGAACGGTCGCAACCGCGGTATTCACCGCGTGGGCGGCGCAGCTCGCTCTAAGCGGCGCCCAACCGCTGCACGTCCCCATGGACGTCCTTGCGGCCGCCGCAATTCTCGGCTTTGTCTCGGCGCTCGACGTTCGACGGTCCCCACCCACTCTGGAGCTCAAGGTGGCGGAGCGGACCGCCGTGCTCAGCGGAGCGGTCGAGGAGCTGAAGGGAGTGCTTACCGAGGAGCGGGCGATGCGCGCGCAGATCATCGAGCGCGAGCGACTGGCGTCGATCGGGTCGATCGTGGGCGGCGTCGCCCACGAGATCAACAATCCGCTCAGCAGCATCAGCGCGTTCGCGCAGCTGCTTTTGAGCGAAGAGGGCTTCACCGCGCAGCAGCGCGATTCGCTCGAGGCGATCTACTCTGAGGCGACCCGCGCGGCGAACGTGATAAAGGATCTGCGCGCATTCGCGCGGCGAAGCGCCTCCGAGACCCGCGCCGTGGATCTGAACGAGATCATCGGCCGCACGGTCCGGCTGAGGAGCTACCAGGTGGACAGCGTAGACGTGCGCGTGGAGACCAGGCTCGATCCCGACCTTCCGATGGTGACCGGGGACCCGCAGCAGCTGCAGCAGGTCGTGGTGAATCTGCTGTCCAACTCCGTCGCGTCCATGAAGCATGGGGGACGGCTGCTCATCGAGACGCGCGCTGTGAGAACGACGGAAAGCAGGCGCGTACTGGTGGAGTTCACCGACACGGGGCCGGGGATTCTCGAGGAGCTACGCGAGCACATCTTCGATCCTTTCCTAGGATCGAACGGTATCGGCGAAGGCGTCGCGGTGGGGCTGAGCGTGAGCTATGGCATCGTGACAGCCCACGGCGGCTTGCTTCGACTGGTGGACGGGTCACCCGGCGCGACGAAATTCGTCGTGGAGCTGCCGGCGTCGCGGTGGCAATCGGAGGGCGGCGCCCCCGCACGCACGTCCGAGAGCAGGGAAACCGCGAAGCGCGTGCCGAGCGCCGCGCCCACATCGTCCTAAGAGCATGGTCTACTTTCCCAAGCAGACGGAGCCGTATCAGCGGCGGATCTCGGATGACGAATGGGAGGGCCACGGCCCGGGCCCGTTCCGGAAGCTGGCTTTCTCGACCGTGGAGATGGCCGTCATCACCGGGCTCCTCATCAGGGTATTCCGTGCGTTCCTGCTGACCAACGCTGGCAACGACCAGCCGCTGCTGCTGGGAATCGGCTTTCTGATCGGGGCCGTATTCCTGTTCGCCATGGTGACGCTGCACCTCGGGAACTTCCCGCTGCGGCACTGGGTGTGGCGGGCGCCGCTGTTCGCGGTGCTGGTCGCCGCCACCGAGCTGATCGTGAGCGCCGCGCTGATCTCGCTCGGAAGAGAGCCCCTCGGCACGGCGCGCGCCACCTTCGCCGACTGGCCGGGCATGGCGGCCGACGTGCTGCTGCTGCGGCTCGCCGCGATCTCGGCCTACTCGCTGGCGCTCGCGGTCATCGTGCAGTGGACGCGCACGCACTCTCTGAGGAAGGCGCACCGCTTATAATTCAGCATGGACGGCAAGGGTAAGCGGCTGATCGTCGTCGGGGATCGGGTGCTGGTGAAAATCGAGGACGGAGAAGACCGGACCAAGGTCGGCCTGTATCTCCCTCCCACGGCCATCGACAACCAGGCCGTCCAGGGCGGAACTATTATCGCGACCGGCCCCGGCCTGCCGATGCCCGACCTGGCGGACAACAACGAGGAGCCGTGGCGCGTGGCCATGCGCGAGACGCGGTTCGTCCCGATGCAGGCCAGGACCGGTGACTACGCGCTGTTTTTCAGAAAAGCTGCGGTAGAGATCACCTTCGACGGCGACCGCTTTCTCGTGGTCCCGCAGACAGCCATTCTCGCACTCGTGCGCGAGCCGCACGTGGAGGATTAGACGATGTACGACGAAAGACTGATCGCGCCGATGCGCGAAGACCTCACGCGTCTGGGCGTGGAGGAACTGAAGACCGCGGAGGCAGTCGACGCGAAGCTGCGCGACGCCACCGGTACGACGCTCGTCGTCGTCAATTCCGTCTGCGGCTGCGCGGCGCGGAACGCGCGGCCAGCGGTCGCGCGCGCGCTGGAGCACGAGATGAAGCCCGATGCGCTGACGACGGTGTTCGCCGGCCAGGACATGGACGCCGTGCGGCAGGCGCGCTCGTACTTTGCCGGGTACCCGCCGTCATCGCCGCAGATCGCGCTGCTCAAGGACGGCAAGCTCGTGTACATGCTGGAGCGGCATCAAATCGAAGGGCGCACGGTCGAGGAGATCGCGAATGACCTCACGGGCGCGTTCGATCGGTTTTGCGGAGCTGTCCGGGCGGCGTGAGCTAGCTGTAGCGGATCCAGTGCCCGAGCTCGCGCAGAGTCGGGCGCTTGCCGTACATGAGCAGTCCCACGCGATAGATCCGCGCCGCCAGCCATACCACGAGCAGGCACGACAGCAGGAGCACGATCAGGGATCGGATCAGCTCCGTGGTCGGCACGTTGATGATCGTGAGCCGCAGCGGCATGATGATCGGCGAGGAGAACGGCAGCCATGACATCGT
>JBPPMH010000051.1:0-48140 GCA_051305945.1 Gemmatimonadaceae bacterium
GAAAACACGCTGGTGGCTGCGGATGAACTCGCCGACCTCGGGCACGAACGGGAAGCCGCGGACGCGCATGTAGTCCACCGTGATCCCACGCTCGCCGAGCAGCTCCACCGCTTCCACGACGGCGCGGTGACAGCCGCCGAGCGACACGATCGCTGCCCGCGCACCTGGCGTCGTACTGACCTCCGGCGCCGGGACACTCTGCGCGGCCGTCTCCATCTTCTTCGTGAGCCGCGTCATCACGTCCGAGTACTCGGCTGCGTCCTCGGTGTAGCCGCCGAATTTGTTGTGCCCCGAGCCGCGCGTGAAGAACGCGCCTTTCGGGTGTACGCCCGGCAGCGTGCGGGCGGCGACGCCGTCGCCGTCAGCGTCCACGTACCGGTTGAATTTCTCGAGCGCCTCCAGCTCTTCGGCGCCGAGCACCTTGCCGCGGTCGGGCCGATACGCGTCGTTCCACTGCAGTCGCGGCACCATCCAGTCGTTCATCCCTATGTCGAGGTCGGAGAGGACGAACACCGGAGTCTGGAACCGCTCGGCGAGATCGAACGCGCGCACGGCGAAGTCGAAGCACTCGCCGGGGTCCGCCGGAAAGAGCAGGATGTGCTTCGTGTCGCCGTGCGACGCGTACGCGCACAGCAGCAGGTCGCCCTGCTGGGTGCGGGTCGGCATTCCGGTGGACGGGCCCGTGCGCTGAATGTCGAAGAACACCGATGGGACTTCGGCATAGTACGCGAGCCCGATGAATTCGCTCATCAGTGAGATGCCCGGGCCGCTGGTGGCCGTGAAGGCGCGCGCCCCCACCCAGTTGGCTCCGACCACGACGCCGGCGGCCGCGAGTTCGTCCTCCGCCTGGATAATCGCCACGCGCGCACGGCCCGTGTCCGGATCGCGCCGCAGCTTCCGCACGAAGCCCTGGAACGCGTCCAGCATGGACGTCGAGGGCGTGATCGGATACCACGCGGCCACCGTGGCGCCGGCGTAGATGCACCCGAGCGCGGCGGCGGTGTTGCCGTCTATGAGGATCGAGTCGCGCGTCGCATCCATCTTCTCGAGCCGGATGGGCAGCGGACAGTCGAAGCTCTCGCGCGCCCAATCGTACCCGAGCCGCAGGGCGAGAAAATTGGAGTCGAGCAGCGCTTTCTTTTTTGCGTAGCTCTGGGAGAGCAGCTCCTGGATCACGTCCATGTCCATCGCCGTCAGCGCCGCGAGCGCGCCGGTGTACGCGATGTTCTTCATCAGGATGCGCTCGCGCGGACCGGCGAAGTTCTCGTTGCACAGGCGCGCGAGCGGCACGCCGAGCACGGTGACGTCGTCGCGCTGAAGCGCCTCCGGCTGCGGCCAGGAGGAATCGTGCATCAGCCAGCCGCCTGCCCGCACTTCGGCGATGTCGCGCGCGTACGTCGCGGGGTTCATCGCGATCATCAGGTCGAAGTCCGGCGTGCGCGCGGTGTGGCCCGCGCCGTTCACCCGGATCTCGTACCACGTCGGCAGCCCCTGGATGTTCGACGGGAAAATGTTCTTCCCCGACACCGGCACACCCATTCGGAAGATCGCTTTCCGGATGAGATCGTTCGCGCTCGACGAGCCCGTCCCGTTCACCGTCGCGATCTTGAACGCGAAGTCGTTCACCTGCTCCCGCGCCAGCGTGGTCATGCGCCTCCCGCGGCGGCGAGCACGGGCAGCGGCCCCCGCGGCGGATGCGCGCCGCCGGGCGGCAGCCCCGCGTACGGGATCAACAGATCGAACTTCCGCATGTCCCACGCGGCGGTCGGGCAGCGCTCGGCGCACAGGCCGCAGTGAATGCAGATGTTCTCGTCCTTCAGCATCAGCCGCTTGGTCTGCGGCAGCGGGCCGGATGCGAACAGCGGCTGCGACGGATTGAGCGCGGGCGCCGTGAGCCGCTGGAGTATCTCGCTCTCATCGGAGCTGCCGTTCGGCGCGATCGTGAGGCAGCTCACCGGGCAAATGTCCACGCACGCGTCGCATTCGATGCACAGCTTGTCGGTGAAATGCGTCTCGACGTCACAGTTGAGGCACCGCTCCGACTCGCGCAGCGTCTGCTCGAGATCGAATCCGACTTCGACTTCTTCTTCCAGATTGCGCAGACGCTCGGCGAGCGCGACGTGCCGCATCCGGGCGCGCTCCGCCTCGTCGTAATCGTTGCTGTAGCTCCATTCGTGCATCCCCATCTTCTGGCTGACGAGGTTCATCCCCCAGGGCAGCCGGTCGGTGAGCGATTGCGCGTTGCAGTGCTGGTGAATCGAGATCGCCGCCTCGTGCCCGTGCGCCACTGCCCAGATGATGTTCTCCGGTCCCCACGCCGCGTCGCCGCCCACGAAGACGCCCGGACGCGTGGTTTGAAACGTCTTCTTGTCCACGACGGGCGCGCCCCACTGGTCCACCTCAATCCCGATGTCGTGCTCGAGCCATGGGAAGGCAGCCTCCTGGCCGATCGCGAGGATCACCGCGTCGCACGGGATCACGATGGTGCTCAGCGTCTTGCTGACGGCGCGTCCCTTCTCGTCTTCGCCCCATTCGACGACGTCGAACTCCATCCCGGTCAGCACGCCGTCCTCGACGATGAACCGCTTGGGAGCGTGGTTTTCCACGATCTCCACGCCTTCTTCCTCCGCATCCTCTAGCTCCCACGCCGACGCCTTGAAGTGCGGCCGCGAGCGCCGCGCCATGACCTTCACGTCGGTTCCGCCGAGCCGCTTGGACGAGCGGCAGCAGTCCATCGCCGTGTTGCCGACACCGATAACGAGAACGCGCGGCTCGATGGACTTGATGTGGCCGAACGCGATGGACTGGAGCCAGTCTATGCCGATGTGGATCCTGTCGCTGTCGTGTCTGCCCGGCAGCTCCAGCTCCTTGCCGCGCGGCGCGCCCGTCCCGATGAACACCGCGTCCCAGCCTTCGTCGAGCACGGCCTTGAGGCTCGTGACCGGGTGATTGGTGCGGAGGTCCACGCCCATGTCGAGGATGACGCCGATCTCTTCGTCGAGCACGCGCGGCGGCAAGCGGAAGCGCGGGATGTTGTTCCACATCAGCCCGCCGGCGCGGTCGTACTTCTCGTACATCGTGACCTGGTAGCCGAGCGGGAGGAGATCGTTCGCGACAGTGAGCGACGCCGGGCCGGCGCCGATGCACAGCACTCGCTTGCCGTTCTTCCCCGCCGGTACGAGCGGCAGGTTTGCGCGCATCTCGTCGTCGTCGCGGTAGTCCGAGGCGACGCGCTTGAGGCGGCAGATCGCGACCGGCTCGCCGTCTATGCGCGTGCGGCGGCACGCGGGCTCGCACGGGCGGTCACAGGTGCGGCCGAGTATTCCCGGAAAGACGTTCGACTGCCGGTTGAGCAGGTAAGCTTCCGTGTAGCGCCCCTGCGCAACCATGCGGATGTACTCCGGCACGTTGGTGTGCGCGGGGCACGCCCATTGGCAATCCACGACCCGGTGGTAGTACGCCGGATCGGAAACGTCGGTAGGTCGCATCGCTCTCCGAGAAACGCCGGGGTTCGGCGCCTGAATACTACAAGTGGTGCGCGAAGGCGTCAGTAGGGGAATTTTCGCAAGCTCGGGAGGCAGCCGCCTACAGCTAACTTACGGAATTCACCCCGCACCGGAGATTCCAGTGAACCGTACAGCCCAAATCGACACCAACCTTGGCACCTTCAAGATCGAGCTTTTCGAGGACCGCGCCCCGAAGACCACCAAGAACTTCATTGACCTCGCCGAGAAGGGGTTCTACAACGGCGTGATCTTCCATCGCGTGATCAAGGGATTCATGATCCAGGGGGGCGATCCCAAGGGGACCGGGACCGGCGGGCCTGGCTACACGATTCCCGACGAGTTCCACGCCGAGCTCAAGCACGACGGGCCGGGGGTGCTGTCCATGGCGAACGCGGGGCCGAACTCGGGCGGCTCGCAATTCTTCATAACGCTGGCCGCCACGCCCTGGCTGGACGGCAAGCACGCGGTGTTCGGCAAGGTCGTGGAGGGCACGGACGTGATCGAAGCGATCGGGTCGACGCCGACAGCCGCGGGGGACCGGCCGAAGACGAACGTCGTTATGGAGAAGGTTATGATCGGCTGACTACAATGGTTGGAGCGGGCTTGGGCCCGACGTTGTTCGTAGGGGGCGTCTTAGCGAGCGCGGTTTGCTCGCGTAGCCCCCGAGAACGACGCCGGGTCCAGGCCCGCCCGGATCCCTATTGAGCTACTCGCTCCAGTCGGACTTCGAGGTGCGCTCGTAGCCCGTTCGCACGTACGGTCGCATCGTCTCGAAGTCGCGGTCGCGATCCTTCCAGCCCTTGCGCAGGTCGGTCTCGACCTCGTCGTAGCTGCGGCCGCGGTAGCTCGGGTTGCGGCCGGCCAAGTGCCCCAGGCCGTATCCCGTGCGGGCGGTGTTCCAGTCGGCGTCGCTCAGGCTATTCTCGTCGAAGTGCGAGCGATAGTACGGCTCGTGATCGCCGAAGTCTTCGGCCGCGCGTCCTACCTTCTCGCCAGCCCACCATCCGCCGAGTGCGCCGGCCACGCCGCCAATGATCGTTCCGATCGGGCCAGCGACCGAGCCGATGCCTGCTCCGGCCAACGCTCCGCCGATCCCGCCTACGCCTTCACCGGCCTGCTCACCGATGCCGGGGTTCTTGTCGCGCGCGTCGTCTGAAAGGTTTGTGCGGTCCGTCACGATAGCCTCCGTGTCTTGTGAATGAGAATTACTGCTGATCTCATTTGCATAGACCGCGCCGCTCTGCTCCGATTCGCACGACTGGAGCGACTTGAAAATTTGTGATCAGCGCTCCGCAATTCTTCGCAGCGCCTGCACCGCCTGCACCGCCTGCTGCGTAGGCATTGCCGCCGGAGCGACCACTTCCATCAACCGGTCGTCGCGCGCGTACAGGTCGTTGCCGAAGTAGAGCTGCCCGCCGCGCATGTAAGTCGTGAGGTACGCGATGTAGACCGGAATCTTGCTCGGCAGCTTCACCGTGCGATCGTCCGGTCCGCGGTTCATCGCCTCGTCTATCCTGCCCTGCTCCCAGCCGAGGACGAAGTTGGCCAGGCGGTCAGGCCGCTCGACCCGGATGCAGCCGTGACTGAACGCGCGCACGTCTTCCTTGAATAGCTCGCGGTTGGGCGTGTCGTGCAGGTAGATGGCGAAGTCGTTCGGGAACATGAACTTGATCTGTCCGAGCGCGTTGTCGTCGCCCGGGCGCTGGCGAACGCGCGTCTGACCGCCCGCCGTGTACACTTCCATGTTGTTGGCCGCGAGGTAGGCGGATCCCTTCGGGAAGATCTCCTTCTCCGCGATGTTGGGCGGGACCAGCCAGTACGGCCGGAATACCACGTACTCCATCGAGTCGGAGAAGACCGGCGTGGCGCGGTCCTCATACTCCTGCCCGACGATCACCTTCATCTCGAGCGCAATCTTTCCGGCGTCCCACGCCTCGAGGCGGAACGCGGGAACGTTGACGAAGATGTAGCGCGAGCCCAATGAGCGCGGCAGCCAGCGGTACCGCTCCATGTTGGCCGCGATCTGCGCCAGCCGGAACTGCGCCGGCTTGTTGAGCGCTTCGAGGGTCTCGCCGCCGAGCACGCTATCCACGACGATCGTGCTCCGGGCCTGGAACTGCGCCACAGCGCCCGCGAGCGCGCGATCGTAGGTCGCGGCAGGCGCCGCTACGGGGCGACTGCCAGTGTCGCCGGGAGCAGCCGCGGCAATCTGGAATCCCTGGACCGTGAGCCGCGCGCGCAGCGCGGTCGCGACGGCGGGGCTGATCCGCTCCCCGGGCTTCACCGATTCGGTGAGCGGCACGCGCGGCCATCCGCCGGCCAGCACGAGCTTGCGGTACCTGTCGAGCTCGACGCGCAGTCCCTGGTAGTCCGTGTCCTGCGGCCGCATCGTCGCGAGCGACCGGTCGAGCGCGTCGATTCGCAGACCGCGCGCGAGCGCGCTGTCCACGTTCTCTTCCCGCGGATCCACGAACCAGCTCTGCGAGACCGTCTTCGGGTTGATCTGTCCGGTGAGCAGGTCCTCTCCGAGGGCGGCGTACGACGCCGTGAGCATCACGTCGGCTTCGGCGAGCTGCTCGGCCGTCGGGTTCCGGTTGCCCTTCACTCCCGCGAGCGCTGTGGCGAGCCGCCCGATCGGATAATCGTCTATCCGCATGGCGTCGGAGTGGACGGCCAGAATCGCGTCGGTCAGCGCGCGCGTGCGCGCGTCGTGCAGCCCTTTCGGCGTCAGCCAGAGCGGCTTGGTGCCGTAGGCTTTGTACAGCGCCTTCGCATGCGACCACTGCTCGCGGTCGATGGTGCGAGGCGCGGCCTCGGCGAGCTTGGTCTCCATCGCCGCCACGATCGCCGTGGCGGGCACTTCGTTGACGGATGTGAGCTGCTCCGGGGCCCAGGCTTTGGCGGTCTCGGCCTCGGCGTCGCCGGCCGCGTCGCCGCGGGAACAGGCTGAGACACCCAGGAGCGTCGCGACGGCCAGTACTACGATGGAGCGGGCAAATGAAGGGGATGTGCGCAGGCCCGTTCCATAGGCGAAATGTGGGCCAGAGTTGCTTGGGCGGGGTATGCGTAATGCGGCGTAAGTCACCCTACCGCTTGTTGTGCTGCGTTGAATTCTCCTAATTAGGGAATGACCTTGAAAGAAGACGGCGGATCGTCCCGCCCGCTCGACGGCGTCCGCGTGCTGGTCGTGGAAGACAACGCGCCGCTACTCACGGCCATAGTCCGCTTTCTCGAGGGCGCGGGCTCCGTGGTGCTCGCGGCGGGAACTCCGAGCGACGCTCTGGCGTTGGCCCGTGCCGACGAAGGCCAGATCGACGTCGCCCTGGTAGATCTCATCCTGCCGGAGATGAGCGGCCCTGAATTCAGTGACGTGCTGTCGGAACACCGCCCCGGCCTCGCCGTCGTCTACATGTCCGGGTACGCGGAGAAGGTGAGCGAAGGGTTTCCCGAGGACGACACGCCCGTGCTGCTGGCGAAGCCGTTCGCGCGCGAAGAGCTTGTTAGCACCATCCGCGGCGTGCTGGATCGCTGAAGCGGCGTCGCGCCGTCGCCGCGGAGGCGCCGGCTCACCCAACCCGATCCAATGATTGCTGAAGCTTCCGGCCGATGAAAAAGGCCGCCCTCGTCGTGCTCGTCCTCTCGATCGCGGCGATCGGAGCGGCGTTCGCCACGGCCATCGCCGCAGGGCGGGTTCCGGTCTGGACCGCCTGGGTCCTGGCGGTAGCGACTTCGTGCTCCATGATCGCGACGATTGTCCTGGGCGCGGCCCGGACGGGCCGGCCGCTCGGCGGGCTCCATCGCGTGCTGGCTCCGTTCGCCGCCGTGCTGCTGATACTGCTCGGGGCATTCGCCGCGGCGCTGCTGTTGCCCGGCGCGGCGGAGCCGCTGCTACTCGGGCTTCCCCGACGCGCCGCGATCGTGCTGTACGGGATCGGCGTGCTACCCGTGTTCATTCTCCCGATCACATACGCGCTCACGTTCGACGAGCTTACGCTCACCGACGATGACATCGAGCGCGTGCGCGAAGCGGCGAGCCGCGCCGAGGCGGAGAAGTGAGACTGCTGGCGCTGCTGCAGACCGCTGCTCTGCCGGACGTGAAGCAGCCGGTGATCGTCGCGGTCGCGATCGTGTACTTCGGCGTGGTGGCCGCAATCGGCGTTTGGTCTGCCCGCCGCACGCGCACGGCGAAAGACTTCTTCATCGCGGGGCGGCGGATCGGGCCCGTCCCACTCGCGCTCGCCGCTATGGCCGCGACCGTGTCGGGGTTCGCGTTCATCGGCGGGCCGGGATTCGTGTACGGGTCGGGCGTAGGCGCGCTGTACCTGGTGCTGTCCGCGTCCATCACGACGTCCATGGGCGCGTGGGTGCTGGCGAAGCGGCTGCGGATGCTTGGCGAGGTTCGCGGATTGATCACCATCCCCGATGCCATCGGCGCGCGCTACCGCTCGCCGTCGGCGCAGGGGATGGCGGGCGTTGCGATCATTATCGCCGTCATCGGCTACATGGCGACCAACATCCTCGCGCTGGGGCTCGTGATCGACGCGGTGTTCGGCGTCGGCCTCACGACCGGCATCTGGCTCGGCATGGCCATCACGCTGGCGTATTCGGTTGCAGGCGGGATTCTCGCAGGCGTGTACACCGACGTCTTCCAGGGAACGTTGATGGCGCTCGCGTCGGTGCTCGTGTTTCTCTTCGCGCTCAAGGCTGGCGGCGCGGGCGACGGGCTCGCGGGGATCGCCCGCACCGTGACCGCGGCGGATCCGGAGTTTTTCGGACCGTGGGGCAAGCTCACTCCGGTAGCGGCGCTGTCGCTCTTTTTCGTGTTCGGGCTCGGCTCGCTCGCGCAGCCGCACGTCGTGCACAAGTTCTACATGCTGCGCGACGCGCGGCAGCTCAAATGGTATCCGCTGCTGATGTCCGCGGCGCTGATCATGACGCTGCTGTTGTATTTCGCGGTCGGCGTCGCGATGAAGTCGCTGGTCGTCCAGGGCCAGATTCCGCCGCTGGCGAGAGCGGACGACGCTACTCCGCTGTTTCTGATCCGGTTCACGCCGGTGCTGCTCGCCGCGCTCGTGTTCTCGGGCGTGGCCGCCGCGATCATGAGCACCGTCAACTCGTTCATGAGCATCGGCGCCGCCGCGGTCACGCACGACCTGCCGAAAGCGCTCGGGCGCACGGTAAAGAACGAGCTGCTGTGGGGGCGCATATCCACGGTAGTGATCTCGCTGCTCGCCGCGCTACTCGCGCAACTCTCGGGAACGCTCGTCGCGTTTCTCGGGATTTTTGGCTGGGGGCTGTTCGCGTCCACGCTCGTGCCGTCGCTTGCGATCGGACTCAACTGGCCTGGCGCGACGCGCGAGGGTGCGATCGCGTCCATTGGAACGGGGCTCACGATCACGCTCGTCTTCGAGACGCTGGCCTACTTCAAGGCGTATTCGTTCCCGGCCGGCGTGAGCGTGTCGGGGCTCGCGCTGGTGCTGTCGTTCCTCGTGTTCTTCGGCGTGTCCTGGCTCACGCGTGGGGGAGCGGGCGCAGAGATCGACCCCGATGTCCGTATGGTGATGGATCTCTGAGGACCGTCGTCCCGCGCCAGAAACGCTAGAGTTGCTTGTTCCGCGACTCCAGCCAGCGCTGCAGCGATGGCTGGCTTTCCCCTGATGGCAAGCCGGCAACGAGGGCGTCGACTTGGATATCCTCGTCGAGATCAGGCCAGTGAATCCCTGCCCCGTCACCGATCGGCCGCCATTTGCTTCTCTCTGCCGGTGTTGCATGGAAGAGGCGTGGGTACCACGCGAGGGGCGCGGAGATGGCTCGACCATCCGATAGCTCCACGACGATCGCGTCTTCGGTGACTGTCACTTTCTGAGCGCGAGCCTGCACAGGTTCAATGCGTGAAGAACTCATTCCAGAAATAGAAGCGATACGCGCCGACTCGCAATACCGTTGGCATCCAGCGACAGGTCTGAGGAATACGTTGGCCTCAGCTTGTGCGGAACTACAGGTGCGAGTGGCATCGAACGATTGCGACCCGTGGCATTTTGAAAGCCGGATTCGGATAGCCGAAGCTCCGGGCAAGGGCTATCCTCCAGCAATGACGACCGAAAAGGATTACGTCCTCGGCACGCACGACGACGAGATCGAGCGGCTCGGCCTGCAGCATCGCGTGTGGCGACCGAGAGTGACCGACGCATGGCAGCGCGCCGGCTTCACCGTTGGTCAAACGCTGCTCGACGTCGGCTGCGGGCCGGGATACGCGACGCTCGACCTCGCTGAGATCGTCGGACCCACCGGCCGCGTCGTCGGCGTGGATCGCTCGCGCCGTTTTCTGAGCCATCTCGAGGCCGAGATCGAGCAGCGCGGCATCGGCCACGTTGAGACCGTGGAGATGGACCTGGACGATGCCGGGTTGGTCGAGCTGCTGCCGGCGGGCATGGACGGCGCGTGGTGCCGCTGGGTGTACGCCTTCGTGCAGGATCCGAAAGCGCTGCTGGCGCGCGTCGCGGGCGCGCTGCGACCGCTGATCGCGGGCAGCGACTCGCCGGTAGAGATCCGCGGGGACACGGCGCTCATGCCGTTCGGGAAATCTCTCCACCGAGAGCTTAGGTCGCTCGTGCGGGCGGGCTTGACTCCGTTGGAAGCTCTGCGAGCCGCGACGGTGAACGCGGCGAGACACGTCGGCGTTGGAGATTCGCTCGGCGTCATACGGGCCGGGATGCCGGCCGACTTCGTCGTGGTGGACGCCAACCCGTTGGTGGATATCGGCAATCTGGAACGTATCCATGCCGTCGGCACGCGTGGCCGTTACTTCGCCCGGCCAGCGCTGGATTCGCTGATACGGCGATAGAAGCGCGCGGACCCACGTGCACGCGTCACCGTTATTGGATTTACTACGGGCAGGGTATCCGCGACACGGGAGCAATGTCCCGACCACGATGGCCCACGGACGATGCTTGAGTGGAGACCGGCAACTGGTTGGCGGACGATCGCGATTCGGTAACCTTTTGCCGATCGAGCGACGGCATCGATAACGTCGTTGAGAACGCAAAAGCCCGACGCCATAGCGGGCTATCGGGCTTTTGTTTGTATCCAATCGGGACGGCGGGATTTGAACCCCGGACCCCTGAACCCTATTTCGGAACAGACTGTTCAAACAACAGACATGGCGTCCTGATTCATAGGGGAAATGTCCGAATCATGTCCGGATCGCGAGCCCCAATGTCCGGATTTTGTCCGGTTCAACCTTAGCAAAACCTTAGCAAGACCTTCGTCTGCGGTTTCTTAAAGAAACGGGTGACATCGGAGCGACCAGACGTTTGTTGCGGCCCACGCAGTACGGCGTATAGTTGCGCGGTCCATCCGGGAGACGCAGAATGCAACGGAGCATCAAGTACGAGAGTCAGATCATGGGGCTGCGTCCCCGCCATTACGAAAAACGCCAACGTACAGCGTTAATTGCCTCGTAGGCCCGCACTCTCGGCTCTCTCTCCCCGACATGACCATCCCACCTTCGGAGCACACATGAGCCCGGGATCATATTCGCGTTTGAATCCCCCCCCGGAGTACGGTCGATGATCCAATGGAACTCCCGCGCGTGGTCCGTCGCGCTCGCTCTACTCGCGTTGCCGCTCGCGTCGTCCGCCGCCCAGGACCGGCTCAAGACCTATCCGGGATATCAGTCATATCGGGACTACCTCGCGGCGTTGGGCGCCGCCAATCCCGGCCTCAGGGCGGGTGCGCTTGAGGCGACGTGGATCGATTCCACCACCTTCGAATACTCCATCGGCGCCAAGCGCATGCGCTACGATGTCCGCACGTTCAAAGCGACGGAAGTCCCCCCACCCTCGCCTCTCCAGACGCCGCCTCCTGCCGGACCGGATTACAATCGACAGTTCTCGTACGCCATCTCGCCCGACGGGAGCAAGCGCGCGTTTTACAAGGATCGCAACCTCTGGTTGTCGAATGCCGACAGCAGCAACGCCATTGCCATCACGACCGCCGGGAGTGAGAAGGCGCGCACCAGGTACGGCAGAGCGCCCTGGGTGTATGAGGAAGAGCTGGACCAGTTCACGTCCATGTGGTGGTCGCCCGATGGCAGCAAGCTCGCCTACTATGGGTTCGACGAGTCGTCCGTATCTGATTACCCGTTGCAACTCGATCAAACGAAGCTCTACAGCACTACGGACGTCGAGGCATATCCCAAGGCGGGACGTCCCAATCCCGTTGTGGATCTCTATGTCTACGATCTGGCCACCCGGCAATCGGTGAAGCTCGACATCCGCGACGGCAGGCCCTTCGAGCCCGACGCGCTCGGACACTACGCGTACCATGTTGCGTGGACGTCCGATTCCAGGGAGCTGACGTTCAATCGCACCAATCGGCGACAGAACGTCATGGAGCTCGCCGCGTGCGCGCCGGCCACGGGCAGGTGCCGTTCAGTCGTGCGCGAGGAGTGGCCTACCGCCTGGGTGGAGAACTCCCCGGAGATGCGATACCTCGCGGACGGGAAGCGCTTCATCTGGGCCTCCGAGCGTACGGGGTTTCGCAACTACTATCTGTACGACCTCACCGGCAAGCTCCTCGCGCCTCTCACCGCCCATGCGTTCGAGGTCGGTGGAATCATGGGCGTCGACGAAGGGAGCGGAACGTTGTTTTATCAGGCGCGGAGCGGCGACAATCACATGAAGATGCAGCTGCACCGAGTCGGCCTGAACGGGAAGGGTGACAAGCGCCTCACGGAGCCAACGCTCGATCATACCGTCCTCGCCTCGCCGAATGCTCGGCGTTTCGTGGTCGTGTCCCAGACCCATGCCATCACCCCGAAGACCCGGCTGCTCGATGCGGGGGGCAAGGTGGTGGCGGAGCTCGGGTCGAGCGACCGGACAGCGCTCGACAAGCTGAGCCTGCAGCCGCTGGAGTTGTTCACCTTCCGAGCGGCGGACAGTGTGACGCTGTTGCACGGGCTACTGGCGAAGCCGCCAAACTTCGACGCGAACGGTCGCTATCCCCTACTCGTATTCGTGTACGGAGGTCCAGCGTCGAACGGTGTGTGGGAGGATTTCGTGCTACCGAGCCCGGTCGTCGGATACGGGTTTCTTTTGCTGAGGCTGGATGCTCGAAGCGCGGGCGGTCGCGGCAAGCGGTTCCTCGATGCGATCTACGGAAAGCTTGGCGTTACGGAGGTAGACGATATCGCTGCGGGCGTTCGGTCGCTCTGCGGACGGACGTACGTGGACTGTGGGAAGATCGGAATCGGGGGTATTTCCTACGGGGGCTATGTATCGGCGATGGCCATTCTGCGCTATCCCGATCTGTTCGCCGCCGCTGTCGCTTCGTCACCCGTCACCGACTGGCGGCATTATGACACGATCTACACCGAGCGATACATGTGGACGCCCGAAGGCAATCCGTCCGGCTATGACGCAGGCTCCGCCATCACGTACGCGGACAAGCTGAGGGGCCGCCTGATGATCTACTACGGAACTGCCGACAACAACGTGCATCCCAACAACGCGATGCAGCTGATCCACGCACTTCAACGCGCAGGCAAGAGCTTCGAGGTGCAGGTGGGCCCGGATCTTGGTCACGGTCGACTAAACACTGATCGCATGATGGAGTTCTTCATCGAGAACCTCGTGCTGACGCGCTCCGCTTCGATGACGGCGCCCACGCCGTAGGTCGCGGCCACTGCGCACGGTGACTCCACGGTGACTCTCCGATTCGTAGCTAGGGATACGAAAAGCCCTACAAACGTGTACACGTTGCAGGGCTTTCGTTTGCGATAGTCGGGACGGCGGGATTTGAACCCGCGGCCCCCTGAACCCCATTTCGGGACAGACTATTCAAACATCAGACATGGCGTCCTGATTCATAGGGAAAATGTCCGATCATGTCCGGATCGCGAGTCCCCCATGTCTGGTTTTGTCCGGTTCAACCTTAGCAAAACCTTAGCAAGCCGTCGTTCAGTATTGGACGTCCGCGGGGTTCACCACGAGACGACCTGTATTCTCCGCGGCAGTGCTAGTGACTCTGCGGATTGCGCAGGCTTTCGCGGTCGATGATCCTGCCACCTTGAATAATCTTTGAGATTCGCCGCAAGTTTACAATGTTGGCGAGGGGATCAGCGTCGAGTACTAGCAGGTCGGCCAGTTTCCCCGGCTCAAGGGTTCCGATGTCAGGCGCGTTAAGCACGCGCGCGGCGGACGCAGTCCCGGCAACGATAGCTTCCATCGGGCTCATCCCACCGCGCACCATCGCTTCGAGCTCGTGCTGCATGTTCAGCGGGAAATTGTTGTCTGATCCGCCCGCGAGCATTACGCCAGCCTTCTGGAACGCGAGCAAGCGCTGGCCGTTCCGGTCGAGGGTCCTCATGAGTCCCGGACGCTGACGCTGCGCCGCGGAGTCGGCGCTAAAAAAGTTGCGATAGCGCGCGGCGAGAAATGGCGCCACATCCGGCGCGTCGCGCAATGCCGGGTCGTCCAGGGCTTTAAGCTGTGTCAGCGTCACAATGGAGGTGGTCGCGACCACCCATTGCTTTGTCGCAGCGGTCAGATGCGTTAGATCACGACGCACCAGACCCCAATCGCGGAAGCAGCCTGAGAGATGCTCGCGGCCGTCCTGGCCCGCCGCGGCGACGGGCAGGATGTGTGTACAGTGTCCGCTTACCGGGAGACCGTACCGGTGCGCCTCGCGCACCACATTCACGGCTCCGTGCCAGTGCGAGAAGCCCCGCTCCTTGATGTATCGAGACCCCATCGCGGCCATGATTGACATGCCACGCGCGATTGCCGCGCTGTCCGACACCATCTGATCCGAGAGGGTAGAGAAACCGGGACCCCCGTGAAACAGACCGGCGGCATAAACGATTCGCGGTCCCTCCAACACGCCAGCCTCGATGCGGTTTCTCAGGTCAGGCGTATGGACGCGCTGGGATGAAATATCCCGCACGGTCGTCACGCCATTGTGCAGCCATGCCTGCAGCATCCGGTCGTCCCAGATGTGGGCGTGCAGGTCCACCAGACCGGGGATTATGAACTTGCCCCGCGCGTCTATCACCGGCGTATCGGAGCCGCGCCTCAGGGTGCCTGCCGCGGCAATGGTGGTAATACGGCCGTTCTCGATTAAAATATCGCGCGCTGCCGGCGGTGCACCGCGACCGTCGATCACTGTCGCACTGGTGATAAGCAGCGCCGACGGCATGCTGCGTACGGTGTATGCTAGCGGCCACGGAATTGTGCGGGTCCGTTTATCCGGTGTCAGCAGCTCCAGGCCCGTTCGGCCAAGATATAGAATGCTGCCATTGTTCGAATAGCTCGGCTCAATCGCGGCCGCGTCCGAAACAAGAACCGGTGCGCCGTCCATCCCTTCTGCTCCGCGCCAGCGCACCCGCCAGAGTTGATTGTTCTCCACATACGTTGCATGTCCGTCTGCGCTGAGAAACAGCTCCGCCGGAGCGCGCGGAAATCGCGCGATCTGCTGGCGGTTTCCCTCCAGTGGGATCCACGTTGCGCGCATCGGCAAACGCTCATCTTCGCGCAGGGGCAGGTCGCCCACGACGATCGCATCCGATGCCGGCGCCCAGGCGAGCGTTCCCCAACCCAGCGAGACATCCCCCAAGTCGCGCGCGCCGGAGATGCTGTCTGTCTGGGCGTTCGCGCGGAAAAGCCGCAGCTTGCCGCGTACCACCGACGCGATCCACTTACCGTCGGGCGACCACTGCGCCAGTGAAGGCTGCAAATCGATGTTCGTGATTCTCCGCACTGAGCCCGTCTCGACGTTCGCGGCGAATAGATTTGCCGCGTCCGGACGGTCTGATTTCAGCCACGCCACTTCCCGGCCGTCCGGCGACCATGTGAGAGCCGCGCGCCATCCCATCGGCCCCGTTGGGTGCGGCACAAGCGCGCGGGGCTTTCCGCCGAGCGGAACGATCCAGAGGGTGTCGAGCGCGATCATCGCGAATTTTCGCCCGTCAGGTGCCAGGGAAATCGCGCCAAAACCAATCGCGGTGCGGCGCGAACCGGGTTCCGGAAACGTGACGGTCCGGAGCTGCGCACGCGTGTGGGGGAATCGCACCTCCGCGGTGAACGGAATTGGAGCCAGTGCTCCACCCGCCGCCGGTACGCGCCAGAAGCCACCATCAGCAGAGTAGAGCAGACTGACTCCGTCGCGCGACCAGCGAATGCGGAAGGGAGACACTTCCTCGTGGCTCGTCAGCTGTCGTGCGTCGGTGGTGCCCGTGTCCTGAACGAATACCTGCCAACGGTTCAGCGAGTCGCGCCCGAGGAATGCGAGCTTCCGGTCGTCTGGCGAAAACACGGGAGCGATGGCCGGCTTCGCCGTGATCGCGCGCGCTATCCCGCCGCTGACTGCCCCCATCCATACTTTTGCGTCGCCCCCTTCGTTAACGAACGCGAGACGCGACCCGTCATGGCTAAATGCGGGAGCGCTGTTGCGTGCGCCCCACGGCGCCCGTTGGACGCGCGGGGGGAGGGAATCGAAGTGAATTATCCGCTCCGCGCCCGTCACCACGTCGACAAATGCGAGGGTGTCTCCGATCGCATACGCCACGCTACGTCCGTCGGGCGCCCATGCTGCGCCGAGATAGGCGAAGTAGCGCGCATTGCGCGACGCGAGCTTTCGCACGGCTCCGCCCTGCACCGGCATCACGTAGAGTGTCCGAGCTCCACCTCTATCCGACTGGAAGACGATCTGGCTGCCGTCGGGAGAGATGACCGGGTCCAGATCTTCGGCTACATCCCGCACCGCGTCGGTGAGCTGCTGAGCTGCGCCACCATGGCTTGGAATTCTCCACAGCTGTCCGAGCAGGTCGAAGACGATCCATTTCCCGTCGGGAGAAAGATCAAACGCAAGCCGCGTCCCTTCGTCGACCTCAAAGGTGACGGTCTCGGTAGTCGCTCGCGGCACCCAGTCCCCGCTGCGCGGTGTTACCGCGGAGCGTGGCGTCGCGCAGCCGGACAGGAGACAAGCAAATGCGGTCGCCAGCAGCGTACTTCTCACCGAGCTTATAGACATTAGGTTGCGCTCCTATATAGGAAGTACTACGTCCTGATTACCGCTTTCAAGCTGTCGAGCGCAAGGAGATCGACCAATTTTGCCGGCCCGGAATACGGTAGCGTTCGACATAGTGACCGGGTAGCCCTTCGGCCAACTCAACACCAAGCTCGCGAGTGATTCCGATCACGTAAGCGCCGATCAGGCGGAGGGTTAGTGGAGGGGAGCCAGGGGAAATCGAACCCCCGACCCCAAGGGACACAGAAACCGGCCCACGACGCGTGGAGTCTTGTCCCCTCCCACCCCAGTCCTCGATGTGCAGCAGCCCTCTCCCGCCCGATATGTCGATGGGCCCTGTCGAGGTGATCGGTGCTTTCAGTTGGTGGGAATCGGGACGGCGGGATTTGAACATGGACTAGCGGGATGCTGGGCAAAAAGCCCTCGGCGGTAATTCGCCGAGGGCCTTCTATCGTATTCCAGCACAACAACAACTTCCTTGATCGGGACGGCGGGATTTGAACCCGCGGCCCCCTGAACCCCATTCAGGTGCGCTACCGGGCTGCGCCACGTCCCGTCCGCCGCTTGCGCGGACAGACCATAAAGATACACCCGCGACTGCCGCCGCTCAATCCGCCGCTATCCGTCCACCGAGTCTACCAGCTTCGTGATGTAGGCCTCGAAATCGTCGTGCATGATCTTCGACGACGGGCTCCGGACCATCTTGCGGAACGACTCCTCCCGGGCAAGCTGCCCCATGCGCCTCACCCACGAATCGAAGTACTCGTCGGAAAGCTGCTTCTGATGGTGCGCGTACCAGGCGATCTCGAACACGGATAGCTGCATCAGATTGAGAAAGTACTCACGGATCTCACGGTCCGAACGCAGGTGCGCGACGTCGTGCGCGTGCACCGACGCGATCGATGGATCCTGCACCCGCAGGTAACGCAGATTGTACTGCAGCTCGACGAGCTTGGAAAAATTGGTCACGAGCTGCGCCTTGCGTGTGCTGCGGAACTGCACTGCGGCATAGATGAGACCGCCCGCTATCGCGAGAGAAGACAGAGCTTGCAGCGTGATCTGGAGCAGCTGGATATTCTGGGGCATCGGGCGGAAAAGTCGAGTCAGGTCAGACGGAGCCGCTCACGGGATCGACGAACAGGGTGCGGTACAGCACGTACAGCGCGACGACGATCAGGAGGTACGCGAACATCTGCTTGAGCTTCGCCTGCGGAACGCGGCGCGACCAGAACGAACCGGCGACGGTCCCGGCCGCGGCTAGCGCCGTGAAAGTGCCGACCAGCGGCCAGTCGATCTCCACGTTACCCAGATACCCGGCGAACCCGCTCAGCGCGTTCAGCGAGATGATCACGAGCGAGGTTCCCACGGCGACCCGCATCGGCAGACCCGCGATCAGCACCAGCGCGGGGACGATGACGAACCCCCCTCCTACGCCGATGATCGCGGTCAGCACGCCCACACCCAACCCCTGCAGCGCCAGCAAGAGCACCGCGCGCGCGTCCACGCGCGGAACGCCGGCCGTCGGGCTCTCGACCGCGCCGCGCCGCGCATTCCGGATCATGAGCGCGGCCGAGATCAGCAGCACCACGCCGAACCCGATGAGTTGTGCCCGGCCGGACACGTACAGCGCAAGCCGGGCTCCCAAGTACGCACCGATCATCGCGGCGGGGCCGAAGATCGCCGCCACGCGGAACGACACATTTCTGCCGCGCAGGTGGGAGAGCGCCGCCACGATCGCGGTCGCGCCCACCACGCCGAGGCTCATCGCGATCGCCGACTTCGCCTCGACACCGAGCACGTACACGAAGATCGGGACCGTCAGCACCGAGCCTCCGGCGCCGAGCAGTCCCAGGGAAATTCCAACTACGAGCGCGAGTACGGCCGCGAGTATCGTCATGCGGGCGGGTGGCCGGCGTTCCGGCGCGAGGCCAGCGTCAGGCTCCGGCTTCCACCGCCCCGCCGTGAAGCTTCCGCGCCAAGTAGCTCTCGACGAACATCAGCCCCTGCTCGCCCGCGCGGCGGATCATCCGCAGCAGCGTGTCCATGCTGGACACTTCCTCGAGCTGCTCGTTGACGAACCACTCCAGGAAGTTCTTGGTCAGGTGCTCGTTCTGCTTGATAGCGAGATCCATCAGGTCGTTGATCTGCTTCGTGACCTTCAGCTCCCAGTCCAGCGAGAGCTGCACCGCCTCCTCCGCCGACTTGAAGCCGGCCCTCGGCGCGGGGATGGACGGGATCTTCAGCGTCGCGTCGGCGTCCACGATATACTGGACGATCTTCATCGCGTGCGCGCGCTCTTCGTCGGCCTGGAGCTGAAAATGGTGCGCCAGCTCAGGCAACCCCTCCTGATTGAAGTAGCAGGAGACGGCTACGTACTGCAGAGACGCGCCGAACTCGTGCCCCACCTGTGCATTTAGCGCGTCCGCTGTTTCTTCGCTGATCATCATGGCTCGATGGGTTGAGGTTGGACAATGTCAAAGTTAGTCGTTTCCGCCGGCGGGTGGCGGCGCGTTACGTTCGCCTGCTGCGGCGCCATCGTGCTGCTCGGCGGCTGCAACGAGCGCCGCAGCCGCACCGTAGCCGAGGGCAACAATCCGACTCCCCCGCTCACTCCGCTCAATCCGTTGATCGGCGCCGAGGTGCTAGTGGGCGCCGGCGACATCGCCTCCTGTGCCGCCCAGGGCGACGAAGCGACCGCGGCTTTGCTCGACGGCATCCCCGGGACGGTTTTCACTGCCGGCGACAACGTCTATCCCGACGGAACCCTGGAGCGATACCGGCGTTGCTATGGGCCCTCTTGGGGACGACACCTGGCGCGCACGTACCCGACGCCGGGCAATCACGACTACCGGATCAACTCAGGCGCGGCGTATTACCAGTACTTCGGCAGCCGCGCCGGGCCGCACGGATGGGGCTACTACAGCTTCACGCTGGGTGATTGGCTGATCCTGATGCTCAACACGAACATCTCGGTGAGCGCCGAGTCGGAGCAGGCGCGCTGGCTGCGCTCACAGTTGGCCGGGCGCGACCGCGGCTGCGAGGTCGCCATCGCCCATCACCCACGGTTCAGCTCCGGCCCGCACGGCTCGGCGTCGCGCATGTCGGCGATCTGGCGGATTCTATCCGACGCCGGCGTCGAGCTCGCGATCGCCGGCCACGATCACATCTACGAGCGGTTCGCGCCGATGACCGCGGACGGGACGGTGGACGAAGAGCGCGGGGTGCGCCAGTTCGTGGTCGGGACGGGCGGGTTCAAGCCGTACGAACCGCGCGAGCGGCGGCCCAACAGCCAGGTGCTCACAAGCGCGACAGGCGTGATCAAGCTTTCGCTCGGCGACGGCGCGTATCAGTGGGAGTTCGTGCCCGTGCCCGGCGAGACGTTCAGGGACTGGGGCGAGGGACGGTGTAGGTAGCTGGCTGCTAGCAGCGAGAAGCAACACCAATACGAATTACTCGTACGGCTCGAGATGGACGAGGACCGACTCCACGCGCGGGACAGCGGCGCGGATCGCGCTCTTTACCATCCCGCCGACGATGTGCGCATCCCGAATCGGCAGCGAAGGCTCGGTCTGGACGTGCAGCGTGACGCGGTAGGTCATTCCCGTTCTGCGCACCGCAAGCTTCTCCGTGGCAAGCACGCCATCCACGCTCTCCGCCGCGCGGCGAACCGGGTCCACGATCTCCGTGCCGGGCATCTTGTCCATCAGATCGCGCATCGCCGACCGTAACATGACCACGCCGTTGTACGCAATGATGCCCGTCGCGAGCAGCGCGGCCCAGTCGTCGGCCGACTCCCAGCCTTCACCGCCCCACACGGCGATCGTGATTCCGATGAAGGCGGCCGCCGATGTGATCGTGTCGCTCAGATGGTGCGAGGCGTCGGCCTCCACCGCCCTGCTGCCGATGTCCACTCCCACCGCGCGGACGCGCAGCGCGAGCACGAGCTTCGTCACAATCACCCCAACGAGCACGGCCAGCGTCCACGGCGCGGGCGTGTTGTTCGGCGTCCGGATCTCCCTCACGGCCTGGTACGCGATGCCGATGGCGGCGCCGAGCAGCATGAGCGAGACCACGGCCGCCGCGAGCGCCTCGGCCTTGCCGTAACCGAACGGATAATCGTCGTCCGGCTCGCGGCCGGAGACGTGCAGCCCGCCCCACACGACGAGCGAAGAAAAAATGTCGGCCGTGGATTCGACGGCGTCGGCGATCAGCGCGTACGTGTTGCCGACGACGCCCGCGACGAGCTTCGTGACCGCCAGGAGCGCGTTGATCAGCACCCCGGCCTGGGCAGACCTTATACCGCGCGTTACATGTGCGCCAGCCGGTGACAGTGCGACCTCTCGGTTACGACGTGATCAACCACTCCTCAGCAGCGCGGCGAAAGCCTCGGGCAACCCCGCTTCCGCGATCGCCCGTGCGGCGCGCTCAATGTCGTACGCGACCCGGACAAAATCCACCACGGGAGCCGGTCCCGCGAGGTCCACCGTGACGTAGCACGCCCGCGGGTCCCCATCCTTGGGCCGGCCGACACTCCCGGCATTCACGAAGTGCACGCCGTCCACCTCGCGGTGCCACGGCTTGTGCGTGTGACCGAAAGCCAGCACGTCGCCGGCCTTGAGGCCCGCCAGCACCGCCATCTTCCGGCAGAAATCGTCGGGGCGGTCTTCCGTCCAGTACACGGTGTTGAGCACCGGCGTGCCGTGCACGAGCGCCAGCGTCGCGCCGCTCGAGTGCCCGCCCGAAGGCCGAACGTCGAGCCGGAACGGCAGCTCGCCGAGCAGCCGTTTCGTCTCCGGCGAGCTGTTGGCCTTGGTCCACTCGAACGAGACGTGCGACTGTCGCTCCTGCTCCGCGTTCTCGTACCTGCAGCCGCAGTGCTTGTAGTCGGTGGTGACGGTCGAGTCGTAGTTGCCGGCCACTCCCTGGATTCCGCGCTCGCGCAGCAGCGCGACGGTCTCGTTCGGCCACGGCGCGTAACCGACCAGGTCGCCCAGATGGTAAACGGCGTCAAAAGGCCGTGCTCCGTCCATGTGGCGGAGCACGGCCTCCAGCGCCGGAAGATTGGCGTGGATGTCGGAGATCAGCGCGTAGCGTGACGTCGATCGATCCGCGTTATCGTGTCAGCTCGCCAGCGGCTTCGTCGCGCGCACGAACGCACTGAGAAACTTGCCGTCGATCTCGCGCGCGACCACGGCGACGTCCTGCACGGCGTTCGCGAGCAACGCGGCCGCGTCTTCCGCCTTGTAGATCCGCGTCGGCTCGATGTCGATCTGCTCGAAGCCCGCGGCGCCGAGCAGCGAGGTATACTCGCTCTCCTCGAGCGCGCCCGCCACGCAGCCGATCCACAGCTCCATGCTCCGCCTGACTTCCGCTGGCACCGGGCCGCGCACGACGACGTCGGACACGGCGAACCGCCCGCCCGGCTTGAGTACCCGGAAGGCTTCGCGCAGCACGCGCGCCTTGTCGGCCGACAGGTTGATCACGCAGTTCGAGATGATCACGTCCACCGACGCATCCGGCAGAGGGATGCTCTCGATCTCGCCCTTGAGGAACTCGACGTTGGTCGCGCCCGCGCGGCGCTTGTTCTCGTTGGCGAGCGCGAGCATCCCATCGGTCATGTCCAGCCCGTACACCTTGCCCGTCGGGCCGACGCGCCTGGCCGACAGCAGCACGTCGATCCCGCCGCCCGAGCCGAGATCGAGCACGGTCTCGCCTTCATTGAGCTGGGCGAGCGCGGTCGGATTGCCGCAGCCGAGCGACGCGAGCAGCGCCTCGGCGGGCACGCCGGCCTTCTCGCCTTCGTCGTACAGGTTGGAGGTGATGGGGTCGTACGACTCCGTGCTGGAGCCGCAGCACGCGCTCGAGCAGCAGCCGGCGTCGTCGGTGGTGGTGCCCTCGGCGATTGCCTTGGCTACGCGGCCGTATCTCTCTTTTACTTCCTGCTTTACGTCTGCAGGTATGGTGGCGCTCGTCATTTGAATCTCCGGAAGAAATATGTGACTAGTGATTAGTGACTAGTGACTGGTAACTGCTCTTACCCACAGCATTCGACCTTCAGCCTACGCCTCGGCTTGAGGGAGGCCAGGAACTGGCCGGCTTCCTCGATGGCCTCGCGGTTGAGGGAGTAGTGAACCCAGCGGCCGTCGCGACGGTCGATGATCAGCCCCGCGTCCTTCAGCACACGCAGGTGGAACGAGAGGCGCGACTGCGCTGCGTCCAGCGCGTCGGTCAGCTCGCACACGCACCGCTCGCCGCCCGTAAGGCGCATTACAATTTCCAGACGGGTGGAGTCGGAGAGCGCGTGAAACCAATGCGCTGCCTTGTCGGTGTTGCCTGCGGTCGCGGTTGCCATGCGCCAATGATATATCAAGTTTTGTTGATATGTCAAGGCGGGGTGCCGGACGCAAAAAGGCCGGCTCGATTTCTCGAGCCGGCCTTTCCTTCAACCCTCGGCAGAACCGGCGGTTAGGCCGGTCAGCGAGTCAGCTTGGCTTTAGCGGCCGAGCTTCGCGACGTTCTCCGCGGCGGGACCCTTCTGGCCCTGCACGACGTCGAACTCAACGCGCTCGCCTTCGGCCAACGACTTGAAGCCGTTGCCCTGAATGGCCGAGTGATGAACGAAGCAGTCCTTGGAACCGTCTTCGGGCGTGATGAAACCAAAGCCCTTGTCGTCGTTGAACCACTTCACTGTGCCGGTCGTACGCATTCGATACTCCTGTATTGTTTTGTTGCGGTCGGAGTCCGGTATGCCGTACATGCCGACTTCAACGTGTCGTGATCCTGACCCTCACGGTGGGCTTCCGCCGACTCCACCGGCAAACGCCGGCTTCGAACGACTAGCGGAATGAAAAAAGGGACTGCGCGAGAAACCCGGCAGGCCCTAGTCTCGATAATGTCCGTTCACCCTTTTCTGTGGTGGACGTGTCGCCTAAATAATAATAATCAATCTTGGGGGAGGACACAAGGAGTTAGGCTGGCTACAGGGAGGCTGAGGGGGGATCCTAGCCATTAGGACTGAGTTACTCAGTGCTCAGCAGGAAGTACCGGCGGAGATACACTGACAGTGAATGAGTAGAGTGGAGCCGCTTTGATGTTCCACCGTCTTTCCAAGCTCACTACTCTACTCCATGCAGGATTACCACCGGCTTGTGGTGTGGCAGAAGGCGCACGATCTCACCATAAACATCCATCGAGCGACCCGCTCATTCAAGCGCGCCGGATGCATCGGGCTGCGGACTCAACTAGTCCGGGCGGCCGAGGCTATCCCCACCAACATCGTGGAAGGGTGCTTCGCTGCCTCGCCCAAAGAATTCGCCCGCTTCCTCGACATAAGCATCAAGTCCACAGGAGAGGTTGAGTACCAGCTCCAACTTGGCCGGGATTACAACGCGCTCTCGCAGGAACGGTACACTCTACTCACTACTGCTACAATCGAAGTCCGCCGGATGCTCGTCGGGCTACGCCGAAAGGTTCTCACACCTCCGTCGCCAGTCCCGCTGGTACTTCCTGCTCGCGACTGAGTGACTCAGTGCTAACAGCTAGGATCCCCCTTACGAACGCCAGTAGCCAGTCGCAGCAGTACATCAATTAGCCTTCGCTTCCCCGGCCCATACGGCGCATGGAACAACGCCGTCGCCGCCCGGCGCCGTTGCACCATCACCCCGCGCTTCTTCGAGAACGTCCGAAAGCCGTCAAATCCGTGATACTGCCCCATTCCGCTCGGGCCCACGCCGCCGAACGGCAGGTTGTGCTGCCCCAGATGGTACACGCAGTCATTTATCGTCACTCCGCCGGAGAGCGTGCGGGACAACACCTCGTCCACCCGGCGCGAGTCCTCGTCGAAATAGTAGAGCGCAAGCGGTCGCGGGCGCGCGTTCACGTAGGTGAGCGCGTCGTCCAGCGTCCGGTACGTGAGCACGGGCAGGATGGGTCCGAAGATCTCCTCCTGCATCACGGTCATCGCGTCGGTCGGCCGGAAGATCAGCGTGGGCGGAATAAATCTGTCGCCCGGGGAAGTCCGCTCGCCCGCCGCGCCGATCTCCACGACGCGTGCTCCCTTCGCGGTTGCATCCGCCACCAGCGCCCGCAGTCGATCGTAGTGCCGCGGCGTGGCGATGCGCGTGTAGTCGGGGTTGTCCGGCAGCCTCGGATACAGTCTCTCGACGACGCGCGCGACCTCCTCCTCGAGCTCCGCTTCGCGTCCCTCGGGAATCAGCACGTAGTCCGGCGCCACGCACGTCTGCCCGGCGCTGAACAGCTTGCCCGCGATGATGCGCTCCACCGCCAGCGCAAACGGATAACTGTCGTGCACGATCGCCGGCGACTTACCGCCCAGCTCGAGCGTCACCGGGGTGAGATTCGCGGCCGCCGCCTGCATGATGAGCCGGCCGACGCCCGTAGACCCCGTGAACAACAGGTGATCGAGCGGCAGTGAAGCGAAAGCGGCTCCGACTTCCGGCCCGCCGGTCACGCACGCGACGTGGTCCGGCGCGAAGGACTCGCCGATGATGGACGCGATGACGTCTGCCGAGCGGGGCGTGATCTCCGACGGCTTGAGCAGCACGTGATTTCCCGCGGCGATCGCGTCCACGACAGGACCGAGCGTGAGCAGGAGTTGGTAGTTCCAGGCGCCGATCACGCCGACGACGCCGAGCGGCTGATACCGGTAGTACGCCCGCGCGGGGAGCAGAAACCACGAGCCACGGACGCGACGCCGCCGCATCCACCCGCGTAGGTGTCGCCGCGCGTGCCGGATCTGATCGTACAGCGGGAACAGCTCGAGCAGCAGCGTCTCCTCGCTCGCCCGGCCGCCGAAATCTTCGTGCACCGCGCGCACCAGTTCCTCCTGCCTCGCGCGCAATCCGTCCCTGAGCGCCGCGAGCGCGTCCATGCGGTGCCGGTACGTCGGCGCCCCCCGCGCGAACGCCGCCCGCTGCGCGTCGAGCAGCGCGCGCAAACCATCCGCGGAGACGGGCGCCCCGCTCATCGCGGCCGCCCCGTGAACGTCTTCATCGAGCGATACACTCCGATCCAGTCGCCCCCGATCGTATCGAACCAGCGGGCCGGGAGCAGCCCGCGGAGCAGCGGAGTCACCCGCATCCATCGTGGCAGATACACGAAGATCCGGTCGCGGCGGATCGCGGCCACTATCGCGCGTGCCACGTGATCCGGATCCAGCAACGGGATGAGCGGCGAGTGCACCCCGGCGAACAACCCGGTGTTTGTGTAATACGGCAGCACCGTGGTCACGCGCACGCCGCTGCGCGACCGCTCCAGCTCGAGCCGGAGTGAGTCGGACCAGCCGATGAGCGCCCATTTGCTGGCGCAGTAGACCGACATTCCGGGATTGGAGACCATACCCGCGGCGGACGAGATGTTCACGATGTGTCCGCTGCCGCGCTCCAGCATGCGGGTCAGGACCTCGCGGGCGAGATGCATCGGCGCCAGTGCATTGACGGCCATACTCCGCCCGATCTCCTCATGGGAGTGCTCGGCGAACTGCTTCCCTACGACGATGCCCGCGTTGTTGATCAGCAGATCGACTTCGATGCCGACGCCCTGCATCTCCCCCAGGGTGCGCTTGATCTGCTCCAGGTCGGTGACGTCTACGCGAAAGCCGGTCACGCGCCGGCCGCTGCTCGTCAGCTCGCCGACCACCCGCTGCATGGCTTCGTCCTGCACGTCCCAGATGACCAGGTGCGAAGCCCCTTCCTCCAGGAGCCGTTTCCCGGTCAGGTACCCGATCCCTGACGCGCCGCCCGTGATCAGCGCCGTGCAGCCGGCCATCCTGGTCATCGTGGTCCTCCGAGTTACGGCCCGTTCGACCGGCGGCCCGTCAGCGAGCTCTTCTGTCGTCGATGTCCACCTTAATGTGGCGCCATTTCCCCTGATTGAACCGCAACACGCTCAGGCCGCAGCGAGTAGCGTGCCCGATGAGGATCGCAATCCAGATGTGCAGCGGCTGGAGCGTGCCGGTCCGGTCGATCACGTAGCAGATGCCGAGCGGAACGATCACCTGCGACACTACCGAGATGTATAGCGGGCTCTTCGTGTCGCCCGTCCCCTGCAATCCGCCGGTGTAAGTCAGCGCGATCGCGATGAAGATTCCCGACAGGCTCAGGACGCGCAGCAGCTGAACGCCCAGTTCCACCACCGTCGGCTCGTTCATCCCGAACACCGCCAGCAGCTGCCGCGGGAAAAAGAGAAAGAAGACGCCGATCAGCGCGGCGCCGGCGGCCCCGATTTTCGCCGCGACATGCACCGCCTCGTCCGCCCTGTCGGGTTGCCCCGCGCCCAGGTTCTGGCCGGCGACCGCCGCGGCCGCGCCCATGAGCCCCACCGACGTCCACGTGATGAGCGAGAAGAGCTGTGAGTACGACACGGCGAACGCCGCCTGCGCGGCCGCGCTCTGCGCGAGCGAGCCGATGAACGCGAGCATGAACAGTCCGCCGACGTTCATTGCGATCCCCTGGATCCCCGTCGGAAGGCCGAAGCGGAACAGCGCCTTGATGATCCCCCAGTCCGGACCGTACGAGCCGCGCTTCGGGAACGACACGACCCACCCGCCCCGCTTGAGCTGCACGAGCGCGTAGCCGACCACGATCCCAGAAGCGAGGACGGTGCCCATCGCCGCGCCAGCCGTGCCGAAGGCTGGGATCGGCCCGAGCCCGCGAATCAGCACGACGTTCAAGGCGATGTTGAGCACGGTCAGCGCAATGCCGAGAACCATTGGAGTCCTGGCATCCCCTGCGGACCTCAGGGCGCCGCTCAGCATGAAGAAGAGCAGCATCCCGCTGCTGAACAGGAACATGATCCGCAGGTACGGCAGCGCCTCCGCTTTCACCGCGGGCTCCGCGTTCACGAAGTCGAGCAGCCACGGCGCCGCGAAATAGCCGATCACGGCCATCGCCGCCGACATCGCGATCGCGGTGATGAACGCCTGGTACACCGTGCGATCCACTTTGTCCTCGTCGCCGGCGCCGGCGAACCGCGCGACCAGCACGCTCATGCCCGTGAACAGCGAGGTGATGAAGATGATCACGATGATCATGATCTGCCCCGCCACGCCGATCCCGGCGTTGGCCGCGAAGCCGACGTAGTGGCCGACCATGATGTGATCCACGATCCCCTGCGCGCCGCCGATGATGTTGGTGAGCATCGTGGGCCACGCGATCTTCCACACCGCCGCGTTGAGCGGGCCCGCGATGATCGAACGGTCGTACCGCCCGACCGCCGCCGCGGGCGGAATGGGAGTCGCCACCGGCGTGTGTTCGCCGGCGGACGCCGTGGTGTCCGTCAATGTACGCGCCGCAAAGTGCGCGAAAGTTGTACGCCGCCACGTCGGCGCGAAAGCTCCGCCCTTGAACCGGAGCGGCCCTTCCGAGACCTTGCAGCATGGCCCTGTCCGAGAGATACGCCGCCGTACGCGCGCAGACAGAAGCGCTGTGCGAGCCGCTCGAGACCGAAGATTACGTCGTGAGCTCGATGGTGGACGTAAGCCCGACCAAGTGGCATCTCGCGCACACGAGCTGGTTCTTCGAGACGTTCGTCCTGCGCGAGCATTGGCCGGCGTACGCGCCGCGCGACGACAGGTACGCGTACCTGTTCAACTCGTACTACGTGCAGGCGGGCGAGCGCCATTGCCGCGCGCAGCGCGGGCTGGTCACGCGTCCCACCGTGGCGGAAGTGTACGCCTATCGCGCGCACGTCGACGAAGGCATGCGCGCGCTGCTCGCCGCGATCGACGGCGATCCCGCCCACCCGGCCGCGCCGATCATCGAGCTCGGGCTCAACCACGAGCAGCAGCACCAGGAGCTGCTGCTCACCGACATCAAGCACGTCTTCTGGACGAATCCCCTGCGTCCCGCGTATCTACCGCGCGTCCTGGAATCGCCCGGCGACACGCCGCCGCTGGCGTGGATCGACGTCGCCGAGGGCGTTTACCGCATCGGCCACGAGCCGGATGGAAGCTTCGCGTTCGACAACGAGGGGCCGGCGCATCGCGTATTCGCCGAGGCGTTCGCGCTCGCGTCCCGACTAGTCACCAACACCGAGTTCTTGGAGTTCGTCGAGGACGGCGGCTACACGACCGCGCCGCTCTGGCTGTCAAACGGCTGGGCGACGGTACAGCAGCGCGGGTGGACGGCGCCCATCTATTGGGAGCACACCGCCGATGGCTGGATGGAGTTCACGCTCGCAGGCACGCGCCCGCTCGATCCCGCGGAGCCCGTGTGCGCGATCAGCTATTACGAAGCGGACGCGTTCGCGCGCTGGGCGGGACACAGGCTTCCGACCGAGATGGAGTGGGAGATCGTCGCCGCCTCGGCGCCGGTCGAAGGGCGGTTCGTGGAATCGCAACGCTTCCACCCCGGACCGGCGAGTGAGTCTGCAACCGGGTCACAGCAACTGTTCGGCGACGCATGGCAGTGGACGCAGAGCCCGTACGTCGGCTATCCGGGATACACGCCTGCAGCGGGCGCGATCGGCGAGTACAACGGCAAGTGGATGAGCGATCAGTGGGTGCTACGCGGCGCGTCCTGCGCAACGCCGCGGTCGCACGCGCGGCGAACGTACCGGAACTTCTTTCCGTCGGACGCCCGCTGGCAGTTTGCCGGGATCCGCCTGGCAAAAGACCTGTAAATAGGGAGCGATGCGAGAGGGATTCGTTTCCGGCCCCGCGGATCGCATGGTGAGCGACGTCCGCCGCGGCCTGCAGGCCGACCAGAAATGGCTCCCGCCGACGTACTTCTACGACGCGACAGGCTCGGCGCTGTTCGAACGAATCACACGGACACCCGAGTACTATCTGACGCGGGCGGAGCGCGCGCTACTCGAGCGCGAGGCCGATTCGATCGCCCTCGCCGCGAGTTCCCGCTCCTTCGCCGAGCTTGGCGCCGGCAATGCCGAGAAATCGCGAATCCTGATTCGCGCATTGCGCGCGAGAGGATTGTGCGAGGCGTACGTGCCGGTTGACGTCGACCGGGCGACACTGGCGGAAACGGCGGCGAGCCTGCGCGAGGAGTTCCCGGAGCTGGACGTGATTCCGCTGGTGGCAGACATGCGCCGTGAGCTCCGAATTCCACCCGCCGCGCCGCGTCCGCTGCTGTGCGCGTTTCTCGGGAGCACGCTGGGAAACTTTTCCGCGGCCGAGTCGCAGCTACTGCTTTCCCGCCTGCGGGGAGAGATCGGCAAGGACGGGTCGCTGCTTCTGGGAGCCGACCTCGTGAAGGACACGGCGACGATCGAGCGCGCGTACAACGACGCGGACGGTCTTACGGCGCAATTCAATCTGAACGTGCTGTCGGTGCTGAACCGCGAGCTCGGCGCCGACTTCGATCCGGCGGCGTTCGAGCATCGGGCGTTCTACGAGCCGGAGCATCGCCGCATCGAGATGCACCTCGTGTCGCAAGCGAAGCAGCGGGTCACCATCCCGCTCGTCGGCGAGATCGAGCTGAAGGATGGCGAGAGCATCCGCACGGAGATCAGCTGCAAGTACGACCGCGAATCGCTCGAGGAGATACTGCGCGAGAGCGGCTTCGTGATCGAGCGGTGGATGACGGACGACAGCCGAACGTTCGCACTCGTTCTCGCGCGCCCGGAGTAACCCGGGTCTAGCCCGGTGGCCTCGAGCGGTCCAGCTCCCGGTCCCATTTACCCAGACGCGCGACGGTGTCGTACGCGCTCTGGAGAAACGACAGCAGCTCGGCGTCCGGATCGGCCGCGGTCCGCACGGCCTCGTACGGCAGGATCCACTCGCGCAGCTCGCCGTGGTAATACGCGGCGGCCGGGCTGATCGGCGCCGTCGTGCATCCGGTCGGCTCCGGATACGCGTAGGCATAGGGTGAAGCGGCCGCGGAATTCGTGCAGCACACGATCTACGTCTATCAGTACGCGCTACACGCGGCGGATTGAATCCGCATCGTAGCCATACCCGATACCTCACTCGTCAACCCACATGACCGTAATTACGAAAGCCCCGTCACCCTCTTTCCGATACACGACACAAAAACGCCAGCGCATCGTTGCGCGTGGCGTTTTCCAATCTCCTTCAATATCAACGAGATAACTCAGAGCGGGCGACCGGACTCGAACCGGCGACGTCCAGCTTGGGAAGCTGGCATTCTACCAACTGAATTACGCCCGCGTGACTTGAAAGCTAAGAGCGCTGTTGGCTATTGGCTATTGGCTGTTGGGCTATTGGCTGTTGGCTGTTGGCGAACAGCTTCAAGGAAGCCAGCCGTTGAGGCGGTAGTTCACCGTTCCGGCGATTTCGTAGATCCAGAGCCTGAATGCCTTGACCCGGTCGGTCGGCAAGTCCAGCGTCCTGAAAGCCACGTCTCTCGATTCGGCAGGGATGCACGTTACTCGCAGGCCGACCTTCTCGAACGCGCCGCATGCCCTGCGGGAGTGCGAGGGCGATGTGACCACCGCCACCCGAGCCCAGCCCCGTTGCGCGGCGAGCTCGCGAACGCGCAGCGCCTCGTCCCGCGTGCTGAACACGTCCGGGACGATGAACAGCCGCATCCCCGGTCCCATGAGCTGCACGAGCCGCTTCTGATCGGCGTCGGAGCTGATCTCGAGATTCGCCGGGTGCCGCACGCGAGTCGTCACCAGCGACTGAGTGCCGGTGGACCTGGCGAGACGAATGCCGGACAGCAATCGCTCGATCCCGCTGTACCCGATCAGGCCGTCCGTGGTCACGTCGCCCGACAACACCACGACCGCGTCGAGTGTGAGTGGCGGGGACGGCATCGGATCCGATCGGACGAGCGCCTGCGCCGGCTGCACGATGATCGGCGTGAATGCCACCACCGCGAACAGCGCCGCCAACGCTCCGCCCGCCAGCCACAGGATCACGCGGTAGCGAGTGACGCCGAGCAATCCGCCGAGCACCGCCGCTGGCAGCAATCCGCTCGCGATGGACAAGTGCAGAGAAGAGTTGATTTCGAGCGTCGTGACGGCCAGCCAGACGAGCGCGCCGAGGATCGCGCCACTGGTGAAATCCCTTACGAGCGCGGGCTTCGCGCGGCGGGCGGCTGTACGAGGGTTCGAAGTGTGGGTCGGCGGCACTCCAGAAAATAGCCGCCGCCCACCTGCTCCGCCGCCGGCCGCCTGGTACGAGCCGTGCATTTAGGGGACGCAAGCAAATCGAACCAATTCCCGGGCCCGCGCGCCCATGACGCATCACGCACAGGAGACCGAACATGCCCCGCGAATCATTGCAGACCCTATATGAGCACGAGCTGAAGGACCTGTACAGCGCCGAGCAGCAGATCCTCGAGGCGCTGCCGAAACTGATCAAGGCAGCGACCAATGCCGATCTAAAGGCGTCGCTGACGGAGCACAAGACGATCACCGAGAAGCAGGTCGAGCGACTCGACCAGATCTACCAGGAGCTCGGCAAGCGGCCGGAGAGCGAGAAGTGCAAGGGCATGGAAGGCCTCCTCAAGGAAGGCGACAAGGCGATCGAGGAGTTCCACGACTCCGACGTGCTGGACGCCGCGATCATCGGTGCCGCGCAGCGCGTGGAGCACTACGAGATGGCCGGCTACGGCTGTGCCCGCACCTACGCGAACATGCTCGGACTCGGCGAGCAGGCCGAGCTGCTGCAGACGACGCTCAATGAGGAAGGCGAGGCCGACCACCGGCTGACCGACCTCGCCGAGGAGTGCGTCAACATCGAGGCAATGAAGGAGTAAGGGCAGGACTTGACACTTGGCTGTTCTAGGTGGCAGTTACTGTCTGCACGCCGCGTTGGGATCCGGCGCCGGCTTATCGAGCACGAACGGCCGGTCCCGGTTCGCGATGTTCTCGCCCAGCACCTTCATGAAATTCGACACCTTGGACAGCTTGTCGAAGTCGATGTACTGCGCCTCGTCCGTCACCATGTGGTAATCCACGTGCGTGCCGGTGCTGAAGAAGGCCACCGGGATTCCGAAGCGCGCGTACATGTAGTGATCGCTGCGGCAGTAGAACTGCTCGGGATGCCCGGGCGCGTCGAACGACCGGTCGAGCTGCCAGTTGAATTCGGGCCGCGCGGCGAAGGCGTTCACGGTCGCGTCGAACTCGGACGACCTGCGGCCGGAGCCGAGCACCAGTAGATAGTTCGGCCCGCCGTCCTCGGCGTCGGCCGCGGTGCCGCGACCGATCATGTCCACCACGATCGCCGTAATGATCGAATCGCGCGGCACGGTCGAGTTCTTCGTGAACCAGTCGGCTCCGACCAGTCCCATCTCCTCGGCCATGTGCCAGACGAAGATGAGCGAGCGCTTCGGTTTGACCGATTGCGCCGCGAACGCCTCGGCGATCTCGAGCAGTCCCACAGAGCCCGACGCGTCATCGTCAGCGCCGTTGTAGATGGAATCGAGTCGCATCGGCCGGATAGCTCGCATGCTGTCGAGGATGGCGCGCATACGCTGCATTCCTTCCGGGCTGACCCGCGCAGTGGCCGGGCCCGCTCCACCGCGGCGGAACACCATGTTGTACGCGCGCAGCGAGTCGTGATCCACCGCGGTGCCGGTGCCGACGTGATCGCTATGGGCGCCGAACGCCACGTACTGCCCCGCGAGCGCGGGATCGCTCCCGCGAATCTTTGCGACGACGTTGTACGTCGGAATCCGCAGCGGGATCTGCCCGAACGCGGGCTGACCGGAGACGGCCCGGCCGACATGTCCGGGCTGGATGTCAGCCGGATTGTGGCCGAGCAGCTTTCTCGCCGCCTCGGCGGTCACGTACATGTACAGCGGGGCCTGCATCGCCGGATCATCCGGCCCGGCCAGACCGGTCGACCCCTCGCGCAGCGCAGCGATCGTGTTGGGCGGCAGCGCCTCGAGCCCGCCGACCGCGATCGCCGCCGCGCTGGAGAAGCGGGCGGTGACCGCGCCACGGTTGGGCAGTCCGGCGACGCCCTGGCCGCCGGGCGCGGGCATGATGACGACGACTTTGCCGGCCGCCTGCTCCCGCGAGATCAGCGACGCGGTATCGCCCCAGTTTCCGCCGTAGATAGCCGTCGCCGCGTTGAGCGGGCGCACGGCGGTCCCTGGATCACGTGGGAGGTATTCGGCCCAGATCGTGAGCGGCTGGCCGTCCACGGTTATCTGACGCGATTCGTCGTAGCCGCGCTGCGTGAGCGGGACGAGCTGGTAGAAGGTCCCGCCGTCGCCCGCGGGCTCGAGCCCGAGCCGCGCGGCTTCGGCCGCGAGATAGCGCGCCGCCTTGAGTCCGCCTTCGGTGGCCGCCTCGCGCCCCGTCATCGAATCGTGCGCGAAGGCGTACATGCGCAGCGAGAGATCGGCGGGGGTGATCGCGGCGGACGTGCCGGAACCCGGGATGACGCCGCCGGTCTGCGGGAGGGGCGCGCATGCGAACATGGCAACCGCGAGGGACAAGCCGCGAACTGCCTTCATCAGGTGCTCCGTGGGCAGGTGGGACTTCATCGCGCAACGATCATACTGCAGAGAGCCACAGGTCGGGATTGAACCGACGACCGCCCGCCCTCAACACTATTCGAAAGATACAAAGTACGGCGCTCTTTCTATAGTAGGTCCTCGCGGCGAGTTGTCCCGATTCACGTCCGAACAGGCCGCGAAAGGGGCGCGCGAAACACCCTCGAATCACCCTCTGTCCGCGGAGCGTGCAAAACAGGGCATTTTCGCGCGCGGCGTCACGTTCGTGCTGTCGCTCGCGCGGCGCCGCACCCCGGCGCCGAAGCCGAAGTTTGCGCTCGCGAGCCGGCCGGATCTGCTTGATGAGCTCGATCGCCTGGTGCTCGTCGACGCTGTTGCGGCGGGAGCGCTTAGGCGATGAGAAGCCGAGGAAAGTTCTTCCCGCTCCTCGCCGCGATCGGCGCGCTGATGGGCGGTGGTCCCGCAACACAGAGCCGGGGTTCGCCGGCGCCGGAGATCCGCCGCAAGCGCGAGCCCCTGCCGCGGTATCGCGGCTCAGGGTACACCGTCGCGGCCGACGCGTACGACCGGAAGAAGGCGAAGCGGAAATGGCCGCGAAGGCAGAAGCAGCGTAACCGCGCGCTCGCGCGGAGCCGCCAATGATGGCGGCCACAAACGCCTGGAGTGCGGGCGCGCAACATGGCACCTGCGAGCTGCAGGACGGCCGGCCAATCGCCGGCGAGATCGCCGAGATCAAGCTCTGCCGGCGGTGCATCGACGTCGCACTCTACCTGGGCGAGCTCGAGCGTGAACGCGTAGCGAGGCTCGCGGCATGAGCGCCGGATCCGGCACGATCGCGCTCGAGCCTGACTGCGGCGACCAGGGTTGCCCCCCCCCGCATTCGATACCACGTGCGGATCTACCGCCGGGGCGAGCTCGTGATTGATACACCCGTCCGCGGCTACAAGTGCACGGCGATCGATGCCGCGCACGCGCTCCTCGACTGGGAGGCCGGCGATCGGTTTGAGATCGTGCGCGCCCCCAAGGTGGCGGCGAAATGATCGCCATTCCAACGACGGACCCTGCCGTGCTCGCACGCCGGAAGTCCAGCACGGAGTACGCCAGGCGCCGGCGCGATCGCGATCTCGCGGAACGAATGCGCCGGCAAACCCATTGCCCACGGAAGGCGGGGTCGGGCCGATGCGGCTGCCGGATCGAGCACTTCACCGTCGGCAACGGCCGCGTCGTGTCACGCTGCGCGTGGTGCGAGAGACGGAAGGCCGGCATCTGCCGGGACTGCCCGAAGCCCGTCGAGGGCCGCCTGCTCAGCGCAATTCGCTGCGCCACGTGCAAGCCAAACGCGCGCCGGCTGCAGATTCGCCAGTCTCAGCAGCGCAATCGCGAAGAGATCAACGCCCGGGCGCGCGCGCGCCTCCGGAAGATGCCGAAGAAAAAGAAGGCAGAGCACCTCGAGTACAAGCGCCTCTACCGGAAGGCAAACCCGGACAAGGTCCGCGCGCAGAAACAACGCTACATCGCGAGGAAGACGCCGGCGTACGTTGAGTATCACCGGCGTTACAACGCGCGGCCGAAACGTGCGCAACGCAAACGGGACCAGCGGGCCCGCGCGGTCCCCGCCGTCGAGCCGCTGAAAGTCCAGACGCCGATGCCTGTGCGGTACGCGCGCACGGGACAACGACTCTGCCTCACGCCGGAATGCCGGCGGGTCGTTACGCACCGGAAGAAGATCTGCAGTAAATGTCGACAGCTGGCGGTTGAAGCTGCGAAGGCTGCGCTAGAGAACCGCCGCGGCCGCGGGCGACGAACAGATCTCGAGCAGGCGAAGGCCGCGTGAGCGAGCACAACCCGCTGGCCTCCCTCCCCCTGTTTGCGCCGCCGCGGCCGATCGCACCGTTCCAGGTGACATCGTCGACGTCGCGCCGCGCCGGCGAAGCCCGATCGCGCGCATCCGTCGCGAAGAAGCGCGAGCGGGTCCTGCTCATCATCACCGCGGCCGGCGGCGAAGGCCGCACCTGTTCGGAGATCGCCGCGGAGCTCGGCGTCCACGACCACTGGATCACCAGCACGATCGCGCGGCTGCTCGAGCTCGGCGCGATCACCGACTCCGGACGCGAGCGGAAAAACCCTGAGTCGGGCAAGGGCCAGCGCGTGCTCGTCGCCGGGAGGCCTGCGGCTTGAGCGCCTGGCTTCGCCGGAAGATCCACGACTGGTACTGCGGCGCGGACAGCTGGATCCGCCGCATTTACGCAACCCACGAAACGCGCGAGTGCACGCGCTGCCACTGGAAGGACAGCTGAAACCTAAGTTCCGAAGCCGCGGCGAGTACCGCCCTTTCTATACATCGATCATCGACGACCCCGAGTTCACCTCGATGTCGCCCGCTGCATTCAAGGCGTTCTTTACGTTGCGCATGATGCTCGGCGCCGCCGGCATCGGCATCGTGCGGCCCGCGGTGGTTTTGGAGACGTTGGCGTGGCCGCCGGCGGCACTGGAAGCGGCGATGCAGGAGCTCGAGCGCCCGAAGCCCGGCCGGGAGTACGGATGGATCGTGCGCGAGGGTCGGCTGGTCTGGATCGTCAACGCGCTGCACTTCGACCCGACGCTCAACGAGAAGAACGGGAAGCACCGAACCTACGTGCAGACGCTGCTCGGCAAGATCGGTGATGTTCCGCTCAGAGACCGGTTCGCGGCCTACTACCCGGAATGGCTGTCTGACCCAGCCGACAGGAAGGGTATTAAAGAGGTATCCGAAGGGTATCCGATACACGAGACGAAACGAACCGAGACTAACCCAGACAACCCCCTCACCACCGCGCGCGCGAGGGAATCCGTTCCTGAGGAGTTCAGGAGCGACCTCGACCAGCTGCTCGATCGAGTTCCCAATCGGGAATCATGGGCGGCAGAGATCGCGAGCAGCACGAACGGCGCGAACAAGGGGCGAGGCCCCGTTCCGACCGCGGTGCAACTGGGCCAGGCGATTCGCGACTTCAACGCCAACGCGGCGGAGCCGAAGTTGACGCTCTTCCGCTCCTACATCCGACGTGCGACGGCAGAGCCCAGCGGCGGCTCGGTGCGCACGCAGAGAAGGACCACTGGCGGCCCGCGGCGAGATACCTACGAACCGAGCGAGGCACTCGAATGGCGGAAGTGACGCTCATCGGCGCGACGGTCGCGGCCGTCGTAGCCAAGGTCGAGCCAGGTGAGCCCGGGAATGATCCCATCGAGCGCCTCTCGTTCGACGCCGCGGCCGCACTTCCTCCGCGGCCGTGGATACCAGAGCGATTCAACGGAGTGACGCTGGGAGATTATCACCCGAGATCCCAGTCCCAGGCATTGGCGCTGCGTGCGGTACGGACGTTCGGGGAGCGGATCCACGAGGAGAAGCCCGTGATGCTCGCGCTGATCGGCGAGACGGGCACGGGCAAGAGTCACCTGCTCTACGCGCTTGCGCTCGAGCTCCACGCCGCCGGCGTCCGGACATGCACGTCGCCCTGGTACCGGCTCGCGGACCAACTGCGCTACGGCGGGCCCGCGCCGTTTAACCCCGGGAAGCGCCTCGAGTCGCACGAGCTCCGCGAGATCCTGATGTCGGAGCGCGTGCTCATGATCGACGAGGTGAGGCCGACGGCGGGTACGGCGTTCGACGACACCGAGCTCGCGAAGATCATCTGCAACGCCTGGGACCGTCAGCAGTGGATCCTGATCACCACTAACGTCTCGCCGCTCACCGAAGTCGTCGGCGCTCCCCTGGCGAGCCGGTTCACGCAGCTCGTGATCACCGGGCCCGACGGCCGCGGCGCCGGATCCGGCACATGACACCACGCCGGCGAAGGGTGCTGCTGACAATCCTCGACCGCCCCAGGATCCATTCCCGTTTGCTCCGGGCCATCTTGCGCGAAGAGTGGGACCACCCGAACGCTGGGAATCACGTGATTCGGGAGATGCGTCTGGATGGGCTAATCGCCAGAGACTCGCGGCACCGGTATTCCGTAACCAACCTCGGTCGACACGTGGCGAAGATCCTCGCCGAGCACGGCGTCGACTACAACAGCGGCCGCGGCGCCAGATCCGGCACATGACCGCCTCGCCCGTGTCTGTCGTAACGCCCGTTCCGCCGCGTAACGTGCTCGATCGCTACACCGAGGACGTCGTGAACGAGGCACTGTCCCAGCGGCGCTTGCACTCGACGTCGCTGCCGCACATCACCGCGGCCGTCGAGAATGCCAAGTCCACGGTCGAGCTCGAAAAGGTGCTGGACGCAGTCGAGCAGCTGCGCGGAGTACTCTCGGCCGAAGGCCCGGTCCCGCAGTACAGCTCGCGCCGGTTTGTGCGGCTCCGCCTGGACTGGCCCGAGCTTTGGGATGCGCTGCGGAAGATCTCGCGTGCGTGAAACGGTGGTAGCACTTTCGCGAGCGATTCACATATACTCGCGCCACCAGACAACACCGGGGGCGTAAGGCATTCGACGGGATTGCTGCAGCGAGGGGTGCGAGCAGGAGGGCGCGAGCCTTAACAGCGCAAATTCGCAACTGCGAAAGCTTCAAAGGTTCTCGAGTTCCGCCCCCGGGCGGAGCGCCAGGCGTACAACCGTCCAGCGCTGATGGCTGCGTAACCGCAGACTCACTCGCACGGCTGCTCGGCGCCGTGTTCATCCAAGACGAGCACGTAGATGCGTCGCCGGCGACGTAACGATTGCCGGATGGTGGAGGGTGACCGCGCCTTTGCACGGTCGCCCCTGCTCCGCCGAGGAGCCTAAAGAGATTCGGCACGCTCGTATCACCAGTCGTGAATGCTGTCTCGGACGGCGGTTCAATTCCGCCCGCCTCCACTATGACCGCCACAGTAGAGCCGCCGCCGTCAACGGACATGATCGGCCCGATGGTCGGCGGCCGGTGGTGGAGCTGGCTGCGCCAGCACCGGATCTTCTGCTACGACCGGAAACAAGGCGGCCACCACATGCCCGCGAACGCGGTAATCCCCGAGCACGGGTTCATTCGCTGCAACCATTGGATCGTAAAGGAAAAGCGCGAGTGCGGTCGCTGGGTATACCTCATCAACATGCGCGGCGGCGGGGTCATCGCCGTCGAAGTTCACCTGAGCGAGCTCAGGCACATCGAAACGCTCCAGACTCCCACTGAGATTCTCGACCACTTAGGTGTATGGCGCCACGGCGAATAAACGCGTACACTGACTAACTCGTAGCACACAACCGAGAGCAGCTGCAGCAACTGCGGCGTTTGGGCCCCCAGCACAACGGGGCCCGGGCGCCGCTTTTTCGCATGTCCATGAACACCACCGCCGCGACCGCGCGGCCTCACACGAGGGACCGGTAATGCCGACCGAAGAAAAGGCCACGGTGGCCGAGAGGGTGGCAAATCTCGAAAAGCAGCACAGGGGAACGCTGGAGCGCATCCCATTGCCGGACGGCTCCGTGCGCCTGGCAATCGTTCAGCCCAATGGCGGGGACCGGATCTCCGCCGACGGCGCAAACACCGCAGCAGCACTCGCCGCACTCGAAGCGCGGCTCGGAGGTGGGAAATGAAGATGCCCTACTGGCTGAAGAACCTGCCTACCCGACTGCGCGGCATCAAGCAGGAGTTGATGCTGGTGGCGGGCATCGGCATTCTGTCGGAACTGTCGCTCATCCATATCCGGCTCGACGGAACCGCGGAGAACCTCGGCGTGGTGTCGCGGCGCGTGATCACGACCGCGGGTGTGAATTTCATCCGGGACGCCTTCCGCAACGTGACGGAAGCGGAGCTGATGAACTACCACGCCTCCGGCACGGGCGCGGTGGCCGAAGCGGTTGGCGACACAGCACTCGGCACGGAAGTGGAAGCGGCGCGTGTGGCGGGTACGCAGTCGGGGCCAAGCGCCGGGGTGTATCGCACCGTGGCGACGATTGCCTACACGGCGACGCGCGCTATCACGGAACACGGCGTGTTCTCCGCCACGTCGGCGGGCACGCTGCTCGACCGTTCGGTGTTTTCGGCGGTCAACGTGGTGAACGGCGAGAGCATCCAGTTCCAGTATGACCTGACGTTCCCGAGCGGCGGCTGATAGCTGGCTTCGGCTGATGGCCGCGCCTTGCGCTGGTACGTCTGTTGAGCATTGCTGTTGGGTGGCCGGGGCGGTGTGTCCTCACTTGGAGGATCGCACCGTTCCCGGTCGCCGGTGGGCGTGCGGGCTGTTCCGTGAGCTTGGTTCGTGGGAAGCGGTGCACGCCGACCCGCGCTATTTGGCGGACGTGAAGCCCGCGTGGGAGGTGTCCGCGCTCAAAGGGCAGGATTGCGGCGACTGGCCCGCGCCGGGCGTAGTGTGTCCTAGCTGTGGGGTGATTGGTGGCTAATCTTCCGACCCTCGCGCTAGGGACATTCACCAACGTTGCAACGACGGCGATACAGGGTACCGACCCCGTTCTGGAATTAATCGCCTCGACGGATGATGCTGATTACGTCTATACCGTAGAAAACGCGACGGGCACCAGTACTGCCCGCTTCGCGCTGGACGATGTTCCCGCCGACCTGCTCAATGTAGGTACGCTTTCCGTCCGGCTGCGCTATGCGTGGCAGACGGGCACGCAGGTCAATACGTGGAACACACTTAAGGCCCGCGTCTTCAAGAGCGATGGCACAACGCCGCTGACCGACGAGGTCACGGTCGCGTCGAACATCACGACCACGACGGCCACCAATTCAAGTGTTATCGCGTTCACGGGCGTTGACACGGCGGCGACAAAGGCGGATTGGGACGGCGCGGTGGTACACGTCAGCATCGCAATAACGAAAAGTATGGCGGGCGACACGCTCCAAAAATGCGTGTTCGCTGCTGAACTGACGGGCACGTACACGGCCGTTGCGCAAACTTTCAACGTCAACGTCTCCGGCTCCGTCACCGCAGCGGGGGTGGCGTTGAAGCTGACCGCACGCAAGCTGTCGGGAAGTGCAACGGCGGCTGGAGCGCCGACGCGCGGCGCCCTAAAGAATCTTTTGGGCAGCTCTACCGCATCGGGCACCGTCGCGCGCCTTGTCGCCTACGCCCGCGCGCTTGGCGGGAGTGTCACCGCTGCTGCCGCTGTCACCAGACTGGCGCAGAAGTCTGTCAGCGGAAGCGTCACGGCGGCCGCGGCGCTCGCAAAGAGCGTGACTCGAAACGCATTTGTCGGCGGGAGCGTTACCGCTGCGGGTGTGGTGAGGCGCACCACGGCAAAGGTGCTGTCGGGCAGTGCCACCGCATCTGGTGCTGTTGTGCGTCTCGTGGCCTACGTGCGCACGTTGGGCGGGAGCATTACGGGAGCGGGTGCGCTGGCGACGAGTGTATCCCGAAATGCTTTTGTCGGCGGGAGCGTGACGGCGGCTGGGGCGGCGGTCAAGCTGACGACGCGCGCGGTTGCGGGCACAGTGTCGGCAACGGCGGCGGTCGTGCGCGTGACGACGCGTATCCTCAACGGAGCGGCAACGCCGACAGGCGCGGTTGTTCGTCAGGCCGCAAAGGTGTTGGGCGGCGCGAGTACCGCTGCCAGCGACCTTGTGCGTACACCGGGACGCACCTTATCCGGTGCCGTCGCCATAGCGGGCGAGGTGACGCGGTTCAGCAGCAAGTTGCTCGGCGCGTCCGTGACTGCCACGGGGAACGTGCTACGGGCGGTGAGCAAGGTTCTCGGCGCTTCCGTCACGGCGGTTGGTGTGCAAGTGAAAACATTGTCGCGGTCAACCTCTGGCTCGACAACGACGACGGGCGGCGTTTCAACCACGCGCGCGTTCCTGCGCCTTATGTCTGGGCTGATCAGTTCTGTCGGTTCGCTCGTCGTGGGGCTATTCGCCGATACGGGCACCTTCGAGGGAACCATCACGGGAGGTGCTCTCGCTACGGGCGCCGTTGCCGGAGGAAGCGTAATGCTGCTCCGTGGCGAAATCAGAGGCGGGGGCGTACTCGCCGGCCTCGTAACCGATGGGAGGGTTTGAGTGACACAGCCAGGCGTGCGGTTCCACCTGAGCTCGGACAACTACATCGAGCTCGTCGGACTGCAGAACAGGATTACCGGCGCGTATCCAATAGACGCCACGGTCACCGTCACCGTGCGCGACTCGCAGGGAGTTGCAGTTTCCGGAGCGACGGATCTGTCGGCCACGCACGTGGCCGGGACATCCGGCCCTGCCACGTGCTACCGCGCCTTCGTCGAGGATACTGTGCCGTTGGCCATTGGCCAGTACGAGGCGACGGTCACCGCTGTAAAAGACGGGGTGAAGCAGACGTTTCACGTTCCGATCAGAGTCGAACGTGGCTAAATACATCGCGAAGCTCCTCAGCCGGATCTGGCAGGTCTTCGTTCGCTGGTTCACCGAAGACGTGTGCACGATCGCCGACCCGATCGAGCGCAAGAAGCGCGACGACCGAAAGGCCCGAGAAAAAGCGATCGCGACCGAGAAGGCCCGCCTGCAGGCGATGCTCGACTCCGGGCGCTACGAGCTCGTCGCTGTGTGGCGAACGGTGAAGACCCGGGCGGGGCGCTTCCCCTGGCACTGGCGTCGGTCAGGATCAGCAATGCGGGCGATCAGTCCGCGCCGGCGCCGGGCGAGGAGGATCCTTGCCGAGCACGGTGTGAACTACAAGAGCGGCCGCCAGCGCCGGCGCTTCCGGAAGACGTTCAATCGTGCGTACCGGGCGAGCGTCGCCGGCTACGTGGACGTCGTGGGCCCGAAGCTCACGGATGAGCTCGTCGACAGCGGCCTGGTAAGGAACGAGCTTCAGGCCGCGGCGTGATCAGCATCACGCTGCCGAACGTCGAGCAGCTGCTCGAGCGGGTGAACGAGATCGAGAAGAAGCGGATCCCGTACGCCATCTCGAGGGCGCTCAACCTCACTGCGATGGGATTCCGCGGTGCAATGCGGACCGGCATCTCCCGCCGATTCGTCGTGCGCGTACCGCGGTTCATCCTGGGCAGCGAGAAGGGCATGCGCAGCGGGCTGGTCCACGTGGCCAAGGGAGAGGAGTCGAGCTACAAGCGGGGGCAATACAGCGCCACCGTCGCCGTCGGTGGGAGCGAGCCGAGCTCCAAGTCATTCGGTAGCCGCTTCATCCTCAACAAGTTCGAGCCTGGCGGTGAACGGACCAGCGACGACCCCAACAACCCAATCGCCATCCCCACCAAGGCGCTGCGCCCGAGCTTCAGCGACAAAGTGCCTCGCGCGATGTACCCGAAGAACCTCGGGCACGTCGGCAGCCGCGGTCACGAGTTCGGTGAGCTCCCCACTGCGTCAGGCCACAACGAGCGGAGCAAGAAGCGTCCGGCCAAGCGCGCACGTGGAACGTTCGTCATCGGGCAGATGGGCGAGAAGCAGTGGGGCATCTATCGTCGCGTGGGCCCGGGCAAGAACGACATCCAGAAGATCTGGAGCTTCCGCACGCGCATCCCGATTCCCCGCCGGCTGCAGTTCTACGAGACAGCGCAGGCATACGTGCCCAACTCGTGGAGGAAGCACATGCGTCAGGCTCTCGGTGAGGCGCTCGATCGGAGCGGCGGGACAGCGCGCGCGGACTCGCTGCTCGAGTAGTCAAGATGCCCTCACATTTGCTAGCTGCACAACAGAATGTGATGTGCGCCAGGGTGGCAGGTCCCACAAGTGTTTAGGGTCCTCCCAGAGCTTCTCCCCTACGGGTGCCGGAGACCCCGACGTTTCGCTAGAGAAACGTTTGGCGGAATCAAACTTCCGTTTCCGGTCTGACAGAATGGCGCACGCCAAGCAATCCGCTACTGTGAAGTCCGGAAAACCCGGTGAGAAGGTCGTCGAAAACGCCGCGAAAAAATCGCGCGCCCCAGCGACGCCGGCGTCCGGAAAAGTCTCGCAGCAGGAGCTCTCCCCGATCCTCGGCGTCACGTCGCGCGAGATCCGGAACCTGTACGACCGCGGGCTCCCGTTCACGATCGGCGCGAAGAACCGGCGCGAGCACGACGTCGCCGAGTGCGTCGCCTGGTACCTCAAGTTCAAGCTCGAGGAAAGGAAGGACGACCCGGGCAAGTCGGCGACTGCGGGACTCCGGCTTCGCGCGCTCGAGATCGAGGTGCACCAGGCGGAGATCGAGCTCGCCGCGGCGCGGAAGAATCTCGTGTCGGTGGAGTACCTCGAAACCCAGGTAGCGCGCATCAACGAAGCGGTCCGATCGAGGATCTTGAATCTGCCCGGCCGCGCGGGCCCGATCCTCGTCGGGTGCAAGACGATCGCGGAAGTGCAGATCCGGATGCAGGGCCTGATCGACGAGCTGCTCCAGAGTCTGACCGAGATCGGCGACGAAGATGAGCTCGACGTCGACGACGAGGATGAAGAAGAGGAGGGGGCGCTTGCCGGATCCGGCGCCGCTTAGGCAAGGGCTCAGGACCCACTCGTCGGCTAAGCAGAATTGGCGGTCGCGCCGGCGATCGCTGTTCGCCGCGATCTTCGCTCCCCCGCCCCGGCTCACCGTCAGCCAGTGGGCCGACCAGTTCCGGTACCTGTCACAGGAGGCGAGCGCTTCGCCCGGCCGGTGGACGACCGACATGGTCCCGTATCTCCGGGAGCCGATGGACGCGATCAGCGATCCGGAGCTGGAAGACCTCGTCGTGATGAAGGCCGCGCAGCTCGGCGCGACCGAGGCGTTGGTCAACAACCCGATCGGCTACTTCATCGACCTGGACCCGTCGCCGATCCTCGTCGTGCAGCCGAGCGACGGCGAGGCGCAGAAGTACTCGAAGGAGAAGCTCGCGCCGATGCTCCGCGATTCACCCTCCCTCGCGAAGAAGGTGCACGAGTCCAAATCGCGGGACAGCGACAGCACGATTCTATCGAAGGCGTTCCGCGGCGGACACCTCGGAATCACCGGCGCGCAGTCGCCCCTCGGTCTCAGATCGCGGACCCGGCGCGTCGCCATCTTCGACGAGGTCGACGGTTATCCGGCGTCGGCCGGCGCCGAGGGCGACCCGATCATGCTTGGCGAGAAGCGCACGGTCACGTTCTGGAACCGGAAGAAGGTCAAGCTCTCGACGCCAACGATCAGGGGAATCTCCCGAATCGAGAAGGCGTACGCCGACAGCGACCAACGGAAGTTCTTCGTCGCGTGCCCGCACTGCGGCCGCGAGCAGGTCCTGGTCTGGGGCGGGAAGGATCTCGACCACGGAATGAAGTGGGAGCCCGGAAAGCCGGAGACCGCGCACTACGTCTGCGAGTCGTGCCTCGGCCGGATCGACGAGAGCGAGAAGGCGCGCATGGTCCGCGCGGGCAGGTGGATCCCCCAGAACCCCGGACACAAGACGCGCGGCTACCACATGAACGCGCTCATCTCGCTGTTCGACGGCGCGCGCTGGTCGGAGCTCGCGAAGGAATTCCTCGCCGTGAAGCACGACCCGCTCCGGCTCCGCGTTTTCGTGAACACGGTCCTCGCCGAGACGTGGGAGGACGCCGGCCAGGAAGTCGAGGCGCACGTGCTGTTCGATCGCATGCACGCGTACGCGGGCCAGGTCCCGGCCGGCGTCGGAGTACTCTGCCGCGGCGTCGACGTCCAGGGCGACCGCCTCGAGGTCGCGGTCTGGGGGTTCGGCGCCGGCGAGGAAGCCTGGCCGATCGAGACCGACATCATCATCGGAGACCCGTCGATCCCACTGACGAACCCCAACTCTCCGTGGCGGGTTCTCGATGAGCACATCATGCGGACCTACACCCACGAGTCGGGCGCACAGCTCCGGGCCCGCGTCACCCTCGTCGATTCCGGCGGCCACCACACCAGTGAGGTGTACGAGTACGGCCGCAAGCGCCGCGGCAACAACGTGTTCGCCAGCAAGGGCTCCCCGATCGCCGCCCATCCTATAGTGAAGCCGGTCCACCACAAGCACGCGCAGCTCACGCTCGTGCATGTCGGCGTGTTCGCCGCGAAGGAGACGCTCCTCTCCCGGCTGGCCAAGATCCTCGAGCCCGGGCCCGGGTACGTGCACATCCCGGACTGGATGGACCAGGAGCACTTGGAGCAGCTCACCGCGGAGAAGCTCTTCACGAAGTTGATCGGCGGCGTGCCGAAGCGAGTGTGGCTCAAGAAGCGCGACCGCAACGAGCAGCTCGATCTCTTCGTGCTCGCGTACGCGTGCCTGCACCAGCTGGGGCCCAAGCTCCGGAAGGAGCTCGGCGCGATGGCGGCGGCGCTCAGCGCGTTCCAAAAGCCGGATCCGGCAGGAGGAGGGGCGCCGACGCAACCGACGCCCAAGGGGCTGCAACGGCGGATTCTCTCCCGCGGAGTCGAATAAAGAAGAAGCGTCCGGCGGCGTTCTCGGGTGTTGCGTGGATGGATCGCGCTTGTATACTGAGGCACAACCGAGACCAGCTGCAGCAACTGCGGCCACCAACTCCCGTCGATAGGGAGTCGTGGCCGCTTTTTTGTTTCCCGGAGCCGGATTGGCCACAGAGAGCTACCAGACACAGCTCGAACGAGTCCAGGGTGCGATCGCCGCGATCGAGAGCGGGTCGCAGTCTTATTCCGTCGCCGGCCGCACGTTCACGAAGGGCGACCTGAAGACGCTGTACGAGCGCGAGACGTGGCTCCGCGGCCAGGTCGCAAAGGCAGACCGCGGCGGGATCCGGATCTCCCGGGCGGTGCCGCTGTGAGCAACATCGTTCCGTCTGTCCCGATGTCGAGATTCGAGCGCGCCGTCGCCGCCGTCTCGCCAGGGTACGCACTCAAGCGCTACGGCCAGCGCGTGCAGCTCGAAGCTGCATCCCGTTTCTTCACCGGCACCGGCGGTTACAACGCCGCCCGTCACGATCGCCCGGCCACCAAGGAATGGCGGCCACCCCACGGCGACGCGGACCAGGCCGGCAGCCCGGATCTTCCGGAACTCCGCGCGCGGAGTCAGGACCTCGCGCGCAACGAGCCCCTGGCAGTGGGCGCGCTCGCCACGCATTGCACCAGCGTCGTGGGCGTTGGCCTCGTGCCGCACCCGCGGATCGACCGGGAATTCCTTCGCCTTTCCGATGAGCAGGCCGAGCAGCTCGAGCGGCAGATCGAGCGCCTCTGGTGGGCATGGGCTGGCACCGACGCGTGCGACATCTCGCGCCGCGATAATTTCGCCGGGCTCACGTACCTGGCGCTCAGGTCATGGCTGGTGGGTGGTGACGTGTTCGCCGTGCGCCGGTTCAAGGAACGGGACGGTGATTTCCTCGCGCTCAAGCTGCAGTTGATCGAAGCGGAGCGAGTCTGTAATCCGAACTTCCGCCAGAACACGGACCGGCTGATAGACGGCGTCGAGGTCGACGAAGATGGCGCCGCGGTCGCGTACCATGTCGCCGATACTCACCCCACGACGTCGTTCGGGACGATCGGGGCCGCGGAATGGAAGAAGGTCGAGGCCTTCGGCAAGGACAGCGGGATCCGCCAGGTCCTACAGGTCTACCGCCGCACTCGGCCCGGCCAGACGCGCGGTGTGCCGCTCTTCGCGCCGATCATCGAGTCGCTCAAGCAGCTGGGCCGGTACTCCGAAGCGGAGCTCATGGCGGCCGTGATCAATGCGTTCTTCACGGTGTTCATCAAGACCGCGGCCGGCGAAGGCGCCGACATGCTGCAGGACATGGGCGACCCTAACACGAAGGCGACGCCGGCAGCCGGCGCGGTCGGCGACGTTAGGCTCGGCGCCGGCGCGATCGTGGGCCTGCAGAATGGCGAGTCGATCGAGGTCGCGGACCCGAAGCGGCCGAACCCGGCGTTCGAGCAGTTCCAGCGCGCGTTCTACAGCCAGATCGGAGTTGCCGTCGAGCTCCCGCACGAGCTCCTGATCAAACACTTCACGTCGAGTTATTCCGCATCGCGCGCGGCGCTTCTCGAGGCGTGGCGCGGATTCCACACGCGGCGCGAATGGATGGTGGATCTCTTCTGCCAGCCGGTCTACGGCTGGGTGCTCGGCGAGGCGGCCGCGCGCGGACTGATCAACCTGCCCGGGTTCTTCGACGACCCGCTCACGCGCGCCGCGTGGAGCGAAGCGCAATGGACCGGCCCGACGCAAGGTCAGATCGATCCGTTGAATGAGATGGAGGCCGCCATGAAGCGGATCCAGATGCGCGTCGACACCCGCCAGAACATCTGCACCGAGCTCAGAGGAACCGACTGGGACCAGACGTTCAGGCAACTCGCAAAAGAAAGGCGAATGATGGAGGGGGCCGGGCTCGACTCAGAAGACGTATCGGAACGC
>JBPPMH010000052.1:0-2303 GCA_051305945.1 Gemmatimonadaceae bacterium
GTGTGCCGTGGTCAGGTGTCGGGCGGTGCGCGGGATGCGCCTCCTGCCCATGCGTTGCTATACCGTCGCCTCGATGAAGCTGCGTACGTCGGCCTCGCTCATCTCCGGTTCACCGGGCGACACGTTGTTCAACTTCCCGTCCCTCATCCACTGTTCCAGCTCGCCGACCAGGTCGAACAGGTGCTCGAACGAGTCCACTGTGAACAGCAGCGGCTGGTAATGGTGGATCTCGAAGTACTGGTTGATCACCCACTCCAGCTGGATCGGGAACCGCTGCACTTCGGGTGATTCGATGCTGTGCTCGAGCTCCCCGTAGGACGACAGCAGCCCGCTGCCGTACGCCTTGAGCGCGCCGTCCTCGCGCATCAGGCCAAACTCGATCGTGAACCAGAAGAAGCGCGCCATCGCCTTCATGATGCTCGTCGTCCGGCGGACTTTCTCGTCCGGGTCCTTCACGTCGGCCACCAGCTCCACGGCCGTGTGGGCTGCCTCGCCGAACCTCACGAGCGTATCGGCGAACGCGGGGTCGGTGTGCATCGGCACGTGGCCGGCGATATCGTGGAAGATGTCCGGCTCCGGCAGGTAGTCGAGCGTGGCGCCGTCCCGGATGGTGATCGTCGTCGGGAACTCACGCTGCCGCAGACAGTCGAAGAAGAGGAACGCGGGTACGTAGCCGCTGACCGGCTTCGCCCGGAATCCCGTTCGCGGCGCCATGAACCTGTTCACGTCTTCCAGCTTCGGCACCTTCTCAGGCGTGAGGCAGAGAGTCTCGAGCCCCTGCAGGAAGCGCCGGTTGGCGTACTTCAGCCAGCGGTCGTGCATCCGCGCGTACAGCTGCCGCCACGCGTCGTGGTTGGCGTCGCTGTACAGCTCGTACGGCTGGTGGATGTACAGCTCCCCGCGACCCTGCGCCTGCTCGATGAAGGGCGCCCTGGTGGTCGTGAGGCCTGCGGGACCTGTCTGCGGCTCGTGTACGGCGGTCATCGCTTCTCCCGCGTTGGACGGAGCGGACGTCCCCAATATACCCGCTGCGAGGTTTATCGAGCCATTTGACGCCGGAAACCCTGCGCGCGCATTATTCTTGGTCTGTGGCCAAACAGGACGCAATCCAGCTGGAAGGCACCGTAGTCGACGTGCTCCCCAACGCGACTTTCCGCGTTGCGGTCAATACAGGGCACGAAGTGCTCTCGACTCTTGCCGGCAACATGCGACGGTTCCGCATCCGCGTGCTCCAGGGCGACCGCGTGACTGTCGAGGTCTCGCCCTACGACCTCACGCGCGGCCGGATAACCTTCAGGCACAAGAGCTAGCAGCCCGCGGCGCGCCGGCCCGGTAGCGGCGATCGGCCGCAATCAGTTGTCCCGCAGCGCTTCCATCGGAGTTCGGGCGAACACTTCCCTCGCGCCCAGCATTCCGATAACGACCGTGAGAGCGGTCATCGCCAGCACGATGGCGGCTGGCCAGACCAGCGCAGCGGCGAAGGGGAGCTCGAAAACGAAATGCACGAGACCCCACGCGGCCGCCGTCGCGAGCAAAACGCCCGTGAGACTGCCGAGCAGGCCGAGGGCGAGATACTCGGCGGCCATTATCCGCGCGACGACTCCACGCGTCGCGCCCAGCGTCTTCAGCAGCACCGCCTCACGAACCCGCTCGCGCCTGGTTGCAGCGATCGCGCTCAGCATCACGGGAATTCCCATTGCGAGACCGAGCACTGCGAGGAACCGTATCGCGGCGGAAACCCTCCCGACTATCCGGTCCACCGTCTCGCGAATGAGTGACAGGTCTATGCTGGATATGTTGGGGTAGCGCGCCACTACGGCGCGTTGCAGGGTGGCCGTGGCGCTCGGACCGGCGGTCCGTCCGACCATCACGAACTGCTTGGGGGCGGCGTCCAGCGCCCCGGGTCTGAACACGGCGAAGAAGTTCGGCTCGAAACGCGCCCAGGTGACCTCGCGCAGGCTGGTCACGCGCGCGGGGATCTCCACGCCCTGCACGTCCCAGATGATCACGTCCCCGACTTTGACACTCAGGTCGCGCGCGATGTCCTGCTCGAGCGAGAGCTCGGCGATTCCGTCGGTGGATGGCGTTCCGCTGAACCACTCGCCTTCGACGATCCGCTCACCCCCCGTGATGGAATCCCTGTAGGTGGACCTGTATTCCCAGCGGAGCGCCCAGCGACGCTGTCCCGGCGCTCGATTCGTGTCCGCCAGCATTTCGCTGACGCGGCGCTCCCCGACGCTGGCTATCCGCATTGTGACGATCGGAACTGACTGGAACACCTCAGCCCCGCTCGAGCGTACTAT
>JBPPMH010000053.1:0-7181 GCA_051305945.1 Gemmatimonadaceae bacterium
CGCAGATCTACGCGCTCGGCGTGAAGGAGATCTGGGAAACGAAGCAGCCGCTCGACGCGATCGTGCACACGCTCGGCTGGCCGCTGCCGACCAGCGCGTTCGGCGGGAGCTTCATGTATCCGCTCTCGCCCAACACCGTGGCGTTGGGGCTCGTGGTCGGGATGGACTACGAAGACGCGTCGCTGGACGTGCACGAGCTGCTGCAGCGCATGAAGGAGCACAAGCTGTTCAGAGAGTATCTGGAAGGCGGCGAGATGGTCGAGTGGGGCGCGAAGACCATTCCCGAGGGCGGCTACTACGCGCTGCCGCAGCGGAAGAGCGGCGACGGCGTGCTGATCGTGGGCGACGCGGCGGGCTACGTGGAAGTCGCGTCGCTCAAGGGCGTGCACTCCGCCATGCAATCCGGGATGTACGCCGCGCGCGCGATATTCGACGCGCTGAAGCAGGGCGACACGTCGGCGGCGGCGCTGTCCGCGTACGACCGCGCGATTGATTCGAGCTACGTCACCGAGGATCTGCGCAAGCGCCGCAACATGCGGCTCGCTTTCCAGAAGTACGGCTTCTACGTGGGTGGCGCGATGGCGACGCTCATGACGCTCACCGGCGGCGCGTTTCCCGGCGGGAAGATCGCGTCGCACCGCGACTCGGATGCGCCGCGGCAGCCTGGAGACGGCGAGCGGTTCGTGCCCGACGGCAAGCTGACCTTCAGCAAGCTGGATGCGGTGTACAAGTCGGGCAACGCCACCCGCGACGACATCCCATCGCATCTCGTGGTCGGAAGTGACGTGCCCGCCGAGGTCGCCGAGCTGTACGTGCACATGTGTCCAGCCGGCGTGTACGAGCGCGACGGTGAGCGGCTGGTCGTGAATCCCGCGAACTGCATCGACTGCAAGGCGACCGACGTGATCGGCCCGCGCTGGACTCCGCGCGAAGGCGGGAGCGGCCCGCGTTATCGGCAGATGTAGCTGAGCTACTCCCGCTCGATCCGGTAAATGGTGATTGTCTGCTGAATCTCGCCCGACCGGAACTCACGGACGTCCTTGTCCGCAACGAGCAGCCCCCGTGTCTCGATTTCCGAGAGGAAGGCGGGGAAGGCGATTCGTCCCGGATCGGCGATCAGCGCATGGCCGGCCGGCGCGATCATCCGGTCCATCGCGTTCGTAACCATCGCGGGATAGCGGGGCTCGTACATCACGTCCGCGGCGAGCACGACATCGAAGGTGCCGAGGTCCGCCGGGATTGCCGACCAGTCCACGTGCCGTGTCTTCACGTGCCGTCCCGCGTTGGCGCGCGCGTTGAGCGCCGCGAACAGCAGCGCGTCGTCGTAGTAGTCGGTGGCGAGCACGTCGAAGCCGCTCAACGCCGCCGCGCACGCGCACAGCCCCGAGCCGCAGCCCAGCTCGATCAGCGATCGACCTTCACCCTTCTCCTCGAGCAACCGCTCGGCGAGCATCATGGACGACGGCCAGATGTCGGCCCAGTACGGCAGCCGCTCGTCCTTTACGTAATCGGCTTCGGTGATGAGATCGTCGGCGTTGCGCGGGCGCAGGATCACCAGCTCGCGTCCGCCGATCGTGAACACCTCCTCGATGGTGTCGAACTCGCGCTGCAGCCGCGAGCGCAGCGCGTCCTTCACGCGTGCAGCTCGAACCGGTCGGTCAGGTGGGCGTCGGGATCGAGCGGGAGCGCAGTGACGATCTCGCCGAGGTCGATCGCGCGGCCGGCCGGCACCACCAGAAGCGCGTTGGCGGCGGCCATCGAAGACAGAATGCCGGAGCCCTGCGGCCCCGTCGAGCGCGCATGCAGCTCGCCGTTCTCCGCGCGAGCCAGAACTCCACGGATCAGATGCGTCATCGACTCCGAGCCTTTGAACGGTTCAGCGGCGATCGCCGTGACGGGTCGCGGGTAGAGGCGAAGCGCTCCGCTCAGCTTGCGCAGCATGGGCCGGATGAACAGCTCGCCGCCGATGAGCGCGGACACCGGGTTTCCCGGCAGCCCGAGCCAGGGAGTGCCGTTCACCGAGCCGAACGCGATGTTCGCGCCCGGCCGCATCCGCACCTTCCAGAACACGATCTCCCCGCCCATCGCTTCGATCACCGCGCGGGTATGGTCGAACTCGCCGACGGATATCCCCCCGCTCGTGATGACGAGATCGCAGTCTGATGCTTCGTCCAGCGCCGCGCGCAGCGCCGCCGGATCGTCGGCGATGAGGCCGTTGTCCACCGGCACGCCGCCGCTCTCGCGCACGAGCGCGGCGAGCGAGTAGCTGTTGCTCGATACGATCTTTCTTCCCGGCGGTGCGCCCTCCAGCTCCTCGACGCGTACCAGCTCGTCGCCGGTGCTGACGATCGCGACCAGCGGCATCGCGTGCACCGGAACTCTGCTCATGCCGATAGACGCGAGCACGCCGATGTGCGGCGCCAGGAGGCGCGTGCCGCGCGTGATCACCGTCTGTCCTTCGGCAATGTCTTCCGCGCGCTTTCGCACGTTCCTGCCGGCGTCGCGCGCGTCGTTGATCGTGACGACGCCATCGCTTTCACTCGTGTCCTCGACGCGGACGACGGTGTCCGCGCCCTCGGGGACGGGCGCGCCGGTCATGATCTTCATCGCTTCACCCGGCTCGAGCGCGCGGCCGGCGACCCCGCCGGCTCTGATCGTCGCGGCCACGCGGAGCTTTACGCCGGCGCGCGCGTCGTTTGCGCGCACGGCGTATCCATCCATGGATGAGTTGTCCCAGGGCGGAATCGCGAGTGACGACGTGACGTCTCTCGCGGCGAATCTGCCGAGCGCGTCGTCCAGGTGTACCGTGGCTGCTTCGAGCGTCGACACCGCCGCCAGAACCGTCTCCACGGCTTCGGCGACGCCCAGCATCAGCGCGCCGGCAGCGGTGACTCGGCCAGCAGCCGCACCATCGTCTGGATCGCGGTCGTCACGGCGGACGTCGGCACGAGATAGTTGTTGGCGATGAAGCTGTAGATCAGAGTGGCGCCGCCCGCGGTGCGAACGTAGCCGCTGAACGCGCGCACGGAGCCCAGCGTGCCCGTCTTTCCGTGCGCGTTTCGCTCGGCCACCGTGCCGCGCAGCCAGCTCCGGACCGTGCCGCTGACCCCGACGACGGGCAGCGCCTCGCGGAACACCGTCCCGTACGGATGCTGCTGCATCACGGACAGCACGCGCACCATCGTCGCTGGCGTGACGTAGTTGTGCCGCGACAGCCCGCTGCCGTCGCGCACGCGGAATTCCATGCTGTCCACTCCCCACTCGAGCAATTGCCGCCGCACCACCGCAGCGCCGCTATCGGGCCGGCCTACGCCGGTGCGCTCGAGGCCGATCGTACGCAGAAGGATCTCCGCGATCTGGTTCTGCGACGGCTGAAGCATCGCGCCCAGGACCTCGCTCAGCGGCGGCGACTGGAGCACGAACAGCGTCTCGGCGGGCGCGAGCAGCGATTCAACGCGCCCGCTGTCGCTCGGCAGGATTCCCTCGTGCGCGATCCCGCCCTGGCGCAGCGCGACCGAGAGAGCCTTGAGATACGCCTGCCGCGGATCCGATGCCGGCTTGACCGATTCCACGCGCGGTCCCGAATCGGTGAGCGTCTCGATCGCTTCGAGCCCCTCGTTAAATACCAGGTCATCTATACCCGCGCCGTAACCCTCGCCGAGGTCGTCGTACTCCCAGCCGTAGCCGTAGATGGAGCCGGGGAAGGCGTCGCCGCTGGCGACGATCGGTCCGCTGAAGCTGGTGATGCCGCGCGCGCGCAGCGAATCGGCGACGGCGCGGAGCGGCGTCAGCGGATCCGGGTGGAACCGCGCGCTGACCGTCGGATCTCCGCGACCCGTGACCAGCAGCTCCGTGCAGCGCGCGCGGCCGGCGGTGCAGCGCGCGGCGAACGTAGTGCGGAAGCGGAAGTCGGGGCCGAGCAGGTGCAGCGCCACCGCGCCCGTCAGCACTTTCATGTTGGACGCCGGCATCACCAGCTTCCGGGGATTGAGCGAGTACAGCGTGTCGCCCGTCGCGGGATCCACGATGAGCGCGCCCCACATCGCCGTGCGGGCGATCACGAGCCGGGCGGCGACTTCCGGAGCCACCACCACCGCCGGCGCGGGACCGACCGATGGCGGCACGACAACCGTTGGAGCAACGCGGGTCGCGGGGGCGCAGGCCGCGAGCGCGAGCGCGCCGGCCATGAGCCGCGTGCCAACGGGGAAGCGATGGAGCGGCATTCTAGTCGCCCGCGTACGTAGCGCTGAGCGTCGCGTCTTCCGCGACGGTCACCCGTGTCACCGACGCGCGCCCGTTCAGCCTCTCCTGCACGCGGGCAAAGATGAACCGCGCCAGATTCTCACCGCTCGGGATCAGCTTTCCGTCCGCGAACTCAGGCACGTCCGCGTTGATGTTGCGGTGGTCGAACCGGTCGGTCACTTCCTCGCGCAGGATACTGTCCAAAGCGCCGAGGTCCACGACGAACCCCGTCTCCGGATCGATCTCACCCGAAACCGTGACCTCACACGCGTAGTTGTGGCCGTGATAGCTGGGCCGCGAGCAGGAGCCGAAGACCTCGAGGTTTTTCTCCTCGGACCAGTCGGGCCTGCGGTAGCGATGTGCCGCGGCGAAGGTGACGCGGCGGGTGAGCGAGGCGTGGGGCACTGAAAAGCGGTGGCTAGTCACTAGTCACGAGTCACTAGTCACTGCTGTTCCCGCCCCTCGGGCGTCGGCCCGCTCGGCGGGGTCCACGGCGCGCCGCTCTCGGTGGCTTCGGTCGCGTCGGTCGTGCCGAAGAGTTCGGTATCTACGTCCTCGGCCAGGTGCTCCGCTTCGTCGCTCGACTGGGGAGGCTGGTCGCCGAAAATCCTTCCCTCGTGCATCTCCTCGTCCGCGATGTGATCGTCTATCGCTTCCGGGCTTTCCGCGCGGCGGATGGGATCCACCACGATCTCGTTGTCGTACTCCGTGAGGCCGATCCCGTCGCTCAGGATGTGATCGGCGATCCTGCGCTCGCCGTCGGTGCCGACGCGGCCGGACACCCGCACGCGCCCGTCCCGCACTTCCACGAGCAGGTCGTCGGCGTCGATTGCCGTGTCGTCCGCGAACCGGTTGCGCACCAGCCGGTGCAGCTCCTGGTCGTCCAGGTCCCGGATTTCGTCGGTGTTGTCGAAGTCGTGCTGCATTCCTGCTCCCGTGTTAGCGGAAGAACAGGTACGACGCTCCTATCGTCAACGCGACGTTGTTCTTCCAGAAATTTGTGGACTGCCGCGGGCCGACGACGGACGTGCCGTCCGACGCCGTCGCATAGTACGCGGGCGGGTACTCCAGCCTGTAGAGATACGCGTCCAGTCCCAGCCGCACCGCGAACCGTCCGCCGGGCACGTACCGCAGTCCGGCGCCGTAGGTAATCGCAAAGGGGGTGCCGAACCGGTACGGGTCGCCCTCCACGTCCTTTCCGCCCGCCACGACGCCGATCCCGGCGTTGACGCTCGGAACCAGCCGGCGCCAGCTCTTCTGGCCAGTGAGGTTCACCGATATCCCCGCGTCCAGCATGTACAGCGAGGCGGAGTGGACGCCCAGGTCGCGCGAGGCTTCAGGCTCCGCGGGGTCGAGCGCCTGGCGCTCCGAATCCACGTACGCGAGGCGGAACATGAGCTGAGCGGGCCCGCCCACGCGCAATTCGTAGCGTAGCCCCGCCATCGGCCCGCCTTGCGGCGCGACGCCAGCCGGATCCTCACCGGCCTTGAACATCCCGCCGAAGAGAGTCAGCTCGTGCTTGTACTCCAGGTCGCGGAAGGGCGAGCGCTCGGGTGGATACCCCACCTGGGCGCGCGCGGAGGAGGGGGCGGCGAGCGCGGCGCACGCGAGCGCCGCGAGGACGAACGATTTAGTCGAGTTCACGAAGGTCAACTCCGGTCATTTCTTCAGGCTTGTCTATGTTCATCATCGCGAGCACGGTCGGTCCGACGTCGCACAGTGCGCCACCGCCGCGCAGCGGCTTCGCCTCCGCGCCGTACAGCACGATCGGCACGGGGTTGGTGGTATGCGCCGTGTGCGGGCCGCCCGTCGCCGGGTCGATCATCAGCTCGGCGTTGCCGTGGTCCGCGGTTACGATCAGCCGCGTCCCCGTCCGGCCGCACGCCTGTACGATGCGGCCGAGACATTCGTCCACGGCCTCCACCGCGCGAATAGTAGCGGGAATGGAGCCGCTGTGCCCGACCATGTCGGCGTTGGCGAAGTTGCAGAGCAGGAAATCATGCGACTTCCGGTCGATCGCGCCGCACAGCGCGTCGGAGACTCCACGGGCGCTCATCTCCGGCTTGAGGTCATACGTCGCGACCTTCGGACTGGGAATGAGCACGCGCTCCTCACCGCGAACCGGCGGCTCGTTGCCTCCGTTGAAGAAGTAAGTCACGTGGGGATACTTCTCCGTTTCCGCCGTCTTGAGGATCGATCTTTCGCGCTCGGCCAGCACCTGCACGACGATCCGGGCCATGGACTGCGGCTCGAACGCTACGGGTAGGTTGAAGCGCGGGTCGTACACGGTCATCGTCGTGACCGACACGTCCGGCCCGGGACGCACTTCGAACTCGTCGAAGCCTGGCTCGGTCAACGCGCGCACCATCTGCCGCATCCGGTCCGACCGGAAGTTGAAGCAGATCACCGCGTCGCCGTCGCGCATCGGCGCGCGGGGCGTGCCGTGGTCGGCGATCACCACCGGCAGCATGAACTCGTCGGTCAGCCCGGCGGCGTAGGACGCGAGCACCGCGTCCCGAGGGTCCGACACCGCCGGACCCGCGCCCTGCACGGCCGCGCGATAGAACAGCTGCGTCCGCTCCCAGCGCCGGTCGCGGTCCATGCCGTAGTACCGGCCCCCGATGCTGGCGATGAACGCGCGTCCACGCGCGTGCGCGAGCAGCTCGTCGAGGTACGCGAGGCCGGACGTCGGCATCGTGTCGCGCCCGTCGAGCAGCGCGTGAATGGCGACGCGCCTCACCCCCGCGCGCTCGGCGAGGTCCATGAGCGCGAACAGGTGCTGGTCGAGCGCGTGCACCCCTCCGCACCCCACGAGCCCCATGAGGTGAAGGGTCCCGCCGCGCGCATTGACCTGCTCGCACTCCGCCACGAGGGCCGGGTTCGTGAAGAACGATCCGTCCTCGATGGAGGTGTTGATTCGCACGAGGTCCTGCATCACG
>JBPPMH010000054.1:0-22421 GCA_051305945.1 Gemmatimonadaceae bacterium
TGGAACATGCGCACGGATCCATTGAGTATCTCCCCCGTGCGCGGATCGTTCACGTTCGGCCCTTGAGCGTTCTCTACCGTGGACGGGAGCCAGCGGATCATCGTATGGCGGATGTCCTCGGGCGACCAGTCAGGGTCGTTCGCCGGAACTTCCCCGGCCACGATCCCGTCCTTGAAGCCGGCCTCCTCGAACGCCGACTGCCACTCTACTATGCCGGCTCGGACGAACGGCTTCCACACTTCTGGCGTCGCGGGATCCACGTGATACGTGATCGGCTTCTTCGGGTAGCACAGATCCCCTTCCCTGCGCTCGGAGCACTCCAGGCGGTACCGCGTGATGTACCGCCGCACCACCGACCGGTGCTCGGGCGTGCCGAAATCCACCTGGCGGATGGAAAAGAACCCGACCCGCTCGTCGAACCGCCGCGGCAACATTGGCTGCTCGGGAAGGCGCACCAAACTCCAGTGGGCGAGCACGCTCTGCGCCTCGCGCGGCGCGCTGGACCCGCCACCCCCAGGGGCGCTAACGCCGGACGGGGGCGTCGGAGTTCCGGTTTGCGTAGCCTCGATCTCCACGTTGTCCGGGAACGCGATCGCGCGTTCCACGAACGAGCGCTGCGAATCGATGCTGCCGCGGATCGCCGCTATCTCAGGTATCGCGGTGGTGAAAAGCCGGGTGACATCGATGACTGCAGCGCTGTCCGGGCCCCACGACTCCACGTTGAAAACGGCGATGATCGGCGGATAGTTGGAGGCCTCGACCGCCCGGTACACGGACAGGCCGGTGTCCGCGGTGATCGTGAACGACGGCGACCGCAGAATGATCCGGTTGCCGCTCCGGTCCCAGCGCAGCGTGCGCTCCCCGAACTGGTCCCCTGCATGGGAACCGAAGCCCCCGCCAGGAGTCAGCGGGTCCCTCGCCGCGGCGCGCGCGTACCGCCCCACGATGAGCATGTCCTTGTACAGCTCCTTCCGCGGGATCTCGAAAAAGAGCTTGTCTCCCACCCTGTGGACGGCAAACATCCCGCGCCGTGTGATAGCTTCAGGGGTAATAACCCTGTTGTAGGGACGGGGGCTCGGCGTACCGCTGGCTCCGGCGCGTCCGCCCGTGGCGGAATCGCCGGCCGCGGGCGTGCCACCGGGCGTAGCGGCGGGACGCGGTCCCGGGCCCGCTGCCGGTGAAGGCCCCGCGGGCGGCGTCGCCGAGCGGGCGCAGGCGGCTAGCAGAAGTGCTGGTGCCAGGGACAAGATCTTGTATCGCATGAGTGTCTGGTGAAGGTTCACGTGAGACGGTGGAAGGAGATCATGAATTTTACGCTCCGGAACGGCAAGGCGTTGGCGATTGGCACATTCATGCTGGCGGGATCGGGCGCATTCGGCTGCTCCGGCGCGCCGGCCATGCACGCTGAAGAAGTTCAGGCTGTGCCCATCGAAGAGTCGCCGCTGGCAGCGCCAGTGGTAGCGGCCCTGATCCCGGCTCCCGCCGCAGGCGGTGTATCGCGCGGCGATCAGTTCGTCGTTTCCAGCTCCACGGCCATTCACGCCAGTCCTTCCAGCGGCGACGTCATGCGGCTGGCCAACTACCTGGCCCGGCTCATCCCGGTCGGCCCTGGACAGCCACGCCGGATTTCTACGCTTCAACCCGGAGTTGCAGCCGCATCGGGAATCAACCTCCTCATCGACGACTCGCTCGATTCGCTCGATTCGCTCGGCGGTGAGGGTTACCGCCTGACGATCTCCGCCGACCGGATCACGGCGTCGGCGGCACGGCCCGCCGGGCTGTTCTACGCCATCCAGACGCTGCGGCAGCTCTTGCCGCTCGAGGTCGAGCAAGGGACAGTCCCTGCCCGGTTCGCCGTCGCTACCGGTGACATCGTGGACCGGCCGCGCTTCGAATGGCGCGGCGCGATGCTGGACGTCTCGCGCCACTTCCTCAAGGCCGAGGACGTGAAGCGCTTCATCGACGTCATGGCGCTGTACAAGCTCAACCGGCTGCACCTGCACCTGGCCGACGATCAGGGGTGGCGAATCGAGATCAAGTCGTGGCCCAATCTCGCGCGGCACGGAGGGAGCACCGCCGTCGGCGGTGGCGCGGGCGGCTTCTACACGCAGGCCGAGTACTCGGACCTGGTGGAGTACGCCCGCAGCCGGTTCATCACGATCGTGCCCGAGATAGACATGCCGGGGCACATCAACGCCGCGCTCGCGTCGTACCCGGAGCTGAACTGCGATGGGCGCGCGCCCGCGCTGTACACGGGCACGCGCGTGGGCTTCAGTTCGCTGTGCGTCTCCAAGGACATCACGTACCGGTTTGTTGACGATGTGATCCGCGAGATCAGCGCGATCACGCCCGGCCCGTGGTTCCACGTCGGCGGCGACGAGGTGAAGACGCTCACGGCGCAGCAGTACGCCGGCTTCATCGACCGTGTGCAGTCGATCGTCCAGTCGCACGGCAAGGTGATGATCGGCTGGGACGAGATCGGCGAGGCGAGGCTCGCCCCCACGACAATCGTGCAGTACTGGCGGCCCAACACCCCCGTGCGCGAGGCCATCCGCCAGGGCGCGCGCTTCATCCTTTCTCCGGCGAACAAAGTCTATCTGGACATGAAGTACGACTCGTCCACGGTGCTGGGACTGAAGTGGGCGGGGTACTTGCCGGTGCGGACGTCGTACGACTGGGATCCCGCGAGGCTCGTCGCCGGAATGGGCGAAGCCGCCATCGTCGGAGTCGAAGCGCCGCTGTGGGCCGAGACCGTCGTCACTCTCGCCGACTACCAGTACATGGCGTTTCCCCGCCTGGCGGCCGTAGCGGAGGTTGGGTGGTCGCCGCAGCGGGCGCGCGACTGGGACGATTTCCGCGTTCGCCTCGCGGCGCATGGGCCGCGCTTGTCGGCGCTGGGAGTCAATTTCTACCGTGCGCCGCAAATTCCCTGGCAATAGAATTGGGCCCGCGGCATTCTTTCATCTGACAACCCCATCAATCGAGGATCATGCAATGGGTCAACGTGCTAACGCTCTCGCCGAGCGCATCGAACAGGGAGCGGCAGCCCTCGCGGCTTTCGCCGAGGGGCTGACCGACGAACAGTGGCGCAGAACGATCCAGCCTGACGGACGAACCGCGGGTGTCATCATCAGCCACGTCGCCAGCATCTATCCGCTCGAGATCGAGCTGGCGCAGACGCTTGCATCCGGCAAGCCGATCGTCGGCGTGACGACGGCGGCAGTCGCGGACGTCAACGCCAAGCACGCGGCGGAGAACGGCAACGCGGGAAAGCGTGAGACGGTCGAGCTCCTGCGCAGCAACAGCAAGGCCGCCGCGGACGCGGTCCGCGCGATGAGCGACGAAGAGCTGGATCGCGCGGCGCCTGTGTCGCTGAACCACGACGCCCCGTTGACCACGCAGTTCTTCATCGAAGACCACGCGCTGAGGCACAGCTTCCACCATCTGGCCAAGCTCCGCGCCGCGCTCGCCTAGCACACGCGATACGTGAAGCGGCCGGCTCGATGATGTACGTCCGCGAGTTTCGCTCGAGCCTGGGCGGCAAGCTCGGAGCGGTCGTGGCCGGAGCGGTGCTGCTGGTGGTCGTCGGCGTGTTCCTCGCCTTCGGGTTCGTGCTGTTGCTTGCACTGGCGGCGGCGGGGCTGCTCCTTGGAGTCGGAACGGCGCTTCTCCGCCGCCTCACAGGGCGCGGACCCGCACCGCTGGACGCGGCGGGCCCGAGGCACGGCCTCGACCCGTCCCTCGAAGTGAAGCCGCCGCACATCGAGCGGGAATCGCGCGAACCCTAGGCCAAACCCCGTGTCAGATACGCACCGACGCAAAAAAATCCCCGGCGAGGTGCCGGGGATTTTTTTTGATGCTGCTCTGCCTCGGAGCTTACCTGTTGAGCGTGTTGTCCAGACAGGTCATGTTCGCGGCGGCACACCCGGTGGTGGTGGGCGTGACGGTGATGTTCCCCCTCGCCGTGATCGAATAGGTCCTTCCAAGTGCGAAGGACACGTTGCTTCGGGTCATGGCATTGGTGCTCGATCCCGCGTACCGGGTGCTCAGGTCGTATATGCCCGGCGGGAGGGTCGTGAACGCGCCCCCGGACTTGTACGCGGTCGACCCGCCCACGGCGACCTCGACGCCCGTTTCATCATTTTTCGCGTACAGGGTCATCGGATTCGCGTTGTAGACCGCGTGCACGAAGCGCACGGACGCGTTCGACCAATCGATCTCGTCGGGGAATGGATCCTCCACGACGAAGGCGTCAACCGTCTTCGTCGTGCTGTTGTAAGGGCCGCTCTGGTAGTAGGAGTATTGCATCCCGGCCGCGAGCGGCGTAGTGACGGTGGAGATGGCCAGGCCTTTGTCAGTCGTGGCCGTAATCCTGCCCGACAGCGTGTGCTGCCCTGGGTCGATGCCCGCGTACAGCCCCCCCGCCGCCACTCCGCCGTACCCGACTCCGCCGGTGGACTCGTTACCGGTGGTGGTGCAGGGCTCGGTATTCCTGGCCGCGGCAGTGCTGCAGCCCGTAAAGTTGATCGCGGTCAGCTTCGTCTCGTCCGCGTAGAAGACCACGGCTGGCGCGCTGATGCCGAAGTTGAAGAACTTGATTCTGGCTTCGGGAACGGATGGAGCGGTTATGTCCTGGACGGCGTTCTTGTCGTAATCGCAAGCCGTCAACGCGGCGGCGCAAAGCAGCACCGCGAGTGAGCCGTATCTGTTCATGGTCGCGGTCATGGTTGAATGATCCACATGGGCACCGTGTGATAGTCGTCGGCAAGTCCGCCGATGGCGTCCAGGCCCGGCCGATTCCAGACGTATTCCGAGTTGTACCGCGGCCTGATGCGATACACCACCTTGCCGGCGTTGAGCGTGTACAGGATGTTCGGCGGCGCGAATCCAGGGAACACCTGCCGTCCGCTCGCCGGATCGATGTCCGTATAGTGGAACCGGCGCATGTCCATCCACGCCTCGATGTAACCCCATGCCCACTGCGCGATGAACTTCTGCGACATGATGTGGGTCATGGTCAATCCCGCCGCGGTAGGCACGATCTCCGGATTGGCGAGAAACGCCGCCTTGTCCGTAGCGCTGATCTGGGGCGCCGTCTGGCCGCCCTCGACGATCTTCGAGTTCACAAAATCGATGTGCGACGATATCGCGTTACGGTACGCCGTCAGGGAGGTCGCCCTGTCTCCCGCCCGGTACGCCGCTTCCGCCTTTACGAACTGAAGCTGCGAGTAGGTCATCGCCGGGTGGGACGACTTGTCGTCCCACAAATATCTCCCCGGCTCTCCCACTCCGCCGGTGCCGGGATACCCATACACGTTGTTCGGGGTCTGCGCCGTCGAGAACCCGCCGAAGCCGGTGGTATTCGGGTCGAGACCCCGATACTGCCCGTCGGGCGAAGGCGACAGCATCCGGGTCATCCGCGGGTCAACCGCTCCGCCGAACTGAGTGCCGTCCATGAGCTGAACCATGAACTGCGTCTGCCGCACCACCGTGGAAGTGCCCCAGGAACGCCCCTGGAAGTTGCGGTCGTCGTTCACGGTGGCCGGATACGACAGGGTCGCATTGTCCGCGTTGCTCGCGAGCGACTGGTCCACGTGGCTGATCACCGCCGCCGCGTCGTACGACGCCTTGTTGGAGTAGTGGTTCAGGTTGAGCGCCATCACGCCGTGCGCGAACTTCAGCCATTTGACGCGATCGCCGTTGTAGATCTTGTCGCCGCGGCCGAGGTACGCCGCATCCACCGCTCCGTCGGTTCGCCCGAGGTACACGAAGGCGCTGTCCAGCAGCCGGCGGACTTCATCGTATGCGTATTCCTGCGAGTCGTAATTGAAGCTGAACGTGTTCTGGTTGATCGCCTCCTTGACGATGATCTCGCCATGGAGGGCAGACGCCTCATGCCAGCCCCAAGCCTTCAGGACGTAGCCAAGGCCGAGTACGTCCCAGCGCTCCTCCCGCGCGGCGATTTCCATCATGTCCACGAGGTTCTGGCCGAACGACCAGTACACGTCGCGCCAGATCTGTCCCCCGTTGTCGCTGCCGGGGTCGTACCCCATCCGGTCCCAGTTGGTGTGGGTGTTGGACCGGAGCATCTGGGTGTACCGGGCGATGAAGCGGCCGTCCCACATCGACCCGGACACCATCCAGTGCAGCAACGGCGGCACATAGAGATTCGCCGCCACCGTCTCCGGAGCGTTCGGGTTGGTGTTGACGTCCAGGAAGTCCTGGCAGGCCCCGAACAGGGTCAGGGACCCCGCAAGTGCAACGTATCGCGCTTTCCGCATGGGTCTTTGGGTGAGTCGTGTGAATGTCATCTCAGAACCCCATCTTGAGGCCGAAATTGAACGTCCGCGGGATCGGGAAGTTGCCGTAGTCGATCCCGGCGGCACCTGATCCACCAGTTGCCGCGGTGTTGCCGTTGACGATCGGATCCATCCCGGAATAATTGGTCAGGAGGAATAGGTCCGTGGCCGTGAGGAAGAGACTCGCCCGCTTGAACCGTCCTTCGGGCAGGGCGTAGGACAGCGTGACGTCGCGCATCCTCAGCCAGTTGACGTCCTTCTCGATGAACAACTCTTCGCTGATCGAGACGTAGTAGCCCGTGTTGACAGCCGGCACCACGACGATGGTATTGCGCGTCGGGTTGGCGGTGTTCTCGAGACCGTCCTGCAGCACGCCCTCGATCACGCGCGGCTCGTTTCTGTCGAGCGTGCGCATGCTGAGTCCTCTCGCGGTGAGGAAGTGCTCGGTGGCGTTGTAAACGTCCCCACCCCTACGGACGTCCACCAGCGTGTTCAGCGACATGCGCTTGTACCTGAACGTGTTGGTGATGCCCATCGTCCAGTCCGGGTGCCGGTCGTAGCCACGATCGATGAACGTGGACGACCGCAGAGGCAGACCGGAGGTGGGGCTTATGAGAAGGTCGCCGTTGTTGTTGCGGAGATAGAACCAGCCGGTGAGTGACCGCGTTGATTGTCCCGGCCCGGTGCCGTTACGCACGTTGCCGAACAGCCATGTATCGGAGTTGTACGACTCGGGCAGCTCGCGCGGCAGCTCCAGCACCTTGCCGCGCGAGCGATCGAAGTTGGCGATGATGTCCCAGGAGAAGCGGTCTCTGAGAATCGGCGTGCCGCGGAGGGTCAGCTCCAATCCGGTGTTTCTGGTCACCGCGCCGTTCAGGTTGAACAGCACGAAGCCTGTGCCGTAGCTCCCCCGGATGTTGTCCACGATCTGGTCCTTGGTCTGCTTGCGGTACCAGGTCGCGTCCAAGCCCAGCCGGTCGTCCATGAACGCCAGCTCGGTGCCGAACTCGTAGGACCTGGCGAATTCGGGACGCAGATTCCGGTTCGGCCCCCAGAAGCCGTAGCCGTAACCGCCGTGCGCGGTCGGCTTGTACTCGAGCGACGGCCGGTAGGCGTACGGCCGCGCGTCCTTGCCCACTTCGGCATAAGCCGCTCTGAGCTTGCCGGTCATGAAGCGCTTGATGCCCGGGAAAGCGTCCGAGAAGATGAAGCTCGTGGAGACGCCCGGATAGAAGAACGAGTTCCGCTCCCGCGGAATCGTCGACGTCCAGTCGTTGCGACCGTCGAAGTTGATGTAGAGGTACTTGTTGAAGTCCAGCGTGACCCGGCCGAACAGTCCGATCAGCCGGCGCTGCGAGATTCTGGTGGCGCTCGACCGGAGGTTCGTGTTGTTGATGGAGACGAAGTTCGGCTCCAGGAAGTCACGCCCAACGGAGGCGTCTACTTCGGTCTTATAGTCGTTGATCTGATTGCCGATCAGGCCGGTGACCGAGAGGAACCGCGTAAGCGGACGGCTGTGGACGTTGAACAGCGTCTGCATGTTGTTGCTGCGGGTGATGTCGTTCGCTACGTCGATGATCCCCCCGTTCGAGAAGCCCCACGTGCTCTCGGGGTGGCGCAGGATCTCGGTCTCGTTCGTGTACATGTCCGTGCCGATGTTCGTCTTGAGATTACCCCAGGAGAATGGCACGATCGTGAGTCCGAGATTCGCGATGATGCGGTTGTTCTTTGACTGGTTGAAGTTCTTGGAGACGTTGAAGTAGGGGTTGTCCACCTCGGATCCCTGGTTCAGCGTCGTGAGCCGGCGCCGGTTGCCGGCGGGCGTAAGGTAGTCCGACGCGTCGTCTGTCTGCGGCCAGACGAGCAGGCCGATCAGCGGACCGCCCGCACCCTTGAATGACTGGTTGTTGTCGGCGTAGGTGTACGCCATCGACAGGTCCACGTTCATCCAGTTCGTGACCTGGGCGTTGGACGCGCCCGTGACGTTGATCCGGTCGAGCTTGTCGCCCGGCACCACGCCCTTGTCGTTCGAGGCCGACGTGAACAGCCGGTAGCTGATCCTGCTGTCGGCGGCCGCGCCGCTGAACGTCACGTTGTGCTTCTGCGACGTGGCGGTCTGGAAGAAACCGTCAATGTTGTCGTAGAACTGCGTTCCCGCCGGATACGGCTCGCCCCAGTACAGGAACGTGGTGCTTCCCAAGCCCGTCTGCGGCCCGTACACGCGCTGGATTTCGGGGGCCTTCCGAACCGTCGCGGTACGGAAGCTGTTGCTGTAGTCCAGCCCGCCTCTGCCCGCCCTGCCGCGCTTCGTCGTGATGACGATGGCACCGTTCGCCGCGTCGATGCCGTACAGCACGGCCGCTTCCGGCCCCTTCAACACTACGAGGCTCTCGATGTCCTCGGCGTTGAGATCGGCCGCGCGGTTGGTGAAGTCCACCCCGCGATTCTCGAACGAGAACGTGGACCCGCCGAATGAGGAAGCGAGTACGCTGGTGTGCAGCGTCTTGTTGTCCATCGGCAGGCCGTCGATGATGAACAGCGGCTGGTTGCTGCTGCTGATCGAGCTGACGCCGCGGATGGTGATGGACGACGACGCGCCGGGAACGCCGGAGGTGTTCACGACCTCGACGCCGGCGACGCGGCCCTGGAGGGCGTTGACGAAGTTGTCCCGCTGCGTCTGCGCGATCTCGGTTCCCGTGACGCTCTGCTGAGCCGTCGCGAGCGACCGCTTCTCGGCGGTCTGGCCGAGAGCGGTAACGACGACCTGGTCGAGCGAGGCCGGAACCGAGCGGAGCGCGAAGTCCTGCGCCACCGCGGCCACCCCGGTCCCGACCGTCACCTGGAGCCGCTCGGGCGCGTACCCGATTCTCCGCGCGCTCACGAAGTGCGAGCCGGCGGGGACGCCGGTAATGGTGTAGCCGCCGTCGGCGCGGGTCATCGTGCCGAGCGAGGTGCCCTCGACTCGTACCTGCACGCCCACGAGTGGCACGGCTGTGGCCGCGTCGCGGACACGTCCGCTGATCGTTCCGGTGGCCTGCGCGCCCGCGAGCGAGGGCACGGCCAGGAACACAATTGCAAGACAACTCAGAAACCGACGCAACGGCATGGTGCCTCCGAAAAGGATCGTCGTGGTGACCCGTACTCGATGCGGATGCCGCGCGTGGGCACCCGCCTGGAACGTGATTGTATCCAGGTTCTGTTACGCCCGGGCAATCGTACGTCCGGGACTGAACGCTGTCAATAATTCCGGCGAGCGTCGGGGGACCCCCCCCAAAAAAAGAACCCGGCAGCCATGCCGGGTTCCTCTTACCTGCTCCTCGAACGGTTTCCGCGCTCTATTCAGCCGGCTCGTCGTAAGGAATGTCCGTAGGGGGCGGCCCTACAGCCGTGTAATCGTCGGTATCCATTAGGATTACGGTCGACGGGGTCTCCGGCCGCGGCGGCTGCTCTTCCGGAATGTTCGTCACCGCCAGCACGATGCGCCGGTGGATCGGATCGACTTCCATGATGCGGAGGTCGAGGTTCATCGTCTCGTAAACGATGTCGGCCGGGCTGTTGACCGGGTTGCCGAAGTTGAGCTGGCTCACCGGGACGAACCCTTCGATGTCGTTGCCGATGTCCACCACGACGCCCTTGTCCATCAGGCGCACGACCTTGCCCGGGAGCTCCATCCCGACAGGATAGTTCTCGCCGATGCTGAGCCACGGATCCTCGGTCGCCTGCTTGAGGCCGAGCGAGATGCGCTTGTTGTCGCTGTCGATGTTCAGGATCACGACGTCCACCGCGTCACCCTTCTTCACGACTTCCGACGGGTGTTGCACGCGCTTGGTCCACGACATGTCCGAGATGTGGATCAGCCCGTCGATGCCGGGCTCGATCTCGACGAACGCGCCGAAGCTCGTGAGGTTGCGCACCTTGCCGTTGAGCCGCGTGCCGATCGGATAGCGATACGGCAGCACCATCCACGGGTCCTGCTCCGTCTGCTTCATGCCGAGCGAGATCTTCTCCTCGTTCGGATCCACCTTGAGCACGACCGCTTCGATCGCCTCGCCGATGGAGACGAGCTTCGACGGGTGGCGGACGTTGCGCGTCCAGCTCATCTCGCTGATGTGCACCAGCCCTTCGATGCCCGGCTCGAGCTCGATGAACGCGCCGTAGTTCGTGATGGACACGACCTTGCCCGACACGCGCGTGCCGACCGGGTACTTCTCGGCCACGTCCTTCCACGGGTAGCTCTGGAGCTGCTTGAGGCCGAGCGAGATGCGCTCGCGCTCCCAGTCGATGTCCAGAATCTTGACGTCGAGCTCGGCGCCGATCTGCACCATTTCGGACGGGTGCTGGATGCGGCCCCACGACATGTCGGTGATGTGGAGCAGTCCGTCCACGCCGCCGAGGTCGATGAACGCGCCGAAGTCGGTGATGTTCTTGACGACTCCCTTGCGGACCTGATCCTTCGACAGCTCCTTCATCAGCTTCTCGCGCTTGCCCGCGCGCTCCGACTCGAGAATGACGCGGCGCGACACGACGATGTTCCGCCGGCGCTTGTTGAGCTTGATGATCTTGAAGTCGAACGACTGGCCGAGCAGCTCGTCTATGTTGGGCACGCGGCGGAGCGCGATCTGCGAGCCGGGGAGGAACGCGTCCACTCCCATGAGATCGACGACCACGCCGCCCTTGATCTTCTTGACCAGCGTTCCCTGCACCGGCTGATCCGTCTCGTAGGCGACGCGGATCTTTTCCCAGACGCGCATGAAGTCGGCCTTCTTCTTCGAAAGCACGACGGACCCTTCCTGGTCCTCGAGGTGCTCGAGGAGCACTTCGACTTCGTCGCCGGCCTTGAGGTCGGGGATGTCCTTGAATTCTTCGAGCGGGACCGTGCCCTCGGATTTGAATCCGATGTCGAGCACGACCATGTTGTCGCGAATTTCGAGGACCGTCGACCGCACGATCTCGCCTTCCTCGATGGAGGCCATCGTGCCGGTGTACATCTCCAGCATCGCGTCGCGCTCTTCGTCGGTATACTCGTCCTCGTAGAGCTCGGGACGCAGGTTGGCAAGCGGGCGCAGCTGCGCCTTCTGCTGGTCGCGCTTCTCGCGCGCGGTCAGAGCGGGCTTGTCGGTTGGGGTTAGAACTTCGGTTTCAAGCTCGGCCATTAAAGTAGGTGTTGTTCCAAACGGTTGAGGGTGAATAGAGGACAGCCTGTAAACTTACTCTATCTCGTTGTCATTCGTCAACTTGGGGGTACTTGCGGCACTCGGAAGCATTGGGTCATGGGGGAGCCGAAGCCGGAGGACATTTCCACGAGCTACGTGGAGCGGCAGAACCTGACAATGCGGATGAACATTCGTCGGCTCACGCGGCTCACCAACGGCTTCTCCAAGAAGATCGAGAACCACGCTCACGCGATCTCCCTCTACTTCATGTACTACAACTTCTGCCGGAAGCATCAGACGCTTACGAAGGCGAACGGCGGGATTCACACCACTCCGGCAATGGCGGCTGGCGTGGCCGATCACGTCTGGAAGCTTGAAGAAGTTGTAGGGCTTCTCGGTTGAATGTGCCGCGTGGGGATTTGAACCCCATTACCCCGTCCAAGACCCCTTTCGAGGCGGGAGTCGAACCCGCTGTCTTGGCCTCGTGGCAAGCTCCGGGCGCCACGGCACAACTTCAATCTAAACTCGCCACTTCAAACTGTACCATTACCGTACTTGCGACCGAGGGCTGAGGACCCTCAATCCGCAATCGCGGGCTCCTACTCAGATGCTCCGGCTGCCCGGGCGATGTCGATGATTTGGCGGATCTGCTCGGCCTGGCTCATGTCGGTCGTGTCCAGCATGATCGCGTCGGGCGCTGGAACGGTCTGAACCGCGTCCAGGGCGTCGCGTTTGGCGAGCCTGGCGGCTTCCTCATCCAGCTCCGAGTCGGTTCCCTCCCGGCCCAGGCGTTGAAGCAGCCGCCGGCGGGCCCGCTCGCGGGACTCCGCCAACAGGAAGACCTTCACGCGCGCGTTCGGCAGCACGACGGTTCCGATGTCGCGCCCGTCCACGACCACGTCATGAAGATCGGCGAGGTGCCGGACCTGCGCGTTCACCCAGTCGCGCACGCCGGACATCTTCGCGACCACCGAGACCTTGCCGGTGACGGCTTCGCCGCGGATCTCCTCCTCGGACTCCCCGCCGTCGAGCAGAGGGCAGAATGAAGCCTTGCGCGCCTCCATCTCCACGATGCGCGTCGCCTCGAGTACATCGGGCTCGCTCCAATTACCGGCCGGATTCGCGCGCAACGCCGCCGCGGTAGCGGCGCGGTACAGCGCACCCGAATCCACGTGGTGGAAGCCGAGCGCCTCGGCGACCTTATATGCGGTGGACGTCTTCCCCGACGCCGCCGGCCCGTCGATCGTGATCGCGAAAGGCTGTCTCACTCCGTCACCTTTTTCAGATCCGCCCAGAATCCCGGGTAGGACACTCCCACGCAATCACGGTCGTCGATCCTGATCTCGTTGCCGGGAACGCAGCCGAGCACGCCGAACGCCATCGCGATGCGATGATCGCCGTTAGTGCGAACCGTTCCCCACAGTGGCTCGTCGGATCCGCGCACGGCGAAGCCGTCGTCGAACTCCTCGGCGTCGGCGCCGAGCGCGCGGAGGTTGTCCACCGTCGCCGCGATGCGGTCGCTCTCCTTCACGCGCAGTTCCGCGGCGCCGCGGACGACGGTCTCTCCCTCGGCCCGGGTCGCGACGCACGCCAGCAGCGGCAGCTCGTCGATCATCGCGGGAATCTCGCCTGGCTTCACGGAGGTCGCGCGCAGCGCGCCCGGTCCGGCGGTCAGGGTGCCGGTCTCTTCGCCTGTCGCCTCCGTCTTGCCCGATACCCTGACCTTCGCGCCCATTCGCCGGATAGCGCGGAGAAAGCCGGTTCGAACCGCGTCGATGCACACGCCGGGCAGGGTGATGTTGCCACTGGCGGCCAGCGCCGCGAGCGCGACGAAGTACGCGGCGGACGACGCGTCTCCCGGAACGGTCAGCTCGAACGGATCGAGCGACGCGCCGGGAGTGAGCTTGGTCACGCAGTCGCGCGATGCCGTCACTTCGATACCGAGTGCCCGGAGCATGCGCTCGGTGTGATCGCGCGAAGCCCGGGGCTCGCGCACGGAAACGGGCACGCCTGCGACGAGTCCAGCGAGGAGAATCGCGCTCTTGACCTGCGCGCTCGCTACTTCGCTGGTCCAGGCGACGTGCTGCAGGTCACCCCCCTGCACCGTCATCGGCAGGCCGTCGTCCTTCGCGAAAGAGATCCGCGCGCCCATGGCGGTGAGCGGCTCGGCGATTCGCCGCATGGGACGGCGGCTGAGACTCTCGTCACCCGTGAACGTCGCGGAGAACGGATGGCCGGCCACGACTCCGGCGAGCAGGCGCACGGTAGTGCCGCTGTTGCCGCAGTCCAGCGGTGACTCCGGCGCGCGCAAATCCCGAAGGCCCGTGCCGTGAATGCGGATCTCCGGGCCGAGCGGCGGCGCGTCGTTGCCGAGCGCGCGGAGCGCGTACGCCGTGGACGCGGTGTCCTCGGCGACGAGGACGTCGCGGATCACCGACTCACCGTCAGCGAGCGCCGCGAGAATCAACGCGCGATGCGAGATCGACTTGTCGCCCGGCACTTGAACCGTGCCGGCGACCGTCAGCGAAGCCACGCCTCCAGAGTCGTCGCCAGATCCGTTTTCTCGTCGCGGTACTTCACGATGATCGGAGTCTGGAGCGAAAGTCCCTCCGCGCGTGGCCAGTCGCCCTTGATCGCGCGCGCACCGGGCACGACTACCGCGCCTGCCGGGATTTCCAGCGGTTTTTCGGGGGTGCCGCGGTACACCTGCTCCCGGATGAGATCGTACACCGGCGTACCGCGCGTCAGCACGACGCCGGCCCCGACCACCGACTTGGCGCGCACCACCGTTCCCTCATACACGCCGCAGTTGCCGCCGACGATCACGTCGTCCTCGATCACCACCGGCGAAGCATTTATCGGCTCGAGCACTCCGCCGATCTGCGCGCCCGCGCTGAGATGCACGCGCGCACCCACTTGCGCGCACGACCCGACCAGCGCGTGCGAGTCTATCATCGTCCCCTCACCCACGTACGCGCCGACATTGACGTACATCGGCGGCATGCAGACCACGCCCGGAGCGACGTACGCGCCGCGGCGGATGGACGATCCGCCCGGGACGATCCGCACCTGGTCTTTGAGCGTGAGCTCCCGCAGTGGATAGGTGCTCTTGTCGAAGAACTGCAGCTTGTTTCCGTGCGCGGCGCCGCCGGGCACCGACATCTCGACGAGGTGCCCCAGACGGAAGCCGAGCAGAATGCCGCGCTTGACCCACTGCACGGCGTGCCAGGAGCCGTCGGCGGCGCGCTCGGCCGCGCGAACCTCGCCCGCCTCGAGCGCCTGGAGCAGCGCCTCGAACGCGGACTGCGCGTCTGGCGGCAGCGCCTCCTTCGCGGGCGTGGCGGCGAGCGCCTCGATCCGGTGCGAGAGGTTCTCGCCCGACATCTTGTTCCGCTTCATCCCACCGCGCCGGCCTTTTCGAGGCTCTTCCGCACCGCGCTCTGGTGCGCGTCGGCCAGAGGGACGAGCGGCAGCCGCAACACGTTCTCGATGCGACCCTGCATCGCGAGCGCGGCCTTGACCGGAAGCGGATTGGATTCGACGAACGCCGCAGCCGTCCAATCCGACAGGCGCGTCTCGATCTCGCGAGCCTGACGCATGTTGCCCGCGCGCACCGAGTCCGTGAGCTGCGCGACGAGCTTCGGCGTGGCGTTCGACGTGACCGAGATTACGCCATCTCCCCCGGCGGCCATGATCGCGACAGTGAGCGCGTCGTCGCCGGAGAGAACGGAAAACCCGTCCGGCCGGTCGCGAATGATGCGGCCGATCTGCGCCATGTCGCCAGACGCTTCCTTCACCGCTACGAGCCGCGCGTTCTCCGCCAGCGTGAGCGTAGTCACAGCTTCCATGTTACTCGCCGTCCGCCCGGGCACGTTGTACATCACGATCGGGATATCCACCGCGTCGGCGATCGCGAGGAAATGCGCGATGATCCCGCGCTGCGGCGGCTTGTTATACATCGGCGACACGTGCAGCAGATGGGTCGCGCCCGCGGCTTGCATCTCGCGCGAGAACGCGATCGCCTTCTTCGTGTCGTTCGACCCCGCCCCGGCGATGACGGGCACGCGCCCGGCAACCTGGTCGACCGTGATCTCCACGACGTGGCGATGCTCGTCCGGCGAGAGAGTCGCGGCCTCCCCCGTGGAGCCGCACGGCACCAGGAAGTGGATGCCCTCGTCGATCTGCCAGTCGATCAGCGCGCGGAGCGCAGTCTCGTCCACCGCGCCATCGCGCGTGAACGGCGTGACGAGCGCCGTGCCGGCCCCGAACAACAGTCCGTGTTTCATGAGTCCCCTACTCCCGCGAGAAAATCGCGCATGGTGAACACCCCGCGCTTGCCCACGAGCCAATCCGCGGCGGCGAGGGCGCCGTTCGCGAACACGGATCGGTCATGGACGTCGTGAGTGATGCTCAGCCTCTCCGGCTTCGACTCGAAGATCAACTCATGCGTTCCGGGAACGGCTCCAGTCCGCACGCTCTCGATGGGAATCTTTCGCCCGAACCCCGCACGCGCTTCCTGCTCGATCACGATCGCCGTCCCTGAAGGAGCGTCCTTTTTCTCGGTGTGGTGGGTCTCGACGATGCGGGCATCCCATCCCTGCAGATCGGCGACGAGCGACCCCGCCCGCCGGGCAAGATCGAGAAAGATCTGAATCCCGATCGAGAAATTTGCCGCCCAGAGCATCGCGCCGCCGCTCCTGGTCACATCACCGCCGACGGCCTCGAGATCATCGTACCAGCCGGTAGTCCCTACGACCACCGGACAGCCCGCGGCAACGCACGCCCTGATGTTGCGCACCGCGGACGTCGGCTCGGTGAACTCGATCGCGACGTCGGCGCCCTTCAGCGATTCGCGCGTGATGCCGCTGCCGTCGGGATTCTCCTTTTCCCCCAGGACGGTCGTAACGGTCCAGCCCCGCTCTTTCGCCATCTCCGCGATCGTCTTTCCCATCTTCCCGTCGCCGATCACGGCGATCTTCCGCGCGGTCATTGGCCGTCCTCGAAGAATTCGGCGTGCAGTCCGCGTATGATGTCAGCGACGCGGCCGCTGTCCACGACCGCGGTGAGATTGATCGCGGTGGCGCTCAGCGAGATCATATGCACGGTGGAGCCGGTGAAGCACGCGAGCGCGCGTCCCATGGCGTCGGAGTGATCGGCGATCCCCGCGCCGACGATCGCGACGATCCCGCGGTCGTGCTCCACCGACACGTCGCCGAGCGCCGACAGATCCACGACAATGGAATCCAGACTGGTGACGTCGTCGAGCGTCATGGACACCGACACCTCCGACGTAGCGACGACGTCCACCGACGTCGAATGCCGCTCGAACACCTCGAATACGCGGCGTAGAAAGCCGTGTGCCAGCAGCATGCGCGCGGCCCGCACGCGCACGAGCGTAATTCCCGCCCTGCCGGCGATCGCCGTGACCGCCCGCCGCGGCGCGTCGAAGGTGATCAGCGTTCCGGGCAGTTCCGGCCGGTTCGAGTTCAGCACGTACACCGGAATCCCGATGCGCACGGCGGGGGCGATGGTGCTCGGGTGCAGCACCTTCGCGCCGAACGACGCCAGCTCCGACGCCTCGTCGAACCGGATCCGCCCGATCGGCTGTGCGCCCTTCACCACCCGCGGGTCCGCGGTCATCATGCCGTCCACGTCGGTCCAGATCTCGATCGCTTCCGCGTGCAGCGCCGCGCCGATCAGCGAGGCGCTGTAATCGGAGCCGCCGCGGCCGAGCGTGGTCGTGATCCCGTCGGCTGTGCGGCCCACAAATCCGCCGAGCACGGGCACCTTCCCTTCCTTGAGGATCGGAAGGAGTATCGCGCGCGATTGCTCGGCTATCGCTTCGACCTTCGGCGCCGCCATCATGAAGTTGGAATCGGTGATCATGACGTCGCCGGCGTCCACGAGCTGCGCGGGAATCCCCCGCTCGCACAGGACCGCGGTCACGAGCTGCGACGAGCACTGCTCCCCGATGGACGCGATCGCGTCGAAGCTGCGCGGCGTGACGTGCCCGAGAGTATTCAACGCCTCGGCTAGTGACGCCAGCTCGTCGAACAGCGCACTCAGCTCCGCCGAGATCTCGATCGCCGCCGCGCTGTCGCCCAGCAGCTCCTTGCATACGGCGAGATGCCGATCGCGCAGGTTCTCGACCCCGCGCAGCGCTCCGATTAGATGTCCCTTCGCGGATTGCTCGGCCACCGCGAGGAGACCGTTCGTCGCGCCGCCGAGCGCGGAAACGACGACGATCGGCTGCTTGTCGAGCCGCCCGCGCACGATCCCGACCGCGCGCTCGATGGCTTCGGCGTCACCGACGGACGTGCCGCCGAACTTGGCGACTATCACGCCGAGGGAATCGCGCCGGTGGAGAGCAGCAGCTCGGCGTTGAGTATGGAGCCGCCGGCCGCGCCCCGCACGGTGTTGTGTCCGACCGCCACGAGCCGCACGTCGAGTATCGCGTCCTCGCGCACCCGCCCGACGACGACCGTCATGCCGTCGCCCGTGTTGACGTCCCGCCGGGGCTGCGGCCTGTCGGGCTCATCCCGCACCACGAGCGGCCGGTGCTTCGCTCCCGGCAGCTCGCGCACCGACGGCGACCCGGTCCATTCCTCGAGCGCGGCGCGGACGGCTGTCAGGTCGGGTGATCCGTCGAGCCCGACGGACATGCACACGGTGTGGCCATGCTCGACCGGCACGCGATTGGTGTGCGCGCTCACCGTGAAGGACGCGGGCTTGATCGCGTCACCCTCGAGCTTGCCGAGCAGCTTGCCCAGCTCGATCTCGATCTTGGCTTCTTCTCCTGCGATGAACGGAATCACGTTGCCGAGTATGTCGGACGACGGGAGACCGGGATAACCGGCGCCGGAAATCGCCTGCATCGTCGAGATAAAAATCCTGTTGATGCCGAAGCTCTCATGCAGTGGCGCCAGCGCCATCGCCGCGACCGTCGCGCTGCAGTTCGCGTTCGTGACGATCGCGCCGCTCCAGCCGCGCGCGCTGCGCTGGTGCTCCAGCAGACGCAGGTGGTCCGCATTGATCTCGGGGATGACCAGCGGAACGTCGGGATCCATCCGGTGGTTCTTGGAGTTGCTCAGCACGGTCTTCCCGGCCTTGGCGAACATCTCCTCGATCGGACCAGCCACCGACGAATCCATCGCCGAGAACGCGATCTGCGATCGCACGCCCGCCGCATCAGCCGGCAGCAGCGTCAGCTCGCCGACTTCCGGCGCGAGATCGCCGTCCAGCCATCGCACGACATCGCGATAGCGCTGGCCCGCCGATCGCTCCGACGCCACCAGCTCCGCGATCTCGAACCACGGGTGACCGGCGAGCAGCCGGATAAACGTCTGCCCGACTGCTCCCGTCGCGCCAAGGATGGCGACTTTCTGTCTTGCCCTGATCACTTGCGAGCCTTCTTTCGCGGCGGGGCGGATTTCGCGGACGCGGGATCGCCCTGCTCGAGCAGCGTGCGCACCAATTTCTCGTACGTGTCCACGGCCGCGCGCAGCTCGGCGACGTCCACGTACTCGTCCGGCGTGTGCGCGACGTGGATCGAGCCCGGCCCGAACAGCAGCGGCTTGCCCCAACGGCCGAGCAGCGGGATGTCGGTCGTGTATGCGACCGGCTCGATCTCGAATCCCTCGACCGTGTGAAAGTGCTGGGGCGGAATGTGCGAGCCCCACTCCAGCTCGGCCACGCCGCGCGCCCACTCCTCGATCATCCGCTTGATCGGCTCGACGTCACTGACGATGCGGAACATCACCTCCGCTTCGGCCTGCCCCGGGATGATGTTCCCTTCCGTCCCGCCGCGGATCACGCCGATGTTGACGCTCGCTTCACCGAGAACGGGATCGCTCGGCAGCTTCAGCTTCTTCACTTTCGGGAGCAGCTCCAGCATCGGCTCGATCGCCGACTGGCCGAGGTGCGGATACGCCGCGTGCGCTTCCTTACCGCGCGTTCTGACGAACACGCGCAGCGAGCCCTTCGCTCCGCTGGCGAGCTTACTCTCGGTCGGCTCGCCGTTGATGAGAAAGCTGCTCGTGGCCGGCAGGTTATTCGCCGCGCGCGCGCCGTCGGAGCCTTTCTCCTCGCCGACGACGAACAGCAGCTGCACGCGATTCTCGCCGGACGCGACGAGTCGGTCGGCCGCGGCCATCATCGCCGCGGCGATCCCCTTGGCATCGGCCGCGCCTCTGCCGTACAGCCGTCCCTCTTCGAGCCGCGGCGTGAGGAACGGCGGGACGGTGTCGAGGTGCGTGGAGAGCGCGACGCTGCCGGATCGGTCGTCGTCGGAAACAGAGCGTGTCGCCCAGACGTTGCCGCGCCCCGGCGAGACCTCCTGGAAGCTCACGTTCCACCCCCGCTTCACGAACCAGCGGGTGACGAACTCGATGACTTCGTGCTCCTGCCCGGACTGCGACTGGATCGATAACATCTCAGCCGCCAGCGCTACGACGTCTGTCATGTCCGGTAAGCTAACCGCGTACGGTTGCTGGCGTTATCGCGCGGGTGCCGCTCACGTCGATGAGTCCCCTTCGGCGGCTACGCGAGCAAACTACGCTTGCTATCACGCCGCCTGCGGGGACCCATCGCCGTGATCGGCCCCCATCCACCCAGGGCGTGCGCGAAGAGCGGGGCGGCAGGACGCGACGTCGCACGCGAGTCGGCCTCGTCCCGCTTAGGGCGGATGGGAGGGTGGAGGCCGGGGGTCATTCGTAGCGCCGTGCTAGCGAGCGTAGTTTGCTCGCGTAGGCGCAGCGAACGACCCCCGGTCCCACCCGACCCGCGGCACGATGCGTCAGACGGGCGGGATCGCGTCGACCGTCGCGGACTGGACGGCATCGGGTCCGCGTACGTGCTCGACGAAGATCTGCTGGACGAGGCGGTTGGCCTCCTTGACGTACTCGTCGTGGTGCCGCTCGCCGACTTCGCCGATTTGCGCCAGCGCCTCGATGTTGAGCGCGCGGCCGGCTTCGCGGAAAGTCTTGAACGTGTCCTCGGCCTGCCGGGCCATGACGATGTCGCCCACCAGACGCAGGAAATCGCTCTCGCGCGCCGCGTCAGCCAGGTCGCGCGCCATGCCGAGCGCCGCGCCCATCGCCTTTTTGCCCATGCCGGCCTCGGCGCCGAGCGTCTGCTGGTACTCCTCCAGCATCCGCTGATGCTCGCGCATGTCCGGGATGTGCCTGGTGCAAAGATCGCGGAAACGCGGATCTTCGGCCTGCCCTTCGTGGTCCTCGAGTGCGCGCAGAAATGCCCCGTGCTGCATCACCGCGTTATTGATCTGGCTCTTGAGAAAATCGGTGCCTCTGTCCATTGAAACCTCCTGTTGAAAAGCCTTCGGGTCAGCAGGAAATGGAGGTGCACATAACGCGCCATCAATCAGTGATTTCGACCCCTTGCATTTGGGAGAAGAAGTCGCCCGGCGCCAGGAAGAACGCGCACGCTGAGCGGGGTGGATCCGGCCAGCTCTCCATCGGCCTGGACGGTACGCGAGGGGACGGTGGTGATCTCGATCTCGCGGCCCGACAGGTAGGACATGCACGGGTCGGGCGAGAAATCGCGCCGCATCATCTTCCAGGTGATTCGCGCGGCGTCCGCGTTGGTCGTGGGCGAGAAGATGCAGACGTTGAGCACGCCGTCGTCGTGCAGAATTCCGTCGCCGAGCGTGAGGAGGTGTCGGAACATCGTTCCGAAGTTCGCGACGAGAATGGCGGAGGCGCGGCGCTGGAACCGCACACCGTCCACTGAGCCTTCGACTTCGAACGCGTCGAAGCGGAGGAGGGAGCGCAGCCCGACGATCACGTACGACAGCACACCCAGGCGGCGCTTGAGCCAGCGCGGAGTCTCGGCGATCATCGTGGCGTCTACTCCGACGCCGGAGCCGATCCCGAAGATCCTGCCGTCACCTAGTTGGCCGAGATCGATCCGCGCTTCGCGACCGGCCGCGAGGGCGCGGACGGCGCCGCGGACGGTGAGCGGAATGCCAAGCGACCGGGCGAGCAGGTTGCCGGTGCCGCCCGGGAGGATACCGACGGGCGGGCCATGCCCCGCGAGCGCGCCGATCACGTCCATTGCGGTTCCGTCGCCGCCCAGAGTGAACACGGCGTCATACGCGGCTGCGCCTTCGACGGCGATTCGGGCGGCGTGACCAGCCGCCTCGGTCACCACTGCGTCAGCGTCAATCCCTGCGCGTCGTAATTCGGCGACCACGCGGTCTTTTTGTCTGTCTCCACCGCGAGAAGCCGGATTGACGATCAATAACGCGCGGCGCATGCGCAGAAAATGATTGGAGCTAGATGCTCCGCGCTTTCGCCAGCTGCGTGATGCGGTCGGCGGCGCGGAAGGCCAGCGCCTGAATCGTCATCGTCGGCTGGCCGCGGCTCGATGTCACGAAGCTGCTACCGTCAACGATGAAAAGATTTGGTACGTCGTGCGCGCGGTGATCGGCATTGATGACCGACGTTTGCCGATCATGACCCATCCGGCAAGTGCCAAGCAGATGCTCCCCGCCTCCTGAAGGGGCGGTAATTGGCCTGGGCTCGGATAGCATGGCAGGTCCGGCCGCTTGCAGCAGCTCGCGGGCGCGGTCGGTGAAAAACTGCTTCAGCTGCATGTCCAGCGGATGCACGGTCCATGTTATACGGGGTACGGGCAGTCCCCATGCGTCGGCCTCCACCGGATCGAGATCAATGCGGTTGGTAGCAACAGGAAGCTCCGTTGTATGGGCGAGTGCTTCGACCTTTTTGTTGAAATAATCCCTCGCCCGTTTCTTCCACGCGCTGCCCCACGTCGGCTCACCGGGCCACGTTCCGCCGCCGGAGAGTGGGTTATGGCTGCAGCGCATGTCCAGTCCACCGCCACCGTAAAGTCCGAGCCCCGTGGGCACCTCGAAGAAATCGAAGACGACGCGTGAAACGTCCACGCCCTTCCAGCCATTGACCTCATGGTCGAACAGAGCGAACGCGCGGGC
>JBPPMH010000055.1:0-8736 GCA_051305945.1 Gemmatimonadaceae bacterium
ATGTTCGCCGAAGTCGCGGAAGACTTCCGGGCGTACGCGCCTGGCAACGCGCACCGGCATCTCGCCGAGATGAACGCGCTGGTCCGCGAGTTGGGCGGCGACAACGACATCCTGTTCACGCCGCACCTGCTTCCCGTGGCGCGCGGGATTCTAGCGACGATCACCGTTCCGCTCACCACCGAGCTCGCGCACCCGAGCGCCCTCTGGCGCGGGTTCTACGCCGGCGAGCCGTTCGTCGAGATCGCCGACTCGCCGCCGTCGCTGCGCGACGTCGTGCACCGCAACGTCGTGCGGCTGAGCGTGCATCCAGCGGCCAACGTGCGGCAGCCGACGATCGTGATCATCGCCGCCATAGACAACCTGCTGAAGGGAGCCGCTGGCCAGGCGGTGCAGAACGCCAACCTCCTGCTCGGCCTGGACGAGCGCATCGGATTGCCCGCGTGAAGACGGTCGTAAAGATCGGCGGGCGCGCGCAGTCGTCGCCCGCGCTGGCTTCCGTGCTGGCCCAGGCCTGGCGCGCCGCGCCGGGCGCGATGTGCGTCGTGCACGGCGGTGGGGACGAGATCTCCGAGATGCAGCGGAAGCTCGGCGGATCGCCGGGCTTCAGCGGCGGCCGTCGGGTCACGTCCGAGGACGACATCGCGATCGTGCGGATGGTGCTGTCGGGCCTGGTCAACAAGCGGCTGGTGGCGCTGCTCGCCGCGGCCGGCATTCCGGCGGTCGGGATCTCCGGCGAGGACGGCGGCTTCATCGAAGCGCAGCCGCTTGGCATCGAGGAGTTCGGTCACGTGGGGATGCCCGGACGCGTCAACAGCGCGGTCCTCGCGACTCTGCTCGGCGCGGGCTACCTGCCCGTGATCTCACCGCTGGCGAAGAACGCGGACGGCCACGGCGCGCTCAACGTGAACGGTGACGACGCCGCGGCGGCGATCGCGGTGGCGGCGGGCGCCGCCGAGCTGCTGCTCGTCGCCGACGTGGACGGCGTAATCGGCGCGGAAGGAGCGGTGTTCGACAATCTCGACGTGGAAACCGCGCGCGGACTGATCGCGACCGGCACCGCGTCCAACGGGATGGCCGCCAAGCTCGAGGCCGCGCACGCGGCGCTGGCCGGCGGAGTACCGGCGGTGCGGATCGCGCCGCTCGCCGGAATTCTGGATGGCGCGCTCGGCACGACCATGACACTCGCACCGAGCCTCGCGGCATGACTACGCTGACTCTGCCGATCCTCGGCGAGGAGACGCTGGTCTCTAGGCGATCTGCGATTCTCGGCACGTACAAGCGCGCGCCGCTCGAGATAGTGGGCGGTTGCGGCGTCGAGCTGCTCGGCGCCGACGGCCGGACGTACCTCGATTTCGCCAGCGGGATCGGCGTCAACGCGCTCGGCTACGGTGACGAGGGTGTGCGCAGCGCCATCGCGGCCGCGGCGGACACCGGCGTGCTGCACACGTCCAACCTGTACGCGACCGCGGCGGGGGAGACGCTGGCACAGCGGCTCGTGGACCGCTCGTTCGCTTCGTCCGTGTTCTTCTGCAACTCCGGAGCGGAGGCGAACGAAGGCGCGTTCAAGTTCGCGCGACGCTGGGCGCGCGCCGTCGGCGGCTCGCGGAAGCACGAGATCGTCGCGCTGCGCGGCGGCTTCCACGGCCGGCTGTTCGCGTCTCTGGCCGCCACCGACCGGCCGTCGTACCGTGCGCCGTTCCGCCCGCTCGCGCCCGGGATATCCATCTGCGAGCGCGACTTGGACGACCTGGAGCACCTGCTCGATGGCGACACTGTCGCGGCAGTGATAGTCGAACCAATACAGGGCGAGGGGGGCGTGCGGGTGCTCGACCCCAAGCTCCTGCAGGGATTGCGTCGGCTGACGACCGAGCGCGAGATCGCGCTGATCTTCGACGAGGTGCAGTGCGGGCTTGGCCGGACGGGGACGCTGTTCGCTTACGAGCAGAGCGGCGTCGTGCCCGACATGCTCACGCTTGCAAAGCCGCTCGCCGGCGGGCTGCCGATGGGCGCCGTGCTACTGTCGCCGGAGATCGCGAAGACGATTCAGCCGGGCGATCACGCGACCACGTTCGGCGGCGGCCCGTTCGTGGCCTCCGTCGCGCTGCACGTCTTCGACCGGCTGTCCGACGAGACGCTGCTCGAGAACGTGGCGGACAACGGGCTCTTCATTGAAGGGATGCTCACCGAGCTGGCGGCGAGCACGCCGCGCGTGCGCGCGGTGCGCGGCGTCGGGTACATGTGGGGGATCGACGTCGTCGAGCCCGCCGCCGGCGTCGTGGCTCGAGCGCTCGACGCGGGGCTGCTGATTCTCTCCGCGGGCGATTACACGCTCCGCCTGCTGCCGCCGCTGGTTGCCGATCGGGACGATCTGGCCAGGGGTCTCGAGATTCTGGAAGGAGTCGTCGCGTGATTCAGCAGAGCCTTCGGTCCATCGCCCCCCGGCAGGAAGAGGTCACACTACGTCCCGCTCGCCGCGCGGACGCGGACGCGATCATGCGGCTGGTGAACGGATACGCCGCCGAGGGGATCATGCTTCCCCGGTCGCTCGATTCAGTGGTGCACGCGCTCGACGATTTCGTCGTGGCCGTGGACGGTCGCGGCAAGCTGCTCGGCTGCGGCGCTCTCAAGGAATACTCGCCGTCGCTGGCCGAGGTGTCGTCGCTCGCGATCGTGCGCGAGGCGCACGGCACGGGGTTGGGCAAGCGGATCGTGCGCCAGTTGGAAGAGCTTTCCCTCAAGCGCGATATCACCGAGCTGTTTGCGCTCACGCTCACGCCGGCGTTCTTCGAGTCCGCGGGATACGCACTCGCGGATCGCGCCGGGTACCCGGAGAAGATCCGGCGCGACTGCCTGCGCTGCCCGCGCCGGATTCGCTGTGACGAGATCTGCGTGAGCCGGTCGCTCGCCGAGGTTCGCGCCATGGAAGTGGCCGCGTAGCCGGAGAAGCGCCCGCGCTGTATCCTAAGGTGAATGCCGGCCGTGGCGGGACATTTCCCGTCGGCGATCCCGATCCAACCGGATACCGTCCATGAAGCGCGTACTTCTCGCACTCTCCCTGACTCTCCTGGTTTCCTGTGTGAGTGTGGAGGTCACTCGAACGCCCACGCTCACGGAAGTTGCCGCGGACAGCGCCGCGGCGCTCGCGGCGTTCCGGGAGAACATCGACGCAATTCACAAGCGTGACCGCGTCCGATACATCGGCACGTATCTCCAGAGCCCGCGGCTCGCGCGGAACGGGCCGGACGGCCTCGAGCTGGGCTTCGAGAGCTGGCCGGCGCGCACCAGCACGAGCTGGCCGGATACGCTCATGGCCAGGGATCTCACGGTCGTTCCACTCGCTTCCGGGGTTGTCTACGGGAGCTACCGCTATGACGTCCGCTATGGTGATTCCGTCAGCACCGGAGTCTCGGAGCGCGTATTCGTAAAGACTCCGGCCGGATGGCGGATCGCGGTCACGACCGCCTTCGGGAGTCCTCTAGTCTTTTCACCCAGGCCCTGATCATGCGCTTTCGTTTTGCCGCCGCCGCAGTCTGCATCTCCATCGTTGGCTGCGCGGCCACTCTGCCCCAGCCCGAGCCGGCCGCAAGGCCGGCTCTCGTCGTATTCATCACCGTGGACCAGCTGCTCCCGGAGTATTACGACCGATGGAAGCATCAGCTCGACGGTGGGCTGGCGCTGCTCTATGGAGAGGGCGCGGTATTCCAGAACGGATACCAGGACCATGCGATTACGGAGACCGCACCGGGCCACGCCAGCACGATGTCGGGGCGGTTCCCGGTCAATACCGGAATCGCGTCCAATAGCGCCGGTGTGGCCGACCCATCAACTACGCTCACGGGTGCGATGGGCCAGGGCGCATCGCCCCACAGGTTCGAGGGAACGACGCTCACCGACTGGCTGCTTTCGCGCGATTCGTCCACGCGCGCTCTGTCGGTCTCCCGCAAGGACAGGGGCGCCATCCTCCCAATCGGCAGGAGCAAGGCACAGGTATTCTGGTACTCGCCGGTTCGCTCGGGTGAGGGCAACGGCGCTTTCGTGACGAGCAGCTACTACGCCAGCGAGCTGCCGCGGTGGGTGCGCGACTTCAACGCGCGGCGCATCCCGCACTCGTACGCGGGGAAAGCCTGGGACCTGCTGCTCCCCGCGAGCGCATACACGGAGCCCGACAGCGTCCCGGTCGAGAACCTGGGCCGCGACTTCGTGTTTCCGCACTTCGCGCCCGGAGATTCCGCGGCGATCGGCTACCTGCTACCGAACTATCCGTGGATGGACGACGTCACGCTGGAGCTCGCGCTCGAGGGCGTGAATCAGATGCAGCTCGGCGCCGGCGAACGAACGGACATGCTGGCGGTTTCGCTTTCGGGGATGGACGGCACGGGCCACGCGTTCGGACCGGACTCGCGGGAAGTGCACGACCACATGCTGCGGCTCGACCGCATGCTCGGCCGGTTTCTCGATTCACTGTTTACTCTGCGCGGACGCGGCAACGTCATCGTCGCGCTCACGGGGGACCACGGCGTGGCTCCCTTCATCGACGTCAGCGGGAAGTTGAAGAATCCCGCGGCGACCCGGGTGTTCATCGGTCCGGTGATGGCGCAGGCGCGGCAGACGATTAGCGTCGCCGGCGGCGACACCACCGCGATCATGTTCGGGAGCGGTGTGCTGAGCCTCGACCGGGCCCGGCTCGGGAGCGTAAACGTGGACTCGCTGGTCGCGGCGTTCGCCGACGGTGCCGCACGAATTCCCGGCGTGCTGCGCGTGGACCGGCTCAGCGAGCTCGCGCGCAAGGACACCGTGCAGGACCACATCGCGCGGCGCTGGCTGCACATGTTCCGGCCCGGCGACGACGAGGCCGCCCTGGTGATCACGCTGACGCCGTACAGCTATTGGGGCGCGGGCACCTATGCCACGCACGGCACCCCGCACGACTATGACGCCCGCGTACCGATCATTTTCTTCGGCGCGCCGTTCAACTCCGGCATGCATCCGCAGACCGTGCGCGTCGTGGACATGGCGCCGACGCTCGCGCGGGCGCTCGGCGTGACTCCGCTGGAGCGCCTCGACGGAGTCCCGCTGGCGGCCGCTCTGCCCTAGCGATCCGGCGGATGTCGCGGCGGAGCCGGGCTCCCGCGGGAGGGAGAATACCCGCGGTGCTGCGGGCTCTGGACGAGGCTTCTTTTGGACCAAGCCGCATCCTGAACCTGCGCGCATCGCTCCCGACCGCGGCCGAGGCGACCGCGCGCGCCGAATCGTGGCTCCGCGAAAAGCAGATGTCGCAGGAGGGAGACGTGCTGCTGATCACCGGGCGCGGCCGATCCAGCGAGGGCGGGGTGGCGGTGGTGAAGCCGGCGGTCGAGAAGCTGCTTTTCTCGCTGCGACGGCGCGGAGTGGTGGACGCGTGGCACGAGCACACGGAGGGCTCGTTCGTCGTATCGCTCGCGCCGGTCAGCTCCCTGTTCGCAGCGCCGAAGCGAAAGCGCGAAGCCGCGGTCAGGGCACCCGCTCCGCAGAGCCTGGCGGCACTCTCGCCGGCCACACTCGAGCTGCTGCGCGAGGTGGCGGTGCGGTCACTCGCCGGACTCGGGATACCGGCCCCGACTCGCGCGTTCGTCGAGGACGAGATGCTGGCCACCTTCTCGAAGATCTCGGGCGCGCTGCCGCCTTCGGCGGATCGAGAGGAGGCGCTTCGCGTCGCCCTGCGGCACGCGCTGGGCGAGCTGGAGGAGTGATCCCGGACGTGATCCCGGACGGGCGCGGTGATTGCAATAGTGTCCGGTCGTCAACCGGTGCCCGCAATGTCGCTAAACGAACATTCGCAGCCAGGACAGCTCACTCGCGATGATCTCGAGATTCTCGCGACGTTTGGGGCGAAGGCGAGCTGGCCCGCGGGATTCGCGTTGTACGGTCGTGGGACCCCCGCCGACGGGTTGTTCGTCGTCGTCAGCGGGCGGATCGTGCTGAGCAACAACGGGCGGAACAAGCGCGACTTCGTCTCCTGGGTCGCGTTCGAACGGGAGACGTTCGGCTGCGAGGGATTGTCGCCGGATGCATCTTTCGCGACCAATGCCTACTCCGCGGTGCAGAGCGAGACGCTACATCTCAACTTCGACGCCTACCGCGCCCTCGTGCGCGAGCAGCCTGCCTGCGCCATCGCGCTGTCGAGTCAGATGGTGACCGAGCGCGCGGCGATCCTCCAGCGGCTGCACGATTTCGCGGCGGCGTCGGTGGGCGCGCGCGTGCTCTCCGCACTCGATCGCCTGAGCCACGATCCGTCCACCAAGGCGAACGGGACGCTGCTCGTATCGCCTTCAGACTATCGGCTGATTTGCGAGATGGTGGGCGCTACCCGGGAGTCGATCTCGCTCGCGCTTGGGCGGCTTGTAGGAGCTGGAGTCGCGCAGCGGAAGGGAACGTCGTACGTGATCGACCGCAACCAGCTTTCGGTATCGCCGGCCTGATAGCGGGCGCTGGGCCGATAGATCTGCACGGGACGGGAGACTCCGCCGTGCTGCTGCTGCACGGCTTCGGCGACACGCCGCAGACGCTCGGCTACCTCGCCAAGGCGCTCCACGAAGCGGGATTTACCGTCCGGGCTCCGCTCCTCCCCGGCCACGGCAGCACGGTGGACGAGTTCGATCGATCACGTGCGGGCGACTGGATCGAGGATGCGCGCGCGGAGTACGAGGCGATGACGCCGTCGTTTCGGTCGGTCGGCCTCGGAGGGCTGTCGATGGGCGGTGCGCTCGCCGCCATCATCGCGGCGGGCGCGCCGCGACTGCCGGCTCTGGTGCTGCTGGCGCCCTACCTCGGGATGCCACGGTCCCTCGCCGCGGCGGCACTGCTCCATCGGATTTGGGGGCCGCTTTCGGGCCAGTTCAAGGCGCAGAGCGATAGCTCGATACATGACCCTGACGAGCGCGCGAAAAATCTGGCGTACGGCGTCACGACGGCGGGCGCGATCCGCCAGCTGCTGGAAGTCACGCGTCTTGCGCGCAGGTCACTGCCCTCGATCACCGTGCCAACTTTGATCCTGCAGTCACGGAACGACAACCGGGTCTCGCGCAAAATCGCGGAGTACGCCTACCGGACGATTCCGGCGGCCGAGAAGCGTCTGGTATTCGTGGAGCGTGGTGGGCACGTGCTCACCGTGGACCACGACCGGGAGATGGTCGTGGCCCGCGCGCGGGACTGGTTCACCGACCATATGTAGAAAAAGGGCGAGACCTCTCATCGAGAAGCCTCGCCCCGTATTGACCGCGTCCTAGAACCGGTCCGTTACCGCGCCGGCTGTCTCACTGATCTTGTGCCCGGCCGACTGGGCAAGATCCACGGCCTGCTTCGCGACCGTGCTCGCGACCCGCTTCGTGCGCTTCACGATCGCCCGCGCCCGCGCGCGCGGCGTGGGTTTCCGGCTGGACGAGCGACGCTTCGCAGCCGACTTGCGCCCGCTACTCCGCTTGGCGGAGCTTCGCTTCGCCGAGCTGCGTTTTGCCGAGCTGCGCTTTGCCGAACTGCGCTTTGCCGAACTGCGCTTTTCCGAACTGCGCTTTGCCGAGCTACGCTTGGTGGAGCTACGCTTAGTGGAGCTGCGCTTGGCAGTGCCGCGTTTGGCGGAGCTTCGCTTCGCCGTCCGCTTCGACTTGCCCCGTGCCGCGGACTTGCTCCGCGATGATTTTTTCGCCGCCATTGATGTCTGCTCCTTGTAGAGGAGGGTGGTTTAAAGTACCAGATAGCAAGATTCGCGCACACAACCTGCGTGGAGTCGTCGGTGAGGGGCGCAACCGCCCGAGTCACAGTCTCAAACGAGGGTAAAAAATGCGTAAAAGTGCGATGATCTTTGGTCTGCTTCTCGGGGCGTGCGCGCCAGCGGCAAGTAACAGCAACGTGGATACCGGAGCTGCGACGGTCCAGGGGGAGTCGGATCCTGACCTGGCTCCTACGGGCGCGAGCGGGCTGCCCGCGGGGTATCTCGGCCGGACCGACAGGGCCAACACGAACATCACCGACGCCAAGTACGTGGTCTCCGGAAACACGTGGGAGATCACCACGGGCCCGGCCCACATCGTGTATTCCCCGAGGGTAATGGCGACGGGCAACTATACGGTGAGCTCGACGATCGAGCAGCTCGCCGCTCCGCGCCATCGGGAGGCGTTCGGCCTGATCTTCGGCGGCCGGAACCTCGACACGCCCGCTCAGGAATACGTCTACTTCGTGGTTGCCGGTACGGGTGAGATGCTGGTGAAGCACCGCCAGGGTGATGCGACGCACGACCTGATCGCCTGGAAGAAGACACCGGCCGTTCCGGCTGCGGACTCGCTGGGAAGACAGACCTATCGGCTCCAGGTGCGCGTCGCCAGCGACTCAGTCAAGTTCGTCGTCAACGACGTGGTTGCCGCGGCGCTCAGCAAGTCGGCGCTCAATCTGCAAACGGATGGAATCGCCGGTCTGCGGGTTAACCATAATCTGAGTCTGCGCGCGACGCCGGTTGTGATAACAAGGTGATTAGTGATTGGTGATTAGTGATTGGTGACGGCGGGTGTTACAAATCACTAATCACCAATCACTAATCACCAATCACCGCTCCACCGCCTCCAACTGCTCCCGCAAATGCGCGGGGTCCTTCATCCCAACCAGCGCGGCCGTCACCCGCGGAAGTGAGCGCACGAACGCCACCGCGCGCTGCGCGTCAGTCGTGAGATCCGGGAACGCTTCGGCGAGCTTGGCCGGCAGGCCGCC
>JBPPMH010000056.1:0-2531 GCA_051305945.1 Gemmatimonadaceae bacterium
GAGCAGCGGTTCTGCGGCCGGTGTTCCGCCGCCCGCCGATCCGTTTCCTGCGCGGGCGGCCGTCACGCGGCATCGACCCGGCGGCGCGCAACCAGAGGAGTGTGCGGCTGCGCGCGTCGTTCCGGCTCTTCGGCGAGATGGCAGCGGCTGAAGTGACCCTCGCCCACCTGATAGAGCGGCGGATGCTCGTGCTCGGTACGCTACCATGAGTAGGAGCACCGGTCATGAAACCGGCAACCGTCCGGCCAGCGGCTGGACGGCGGGACCGTCCCGGGGATGACAGCGAGCCGCTCCCGGATCGCACCCACGCGCGGGATCGCCTGCAGCAGACCCTCGGTGTATGGGTGGTGAGGTGTCGCGAACAGGACTTCCGTCGGCGCCTGCTCGACTACCTCGCCGCCGTACATCACTATCACTCTCGAGCAAGTCTCCGCGATCACGCCCAGATCGTGGGTGATCATCAGAATTGCCGTTCCGAAGCGCTGCTGCAGGTCCCGCAGCAGCTCCAGAATCTGGGCCTGGATGGTGACGTCCAGCGCGGTAGTGGGCTCGTCGGCGATGATGAGCTCCGGCTGCATCATCAGCGCCATGGCTATCAGTACGCGTTGCCGCATTCCGCCAGACAGCTGATGCGGATAGTCCCGCGCTCGCGCCTCAGGCGAGGGAATGCCCGTGAGGGCCAGCATCTCGACGGCTTACCGCCACGCCGCGCGCCGCGATGAGCGCTCGTGAATACGCGCTACCTCCGCGACCTGGTCGCCCACAGTGAACACGGGATTGAGCGCGGTCATGGGTTCCTGGAAGATCATCGCGATCCTGTTCCCGCGGATCTTCCGCATCTCCTCCTCGCTCGCGAGCACGAGATCCTTCCCCTCAAACACAAGACGGCTCCCCTGTTCGATCCGTCCGGGCCGTCGTATCAGCCGCATTATCGAGAGCGCAGTCACGGACTTTCCCGATCCGGACTCGCCTACAAGCCCGACCGTCTCACCGCGATTCACCTCGAGCGAGACTCCATCCACGGCCCGCGCGAGTTCATCGCGCGCATGGAAGTACGTGCGGAGGTTCTCGACAGACAGCAGCGGTTCAGTCATCGCAGGAAGATCGCTCGAGCCCGCCCGGAGCGGATCCGCTCCGCCAGCGTGTTCACAGAAACGACCGTGGCGAACAGAACGGCCCCCGGAAACAACGCCACCCACCACGCCGTCCCCAGTTGTTCAGTTCCCTCGAGCATGATGTTCCCCCAGCTGGGCGCGGGCGGTTGAACGCCGAGTCCGAGGTAGGATAGTCCGGCTTCCAGGACGACAGTGTGCGCGAAGCCGAGGACCGCGGCCACCGCAGCGGGCGTGAGCACGTTCGGAAGAATATGCCTGGTCACGATCCGCCACCCGCTGGCGCCGAGCGCACGTGCGGCAGTCACGTAGTCGAGTTCCCTGGCCACGAGCGCCTCTGCGCGCACGAGTCGCGCCACGTGGAACCAGCCCGTCAGCCCCAGCACCGCGATAAGTGCGGGGAGGGGCAGGCTTCCGCTCGCGCTCACAAGCACGAGAACGAGAAGCACCCTGGGAATGGCCAGGAAGCCGTCGAGAAGGCGCATGAGAATTCCGTCGAGCACGCCACCGGCGTAACCCGCGATGAGGCCGTAGACGGTGCCGAGCGTCACGGAAAGCGCGGTTGCAAGCACTCCGACAGCGAGCGAAATGCGAGCGCCGTACAGCACCCGGCTGATCACGTCCCTGCTGAACACATCGGTGCCAAAAAGGTGCCCCGCGCTGGGCGGGGCCAGTCGCGCGCCGACGATGTCCGGCTGGGCGAGAGGGTCGTGCGGGGCAAGCCACGGAGCGGCGGCGGCCGCGAGCAGGAGCAGCGCGAGGAAGCCGAGCGCGAGCACCGTCCCGGCGTTCGCTGTGGTGTCTTCCAGGGGTGTGTACCGGGCGGCGGCAATCTCAGCCATCGCGCACCCTCGGATCAGCGGCCGCGTACAGCAGGTCGGCGACGAGGTTCCCGATCGCGACGGCCGCGCCGGCGATCACTACGACCGCCGTGACGAGTGCGTAGTCACGCGACGCCACGGCATTTACCGCGAGCAGTCCCATCCCCGGCCACGCGAAGACCTTCTCGACGAACACCGAACCAGCGAGCAGCGCCGGAATCGTGAGTCCGAGCAGGGTGATCGTCGGGAGCAACGCATTCCGCAGCGCATGCCGCCGGACGACCAGTGGCTCGGCAAGCCCCTTTGCGCGGGCGGTCCGTATGAAGTCGGCGGGCAGCACATCGAGGAGCGCAGCCCGCTGGTACCGCGCTGCGACTGCCGCGCCCACGATCGTCAGAGTCGCGGCCGGGAGCAGGAGATGGCGGAGAGTGTCGAGCGCGCGACCCATCCAGTCCAGGCGCGTGTGCAGCACGGCATCAGCTGCTCCGCCTGCCGGCAGCACGCCGAGCTTCAGGGAAAAGACGAAGAGCAGCAAGAGTGCGAGCCAGAACTCGGGGATCGAGTAGGCCAGGAGCGTTGCGCGCCCCAGCATCCTGTC
>JBPPMH010000057.1:0-2311 GCA_051305945.1 Gemmatimonadaceae bacterium
GTCAACGCAGTCGTGCTTTCCAGCGTGAGCGGCCACGGCGCGGATCCGACCCTCGTAATCAGGCTATCCGCTTGCACGAGCATCAGGCGCTTCCCGTCCGGGGAGAATACGGGATAATTGACGCCCGACTCGCCGAAGTCGCTCAGACGAGTGCGCCCGCTCCCATCCCGCCGGATCATCCAACCGTCGTAGGGACCGAGCTGATTGGAGTAGAACGCGAGCGCCTCCCCGTCTGGCGTGAAGCGCGGGATCCAGTCGCGCGCGACGTCATCGGTGAGCCGGGTCAGGTCGCGGCCGTCACGACGCATGAGGAAGATATCCTGTCGCCGTTCGAGAGCGTTGTAGAGGGCCAGCCACTCACCGTCGGGACTGATGTCGGTCGGCACCAGCACACCGGATCGGCGCTGCAGGAGCTCCACCGCGCCGACGCGCTCGGTTGCGGGGTCGAACGCGATGGCGGCGGGATTAACCGATTCAAGCCTGGAGCGGAAGATGATTACGGCGCCGTCCCGGGAGACCTGCGCAAGATCCATCGCTACATCCACTCCTGCCGCCACTGGCTCCGGCGCCCCCCGCGGCCGGCCTGACGATTCGTCAATGCCGATCCGCCACAGACCCATCGTCCCGCCCCGGTCACTGGCGAAGTAGAGATGGCGTCCGTCCGGCGACCAGGTCGGCGCCCAGTCCACCGCCTCATCATCGGTGACCAGCACCCGCTCACCACCGGCCGCCGCCACGGTCGCAATGTCACGCCGCCCTCCACGGACCGACCAGAACGCGATGCGCCCGCCGGAAGGCGACCACGCCGGCTGGTACACCGGGTTCCGCGAGTCACCGATGACGAGTCGCGGTTCGCCGCCACCCGCATCGACAATCCAGAGCTGTCCGGCGCTGTTCACCGCGTAGGGACTGATCGTTTCCTCCGCGGCGAACACGATCTGACGGCCGTCCGGGGACCACGCCGGGTCGGCACCGAAGGTGGTCAGCCGCCGAGGTGATTCGCCGGTGGCTCCCGCAACGAAGATCCCCCCCGACCCATGGGTGTAGGCGATCTGCCTTCCGTCGGGACTGTACTTCGGCGCCCGCTCATCGACGCCCATGTCCCCGGCCACCAGCACCGGGTTGCGGCCTCCCACCCGCTGGACGTAGATGTCCCAGGTGCCGCGGACATTGCTGGCGTAGGCAAACGATTCCCCGTCCGGTGAAAGACTCGGCGATGTCTCCTCACCTGAGGCATCGGTGAGTTGCGTGAACGCGGTCCAGCTCTCCGCAGATGCGCCGCCCAGGCGCCCCATCCACCACCCCGCCGCAAGCAACAACGCACCGCCGAGGATCGCGGCTCCAAGTTGCAGACGGCGCCGTGACGGCGGCGCGGACCGCACCGCGCCTGTCCGAACGGTGGGATCCCCCTGCACCAGCCCTTCGGCGAACCGGGCAGTGCTCGACCACCGGTCGGCGGGAAGCTTGGCCAGCGCCTTGAGGACGGCCGACTCCACCGAGGCCGGGATTGTGTCCCGTACGGTGCTTGGCGGGGCGGGCCGTTCGGTGAGCACCTTGGCCACCACCGCCTGGGCAGTGGCGCCGGTAAACGGCGGCTGTCCGGTCAGCATCTCGTACGTGACCGCGCCAAGCGCGTAGATGTCGGTGCGCGCATCCACACTGCGCTCGCCCATCGCCTGCTCGGGCGACATGTATTGCGGCGTGCCGAGCGACAGGCCGGTCTGGGTCATCCGGGCGCCGCCCGCCTCCTGCACCGCCAACGCTATACCGAAGTCGGCAACCACGGCATGGCCACCCTGGAGGAGGATATTGTCGGGCTTGATGTCGCGGTGGATGATGCCCACGGCGTGAGCCGCGCCGAGCGCGTCGGCAACCTCGCGGGCGATCTGTAGCACATCCTCGAGGGGCAATTGACGCTCGCGCTCGAGACGGGCCCGGAGCGTCTCGCCGGAGACGTAGGGCATCACATAGAAGAGCAGGCCGTCCGCCGCGCCGCTGTCGAGCAGCGGGAGGATGTGCGGATGCTGCAACCGGGCCGTTGTCTTTATTTCGGTCAGGAAGCGCTCGGCGCCCAGGGCTGCAGCGAGGTCGGGATGGAGAACCTTGACGGCGACCTGCCGGTCGTGCCGGAGGTCGTGGGCCAGGTACACCGTGGCCATTCCGCCCTGCCCGAGCTCGCGCTCGATCCGGTAGCGGTCCGCGAGCGCAGTGGTGAGACGGTCGAAGGTGCTCACCTCGATTCAGGCTCCGGGAAGGGATGAAGCGCTCCAATGTGTCATCTACCGTTGAAGCGCGCCAGCCAGCGCGGACC
>JBPPMH010000058.1:0-2449 GCA_051305945.1 Gemmatimonadaceae bacterium
CGCTTTTCTCGCACTGCTGGGCGCATTCGGAACGTGGATCGGCCCGACTGTTCGCGACCAGAGCGTCGAGCTCCGGACGCGCCTTCCCGAGGCGATAGACAAGCTGGAGAACTGGATCGAGTCCAGCGGCGGCGGCGTGATCTCCACGGTGCTTGGACTGGAGGGTGACAACGGACAGCCGGGCGGGCGGGTGCCGCCCGTCGATACGATCGGATTGACCGGACTGGACGAGCCTCCGTTCCCTGGTCCCGTGGAAGAACCAGAGCCGCGCCTCACGCTGCGCGAGCGCGTGCTGGAGCAGCTTGGCGGAGCACGCCGCTACTTCCTCCCGGTGCTGAGCTCAACGGTTGCGGTGTTCGCGGGATTGCTGCTGGTGATATTCCTCGCGATCTACGTCGCCGTGGATCCGCGAACATACCGTCGCGGAGTGCTGTTCCTCGTTCCAGCGCGCTCACGCGAGCGCGCTGGGATCATCATTCACGCCGTGACGGTCATGATGCGCCGATGGCTGGTCACCCAGCTGATCGCCATGATAGTGATCGGGGTCGCGTCCACCATAGTGCTTCTCTCTCTTCAGGTGCGCGCAGCGGTGCCGCTCGGAATGCTCGCGGGGCTGCTGGAGTTCGTGCCGACGATCGGCCCGATCCTCAGCGCGATTCCGGCCATTGCGATGGGGTTCGTGGACTCACCGGAGAAGGCACTGTACGTGACGATCGCGTACATCCTGATCCAGTTCGCGGAGAACCATATACTAATCCCGATCCTGATGAAGGAAGGGATAGACCTGCCACCGGCGCTGACGATCGTGTCGCAGGCGCTGATGGCGATCGTGTTCGGCTTTCTCGGTCTCGTCGTCGCGGTGCCGCTGCTCGCCGCGGTTCTGGTGAGCATTCGGACGGCCCACCGACTCAACCACGAGGCCTCCAGCGTCTCAGCTGGAGGTATTCCGCCTTCGGGTGTCGCGGGTCCGGGCGGTCCGACCGACGCTCCCGCGGGTTCGGCCGCCGGCTGAGCCCGGGAGCGCCTCGCGCCCGGTGATTGCGTCGATGTGTATTCCGAGGAACACTGAGCGGAACGCGACCGGGTCGTCCGCCGTGAGTGCTTCCGGCATGAGTGCGCGCAATCTCCGGACGGCACGTCCATAACGGCGGGCGAGATCTGGAGTCGCGTCGGGCGAGAGCACGTACGCCGTACCGTGCACCAGCACGCTCTGCCATGAGACCATGGACTCGATCTCGTCGGTCTGAAGCGCGAGCCAGCGATTGCGCGCGAGCACTGCGACCTTGAACCCCGGTGACGTACGGACGTACAACCAGCGGCCGTCGCTGATGTAGTGAATGGGCACGACCTCCACGCGGTCGTGCAGCGAGTACGCGATACGGCCGATGGCGTTTCTGCGAAGAACGCGCAGTGCCTCTGCCGTGCTCATTTCGCGAAAGATCGGCGGAGCTGCGGCCTTCGGCCGCTCGCGGTTGGCCGCTCGCTTCCGCTTAGCGGGATTCCGGCGCCGTGTCGTCACCGAGCAATCCGAGCCGGAGGGCGAAGCGGACGTAATCGGCCCGGTGGTGCAGCGCAACCTTCTCGCCGATCCTCTGCTTGTAGGTATCCACCGTCTTGGGACTGATGAACAGGCGCTCGCCTATCTCCGGCGCCGAGAATCCCTGTGCAGTCAGCCGCAAGACGTCGCGTTCGCGGGCCGTCAGCTTCTCAAACCGCTTGCGATCTTCCGCTTCGGGGTCTTTCCGCGTGAGCTCGCGGGCGAGCACGCGTGCTGCCGTCGGACGAACGTACATGTCGCCACGCGCCACTGCCCTGATCGCGTCCACCAGGTCGCGGTCCGCGACGCTCTTAACCAGGTAACCGGCTGCACCCGCCTCCAGGAGCGGCACGAGATACTCCTCTTCCACGTGCATGGTCAGCACCAGAACGCGCGGCCGGGCTCCGCGCTCGGTGAGTTTTCTCGTTGCGCCGATGCCGTCGAGCCGCGGCATGGACACGTCCATCACGAGCACATCCGGATCGAGACGCTCGGCCATTCCCAAGGCCTCCTCTCCGTCCGAGGCTTCACCAACGACCTCGATGTCGGTAGCGCGCGCGAGCACAGCCTTGAGTCCCGCCCGAACGATTGCGTGGTCGTCGGCGAGGACAACTCGGATGTTGTCGCTGCTCACGACGGCGCCTGCGGGACCACCGCGGTTATGACCGTACCCCCGCGCGCTGTCGGCTCGACTGATACCCAGCCGTCCACAAGGCCGATCCGTCCCCGGAGGGCGGATTCCATCGCTGCGCGGTTCTCGTCCGTCGGCGGAATTCCACCGATATCGAGAACCAGCCGGATGTCGGTGTCTTCCACAGCTAGTGTCACGTTCACCTCGGAAATGCCGGGTCGTGCTGCCGCGTGGGTCATCGCTTCGCGAGCGACAGAGAAAAGTGCGGCAGCCACTACCGG
>JBPPMH010000059.1:0-5211 GCA_051305945.1 Gemmatimonadaceae bacterium
AGTTCCGCGGAAACTGTCTCGCCTGCCACGCGGGGCCAGCCGGCGTCGAGGAGCTTCGCACCACTCATCCGGAGCGCGCCAGCTGCCGGCAGTGTCACCTCTCCACCGACGTGACGACTGCTGTCTTCGTCCGTCCACCGCCGCAGCCATCCGACGGCGAGGAAGGAGCATCGTGATGCGGCGCGCTTTGACGATCGCGCTGTGCGCGGCGACGGTGACGATGAGTGTGGCATGCGATCACAGCGACCGCACGTCGCAGGACGACAGGGCCGAGCTCGGTTCCGCGCACGGTGCGCCTGTTCCCGACACCGCCCGCGCGGATCCGGATTCGGCTGTCGTTGCCGCGAACATGAGACTCGAGCCCGGTGCGCTCGGGAGCGTGGCAGCGGCGCCTGTGGATCTCTGGAAAGGGCCCGGCGAGCGCCCCTTCGAGGTGACCGTCCGGACAGGCGATCCCGCGTCGAACATCTCGCGCAGGTTCGGCACGATCACGAGGCGAACCTCCCTCCGCGAGCGCGCAGCCGATCTGGGGCAGTACCCGTGCACGTCGTGCCACCTGGGGCGAAGGATGGTCCTGGTGGATGATCGCGTCGCGGACGCTCACCAGAACATCACGGCGGCGCACCCGGTACAGACCGGTGGAACCTGCTCCACCTGTCACTCACCTGACAACGTCGAGCTGCTCGCGCTCAGGAGCGGCGAGCGCGCAACACTCGATCACACGTACCGGCTCTGCGCGCAGTGTCACTTCGCGGAGGCCGACGCGTGGGCCGGCGGCGCGCACGGCAAGCGGCTCGACGGATGGCAGGGAAGGCGCGTGCTAATGGGCTGTGCCGACTGCCATGACCCGCACAAGCCGGCGCTGGAACCGCGCATTCCGTTCCGTGCTCCGCAGATCGAGAGAACCAGAGGCCGAGGCCGATGAGTGCTGACGAGAAGCAGGCAGCCGTGAGCGACGCGAGCGTCTTTCAGAAACGCGTGGACAGGCGCAGGGCACTGAGCATACTGGTCGGCGGCGTGGCCGCTGGCGCGGGCGTGGCCAGCGCATGCTCGCCGCTCAGCGCAATGCCCGACGAGGAAAAGGAGGCGAAGCTTCTTGCATGGCGCGAGTACATCAAGGGCAACTACCGCACGATGACCGATGAGGAGCGGGCCGAGACGATCTCTCGCCTCGAGCGGCTGGCGCAGGTGAAGCGGGGGACCGACGTGACGATCCAGTCAACCGGAGCCCAGCCGGGCGTGGTATTCGGCTACGCCTTCAACATCTCCAAATGCCAGGGCTTCAGAAACTGCGTCGAGGCGTGCATCAACGAAAACAACCTCGACCGGGCGGCTGCCACTCAGTACATCCGCATCTTCGAGATGGAGGATGGCGTCATCGATCTCGACCACGCCGACGCCACGTTCGAGCACGAAGTCCCCGCCGAAGGCCACTTCTATCTCGGGACGCAGTGCTTCCAGTGCGCCGATCCGCCGTGCGTGAAGGTCTGCCCGGTTGGCGCGACGTGGCAGGAGCCGGACGGCATCACGGTCGTTGACTACGACTGGTGCATCGGATGCCGATACTGCATGGCGGCGTGTCCCTACTGGGCACGGCGCTTCAACTGGAGCGAGCCCGTGGTGCCCCGCGAGGAGCTCAACACCAACCAGCACTACCTCGGCAATCGCGCGCGCAAGGCAGGTGTTGTGGAGAAGTGCCACTTCTGCATCCATAGAACGCGGAAGGGGCAGCTCCCCGCGTGCGCCGAGGCGTGTCCGACGGGAGCGCGCGTCTTTGGTAACCTGCTTGACCCGAACTCGGAGATCCGCTGGGTGCTGGCGAACAAGCGCGTGTTCCGGCTGAAGGAAGACCTGAAGACCGAGCCGCGCTTCTGGTACTTCACCGACTGAGACGACCGTGCACCTGAGGCCGTTCGCGCTGAGCGCACTGCATTCTGCCACTACAGGTGGGCGCCGCTATCACCTGTGGATGGGTACGCTCACGCTGATCATGCTCGTCGGCGCGTACGCGTACTCGGTGCAGCTGCGCTACGGACTGGGCGTCACGGGCATGAACGATCACGTGAGCTGGGGACTGTACATCTCCAACTTCACGTTCCTGGTGGGACTGGCCGCGGCCGCGATGATGCTGGTGCTTCCAGCCTACATCCTGCGCGATGTGGATTTCAGTCGCGCGGTGCTCATAGCTGAGGCGGTCGCCGTCGCCGCCCTGATCATGTGCCTGGCCTTCGTCGTCGTGGACATCGGCAATCCACTCGGCGGTTGGCATCTCATCCCGGGTATCGGATACCTGAACTGGCCCCGCTCGCTCCTGGCGTGGGACGTTCTGGTGCTGAACGGCTATCTCGCGCTCAACCTGGCGATCCCGTTCTACATCCTGTACAGCCGGTATACAGGGCGACAGCCGGACAAGAAGAAGTACCTGCCGTGGATGTACGTCGCCGTGATGTGGGCTGTAAGCATTCACCTGGTCACCGCGTTCCTCCTGGCCGGCCTGCCCGCGCGGCCGTTCTGGAACACCGCGCTGCTTGGCCCGCGCTTTCTCGCGTCCGCGTTCACGGCCGGTCCCGCGTTCGTGATCCTGCTGCTCGGGTTCATCCGCAGGGAGACGAAGTACGAGATTGCCGAGGGCGCGTTCTCCAAGCTGGCACTGATCACAACCGTCGCGGCGCAGATCAATCTCGTGATGCTCGGGTCGGAGCTGTTCTACAAGTTCTACTCGCCAACGCACCACGGCATCAACGCGCGGTACCTGTTCTTCGGACTCGGCGAGCACAACGCCCTGGTCCCGTGGATCTGGATCGCGATTGCGCTCAATACCGCGGCGACGGTCGCGCTGATGATCCATCCCATCCGGCGCAACCACCGCTGGCTGATGATCGCGTGCGCGGTGCTGTTCGTCGGCATCTGGGTGGAGAAGGGGATCGGGCTCGTGGTGCCCGGATTCGTGCCGTCGCCGCTGGGAGAGATCGTCGAGTACACGCCGAGTCTCGTCGAGCTGGGCGTGACCGCCGGGATCTGGGCACTCGGCATGTTCGTCCTGACGGTTCTCGTCCGGGTCGCCCTTCCAATCGAGCTTGGCGAGGTACGCAGTCCGCATGTCGAAGACGCACGGTCCGCGCAGATAGTGCGTCCGCGCAGCACACGTCCACAACGCAGAGACGTCCGCCCGGTGCGGACGCGATAACGACTGGCACTCGCCAGCCGACTTTCCTCATGAGGTGATGAAGATGAGCACACATTCTCCGAACGATACCCGCTACCCGCTCGCTGCACTCGCCGCCGGACTGATCGGCGGAGCCGGAGTGGCTGGAGCGCTGTTCCTCGCGGGTCTCCCGTTCCCGGTCGTTGTGGTGGCGGCGGTCGCAGTCTGGATGTTCCTCGCCGCTGCCATCAAGTACACCGACCAGTGGGAGCGCGCCGTGCTCATGCGCCTCGGACGCTATCGCGGTCTGCGCGGCCCCGGCTACTTCGGCATCGTGCCGATACTTGATCGGGTGGCGTATGTCATCGATCAGCGAATCCGGACCACAGCGTTCGGGGCCGAGTCGTGCCTCACGCGCGACACCGTGCCGGTGAACGTGGATGCGATCGCCTTCTGGATCGTGCGCGACGCGGAGCGTGCGGCGCTCGAGGTGCAGGACTACGACGAAGCTGTGATTCTCTCGGCGCAGACGGCGCTGCGTGACGCCATCGGCAAGCATGACCTCGCGGAATTGATTCAGTCGCGGGTGGAGCTTGGACACGGGCTCAAGCTGGCGCTCGAGGAAAAGATGCAGAACTGGGGGATCCAGGTACAGTCGGTGGAGATCCGTGACGTGATCATCCCGGCGGCGCTGGAGGACGCGATGTCACGGCAGGCGCAAGCCGAGCGCGAGCGGCAGGCGCGTATCATCCTCGGCACTGCCGAGACCGAGATCGCGCATAAGTTCGTGGAGGCGGCCGATGCGTACCGCGATCACCCCGCGGCAATGAACCTGCGCGCCATGAACATGCTGTACGAGAGCATCGTGAAGCGCGGGTCGCTGATGGTAGTGCCGTCAGGGCTGGCCGATTCGTTGAACGTGCCGTCGTTGCTTGGTGTAGCGGGCGCCGCGGGACTCATTCCAAAGAACGGGGCAACGGAGGCGCCGGGCTCAGGCGCTGCGGTTCCGGCGGAGAGCGCGACCGCGCCAGTCGTGACCTAGCGGGCCGCGGTGCGACGCGACTGCGCGGAGGCTACTGCCGCCGGCTCCGCGCGACGCCGATCGCGTCAAGTATGTCCGTATTATGGTCGGTGTATTCCTGGAGCGGCTGGTCGAGCTCCGACCGCTCCGCTGCCAGCATCCGCTGCTGAAACGACCGTGCTGCAGCCACGTCGCCGCGGGCTTCCGCCGCCCGCGCGGCGAGCGCGAGTCCGAGGAGATGGGTTGAGCGCTGCGCAAGAATCGTGTCCGCCTGCGCCGCGGCCCGCGAGAGGTCACCGGTGGCCAGCGCGACGAGACCGATGTCATAGCGCCCGTGGGCGCTGAGTGGCGCGAGTGATTCGAGCGCATTGATAGCCATCGGCGCGAAAAACGCAGCGCTGTCGGTTTTCCCTGCGCTGGAGAGGCTCATGACCCGGTTGAAGAGCCGGTCAGCACGTTCCGCCGGCGACATCGCTGAAATGTCGGGCGCGCCCATCGGGATTCCGCCAGCCAGCATGGTGGCCTGCGGGTCGTCCTTCGCCTCCCGCGAGAGTTGAATTGCCGACAGCGCAATGAGAGCGCCGAATCCCACTATCGGAAGCCCCCAGCGCACCGCAGGCGGCCACGGCGCAGCGGTGCGCGCGGCAGAGGCGCCTTCGCGGGTGGGTGTTCCGCAGCTCTGACAGAACCGCGCGTCTTCCAGCAGCCGCGTCCCGAACGCGGGGCAGAACGCTGGCTGCTGCTTTACCGGAGCGTCACCCGCATCTGTCACTCCACGCCGCCTGCTCCGGGTGTCCCGACCACCTCGCGCACGCTCTGCGATTCATCGGAGGGACTGCCGGTGCCGGCCAGCGTCCATCGCCTGGCAACGAAGAACACGCCCACGAGCCCGGCGAGCACGACAAGCAGCGGCAGCGCGTACACGAGCAGGTTCCAGCCGTGCGGCTTCGGCTCCAGCAGTATCCACTCGCCATACCTGCCGACGAAGTACGCCTTCACCTCCTCAGGTGACTTGCCTGCTGCGAGTTGCGCGCGCACGACGGTC
>JBPPMH010000060.1:0-11082 GCA_051305945.1 Gemmatimonadaceae bacterium
CCCAGCCATCATCGCTGACATGAGCGACATGGACGTGCACAGCGCCAGCGGAATCAAGTGGGGCGATCTCGTGGTGCCCGGTTTCGCGCCCGGCGTGAAGCTGGCGGTGATTCATGGAGACCCGGGGGGCACCGGCGATTACACCCTGCGGCTCCGGTTCCCCGACGGCTACGAGTTTCCGCCCCACTGGCATCCCATGGGAGAGCACATAACCGTGCTATCCGGTGTGTTTCGCCTCGGCATGGGAGGCACCGTCAACGCGAGCGCTATTCGCGAGTACCAGGCGGGCGATTTCCTGTACGCCCCGGCACGACTGCCGCACTTCGGTGGAGCGCGGGGTGAAACCGTGATTCAACTGCACGGGATGGGTCCGTTCGCCATCAACCTCGGCTCGCCGTAGAAGACCGCGTCCGTGGTTCATGGTTTATCGTTTGCGGGAGGAACGATGAACCATGAGCCACGGACCGACATGGCAGGCAACTCTCGAAAACGACGCACAGCGCTGATCACCGGAGCATCCGCCGGAATCGGCGCCGAGCTCGCCAAAGTCTTCGCCGCGCACGACCACGACCTGGTCCTGGTCGCCCGCCGGCGGGACGCGCTCGAAGCGCTCGCCGGCACCCTCGAAGGGAAGCACGGCATTACCGCCACCGTAATCGTGGACGACCTCGGCGACCCCGAAGCACCGGAACGGATCTTCGCGGCCGTGCGCGACGCGCGCATCGAGGTGGACGTCCTCGTGAACAACGCCGGCTTCGGGCTCGGCGGCGAGTTCAGCGAGACTCCGATCGAGCGCGAGATCACGATGGTGCAGGTGAACGTCACCGCGCTCATGCACCTGACCAAGCTGTTCATCGCGCCCATGCTCAAGCGGCGCGCGGGATACGTGATGAACGTGGCGTCCACCGCGGCGTTCTTCCCGGGCCCGCTGCAAAGCGTGTACTACGCCAGCAAGGCGTTCGTGCTCAGCTTCTCACAGGCGGTGGCGGAAGAGGTCGCTCCCTCCGGAATCAGCGTGACCTGCCTCTGCCCGGGCCCCACCGAGACGGAATTCGCGCAGGTCGCAAAGATGAAGAGCGTCAGGCTGCCGACCCTCGACATCGCCGAGGCGGACGACGTCGCGGAGTTCGGCTACCGCACCATGATGGCCGGGTGGCGTGTCGCGGTTCCCGGCGCGAAGAACAAGCTGCTGGTGCAGGTCCAGCGTCTCGTGCCGCGGCGCCTCATCTCCCGCGCTGTGAAGAAGATGCAGGAGCGCCGCCTGTAGCCTTATTGGCCGGCCGCTATCCACGCCTCGATCTTGGCCCGCAACATCGGCAGCGTGACGCTGCCGTCCTCCAGCACCCGGTCGTGAAAGTCCCGGATGGAGAAGCGGGAGCCCAGCTCGCGTTCCGCCTGCTCGCGCAAACGCCGGATCTCGAGATTCCCCAGCATGTAGGCGGTCGCCTGACCTGGCACGGAGATGTAGCGATCGACCTCCGCCGTGGCGCCCTCGAGCGATGAAGTCGTATTGGCCATGAGGTAATCGATCGCCTGCTGCCGTGTCCAGCCAAGCGCGTGCATGCCCGCGTCCACGACGAGCCGCGCGGCGCGGAGCGCTTCGTTCGACAGCAATCCCATCTTGTCGATGTCGCCCGAATAGAGTCCCATTTCGTCGGAGAGCCGTTCGCTGTACAATCCCCAACCTTCGGAATAGCCGGAAGAGCCGAAGTACCTGACGATCTCATGCGCACCCGGCCGCTCGCGCGCGATCGCGATCTGGAGGTGGTGCCCGGGGTAGGTCTCGTGAAAAGCCGTGGACTCCAGGCCGGCCTTGCTCTGCTTCTGGGGCTCGAAGGTGTTGATGAGATAGATGCCGGGCCTGGTCCCGTCCTCCGACGGAGCGTTGTACTGTCCGCCCGGCGCCGATCGCTCCTGAAACGCGGGATACGGCTGGATCACGACGTCGGCCTTGGGAAGAATCCCGAACCATGCCGGAAGCGCTGCGCGCGCGCGGTCCACCGCTGCTTGCGCGTAGGACACCATCTCCTGCTTGCTGTCGAACGTGTACGTGGTGTCCGTCTTCAGCCGGCGCAGCGCTTCTGTGACGTCCTCGGTGCCGAAGCTCCGGCGCGCAATCGTCTGCATCTCGCCGCGAATCTTCTCCATCTCCCGCAATCCGATCTCGTGAATCTCGCGCGGCTCGATCTGAAGCGTCGTGTGCAGCCGTACGCTGGCCCGATAACATTCCGCGCCGGCGGGAATGTCCGCGACGGCGATGCTCGTCCGCGATACCGGCAGATACTCGTTCGCGAGATAATCGCGGTACCGCTGGATGGCCGGGTGTATCTCCGAAGCGACAACGGCCTGCATCTCCGTTCGGAAAGCCGGCGGCGCGGAGCTGTCGCGGACCACCGGACTCATGAATGGCGATTCCGCGGCCGGCGCGGCCAGCAGCGCATCCAACTGCCGAATGACGCTCTCTACTCCCGTGCGAGGCGCAACGTATCCCAGCCGCACCCCCTCCCTCATGTTGGCCACCTCGGTGTCGAGGTACCCCGGGAAGGACCGGAAGCGCGAGACTGCGGCGGTGCGCAATGCGGGTGATCCGACCGGCTGCACGGTCGCGAGGAAGGGATAGACACCCTGCCAGCCGGTATATGTAGGACTCACTGGCCACAGATCGTTGCGGCACACCCTGACGCCGGTATTCCCTTCGAGCAGCTCGCGGAGCACGCTGAGCGTGCGGTGCTGTGGAGTCCCCGCGAGCGGTGCCGGGTCGATCTCACGTGCCTGCGCGAGCCAGGAGTTCAATCTGGCATCAAAGCCCGCGACGGCCTCGACTGAATTGTCGGATAGCCGGCCGTGATCCGCTGTCGGGTAGCCCCCGAGCGTGGCGTATTCCGGGAACTCGTGGAAAAGACCACGCACGACTTCGTCAGCGAGAGCGTCCACCCGCGCGGCGGGAGAGACCGGGACCGGGCTAGGCGACTGGACGGGCGGGACGCAGGCGGCGAGCGCGAGCGCCGCCAGGAATGGGAGAGTTGATCGCATGGGATGATGGTGGGATGAGAAACAGAATCTATGCGACTGAGGGTTCGTTAGAGCCGCCGGCGCGGTTTCGCTTTTGGGCCGCGCGCTCCCGCTTTTGCTGCTTCGCCAGCAGCGGCTTGAGCCATTGGCCGGTGTACGATTCCTCGACCGCCGCCACGTCTTCCGGAGTGCCGGTTGCGACGATCGTACCGCCACGATCTCCGCCTTCGGGCCCGAGATCTATCACCCAGTCGGCCAGCTTGATCACGTCGAGGTTATGCTCGATCAGCACCAGCGTGTGCCCGTGATCCACCAGCCGCTCGAGCACCAGCGCGAGCTTGCGGATGTCTTCCAGGTGCAGGCCGGTCGTGGGCTCGTCCATCACGTACAGCTTGCGGCCGCTCCGCTTCGCGGACTGTGAGAGCTCGCGCGCGATCTTGATGCGCTGGGCCTCTCCGCCCGACAGCGTGGTCGCCGGCTGCCCGAGACGGAGATAGCCTAGTCCCACCTGCTGCACGTGCCACAGCGTCTGCCCGAGCTTTTCCTCCCGCGGAAAAAACCGGATCGCCTGATCCACGGTGAGGTCGAGCACCTCGAAGATGTTGCGCCCGTTGACGCGGACATCGAGCACGTCCGGCTTGAACCGCTTGCCGCCGCACTCCTCGCACGGCACGAACACGTCGGCCATGAACACCATCTCCACTTCCAGCGCGCCCGCTCCCTCGCACACCTCGCAGCGCCCGCCCGCCACGTTGAAGCTGAAAGTGCCGGGCGTGTAGCGCCGCTCGCGGGCGAGCGGCGTCGCGGCGAAGATCCGCCGGATCTCGTCGAACGCCTTCACGTACGTCACCGGGTTCGACCGCGGCGTACGGCCGATCGGGCTCTGGTCGATCAGCACCACGTCGTCGATCGCGTCCCAGCCGGTGATCGTGTCGAACTCCCCGACCCGCTCGCCAAGATGCTGCTTGGCGGTATGCTCGCCGTGCAGCTTGTTCTCCAGCGCGCGATACAGCACGTCGTGAATGAGCGTACTCTTGCCGGAGCCGGACACGCCCGTCACCGCCGTGAGCGTGCCGAGAGGGATTCGTACCTCGACGTCGCGCAGGTTGTGCTCGCGCGCGCCAGTCACCGTTATCCATCGCGGGCCGGCGCGGCGCCGCTCGGCGGGGAGGGGGATCGACCGCTCGCCCGACATGTACTGCCCGGTCAGCGGGCTCTCGCTCACGCGGGAGATCGGCCCGGCGAAGACGATCTCGCCGCCCTGCTCGCCGCTGCCGGGGCCGAGCTCGACCATGTAGTCAGCCGCCTCGATGGCGGCCGGATCGTGCTCCACGACCAGCACCGAGTTCCCGCCGTCGCGCAGGCGGTGCAGCAGCCGCAGCAGCCGCGCCATGTCGCGCGAGTGCAGCCCGATGGACGGCTCGTCGAGCACGTACAGCGTGTCCACCAGCTTGGATCCGAGCGAATTGGCCAGTGAGATGCGCTGCGCCTCGCCGCCGGACAGGGTGCGCGTGGCGCGGTGGAGCGAGAGATAGTTGAGCCCGACGTCGCACAGGAAATTCACCCGCCCGCGCGCCTCGTCCAGAACGGTCGCGGCGACGGCGTGTTCGAAATCGGACAGCGTCAGCTCGTTGAGCCACGGCCGCAGCTCGTCCACCGGCATTTCCGACACCTCGGCGATGGTCTTGCCGCCTACGCGTACGTAGAGCGCCTCCGGCTGGAGCTTGGAGCCGCCGCACTCGGGACACTCCTGCGCCGTCTGATATTGGCGCAGGAAGACGCGGATGTACTGCTTGTACCGCTTGCCCTCGAGATCGCGGAGGAACGGGATCACTCCCTTGTATCCCCGCGTGCGCGCGGTGAGCAGCAGCGTCTGCTGAGCGGACGACAGCTCGCTCCAGGGCACGTCCATCGGGATCCGCTCGCTCCGTGCGAACTCGCCAAGCGCGCGGCGCTTGTTGTCGTAGCGCGGCTTGGACCACGGGTCGATCGCGCAGCCCTTGAGCGTGCGGTCAGGGTAGGGAACGATCAGCGACTCGTCGTACTCGAGGATTGCGCCGAACCCGTTGCACCGCGGACACGCCCCGCGCGGGCTGTTGAAGGAGAACAGCTGCGGTGTCGGCGGCTGCATGCGGGTGCCGTCCGTGGCGCACTGGAAGCTGTCGGTGAAGCGCAGCTCGGTGACGGGTCCCGGGGCGAGTCGCGACCGTACGGGCTCCAGGAACAGCGCGAAGCATTCGCCGTCGCCCTCGGCGAACGCGGCGGAGACCGCCTCGGCGAGCCGCGTCGCGGAATCCCCGCCGATGACGAGACGGTCCACGACCACCAGAAGATCGTCCGCCTTGCGGAGCGACAGCCCCTGCGCCTCGATGTCGTCGAGGTGCATCACGGATCCGGCGGCGCGAACTCTGAGAAACCCCGCCGCGCGCAGATTCTCCAGGATCACCGCGTCGGTCAGCTTGTCGGATATCTGGAGCGGGAAGGCGATGTGCACGCGAGTGCCTTCGGGAAGCTCGAGCAGCGCGTCCGCCGCCGATTGCGGCGTGTCCGGCCGCATCTCGCGGCCGCACTTGGGGCAGAACGCCCGTCCTATCCTCGCCCACAGCAGCCGGAGATAGTCGTATACCTCGGTTGCCGTGCCAACGGTGGAGCGGGACGTCTTGGTGGGGTTCTTCTGCTCGATCGCGACCGCGGGAGACAGCCCTTCGATCGAATCCACGGACGGCTTCTCCATCCGCTCGAGGAACTGCCTTGCGTAGGCGGAGAGCGATTCGACGTACCGCCGCTGTCCTTCGGCGTAGATGGTGTCGAACGCGAGCGACGACTTGCCCGAGCCGGACGGGCCGGTGATCACCGTGAAGGTGCGGCGCGGGATCTCGACGTCGATGTTCTTGAGGTTATGCTGGCGCGCGCCGCGCACTCGGATGCTGTCCTTCACGCAAGCAACTTAGCGACCGCCCGAACAAAAACCGAGAGGCGACTGGAAAACTGCCACATAGAACTGACAAGCTGCGCGCTGCGAGCAAAAAGCTGCCAGCTACGAGCGGGTTCGGAGTCCCGTGCTCGCAGCTGGCAGCTTTTAGCTGGCGGCTCTCAGCTTGTCAGTTCTATGTGGCAGTTAGCCCAATCAAGGAACTCGTTTTCCTTTGGTGGTCATTCGGTAGACCCAGAGCAGGATCAGCGCGCCGATCACGGCGAGCACGAGGCTCCAGAGCGAGAATCCCGAGAGCGGCGCCCCCATGAGGGTGTTGCCGAGGAATCCGCCGATCACCGCTCCCACGATGCCGATGATCGCGGTGACGATGAAGCCGCCGGGATCATTTCCCGGCATGAGAGCTTTCGCTATCGCGCCGGCAATGAGCCCCAGCACGATCCAGGCAAGGATGGACATGAAACCTCCGTAAGTGTGTGGCCCGCTGCTACAGTGCTTCGCTGGTGCGCGAAAGTGCAACCTGCGTACCATCATACAAATCCGTCCCCCACAAATTGGCTCTGACCTGGGGTCGCCGCTAGCATTCCGCCCGCATGACCGCCCCTGCCGAGACGATTCACGAGGAAGAAGCACTCGACAAGAGCTGCGACGCACAGCTGATGCGGCGGCTGCTCCGGTACGTCCGGCCGTACATGGGGCTCGTCGTAGGCGCGTTACTCCTGCTGAGCATCGAGGGAGTGCTGCAGCTCGTAGGCCCATTCCTTACCCGCCAGGTGATCGACGTCGCCATTCCGGCGGGCGATCGCGATCGCGATGTGGATTGTGGACTGGCGGCTGGCCACGGCCGCATTCGTTGTCATCCCGTTCGTGCTGATCGTCTCGCGACTCTTCCGGAAGACGGTGCGCGAGTCGTACGGCAACGTGCGGGCGGCGGTTCTTCGAGCCGGTCCCAGGACCTATCCGAGAAATACAACATCATCCAGAGCGCGATGGCGTCATCGGAGCGCGTCTTCAAGCTTCTGGACACGTTCGCCCACACGGCGACGGGCCGAGCGGAAGACCGGGGCGGGGAAGAGCCGGAGTGGGTCCTCAAGGGAGTGAGCTTCACGGCCAGCCCCGGGAAGACGACCGCCCTGGTAGGGCACACCGGGGCCGGAAAAACCACCATCGCGAACCTCCTGCTCCGGTTCTACGACCCCCAGCGCGGGCGCATCCTCCTGAACGGCACCGATATACGGGACCTCCCGCTGGCGGAGCTCCGCGGCGTCATCGGCTATGTTCAGCAGGAGATCTTCCTGTTCGCCGGAGACATCGCCACGAACATCCGCCTGGCGAATCCTTTGGACGAGGCGGCCGTAGTATCAGCAGCGCGCCAGGTGGGCGCGGACCCTAGCGTTCGCCGCCTGCCCGGGGGATACTCCCACGTGCTCGGCGAGCGTGGTGCTTCCATAAGTGTCGGTGAAAGACAGCTCCTGTCGTTCGCGCGCGCGATCGCGGCAGATCCCCCGTTGCTACTTCTCGATGAAGCCACAAGCGCAGTTGAAAGCGAGATCGAAGGCGACATCCAGCGCGCGCTGGGGGTGTTGCAGGCGGGGCGGACGACCATCGCCGTGGCGCACCGCTTGAGCACCATCGTTTCGGCCGACGAGATCCTCGTCCTGCACCACGGCGAAGTGGTCGAGCGGGGTACGCACGACGGGCTCGTGCGCAAGGGCGGGATCTACGAAAGGCTGTGGCGGCTACAGCTCGGGGAAGGCGAGGCTCTCACTCCATCTGCGGGCAATCGCTTGCCGCCCGTGGGGGCGGACCGGTAGTTTGGGGAACTTTGCAACCCGACCCGATGCCACCGACAACCCCACAGGAGAACAATCCCGGCGTGAGAGAGGACTAGTGGAGCTCGCAGTCGGGATGGGTACCGACGTCGGGCGGATGCGTTCCGACAACGAAGACAGTCTCTACGCCAACGCCAATCGCGAGCGGGGACTGTTCATCGTCGCCGACGGCATGGGCGGCCACGCCGCGGGCGAAGTCGCCAGCGCTATGGCGATCGACATCCTCTCGCAGGAGATCAGCATTGACGATCCCCTCGAGCGCGACGCGCCCGCCGAGCGGGTCGCGGACGCCGTGCGGCGCGCCAACGACGCGATCTACACGCGGACGCTGACCGAGGTGGACAAGCAGGGGATGGGCACCACCATCTCGGTCCTTTTCCTCGCGGGCGATCAATACATCATCGGCCAGATCGGGGACTCCCGCGTCTATCTGCTGCGCGACGGCAAGCTGCGGCAGCTCACGACGGACCACTCGTACGTCCAGGAGCAGGTTGACGCCGGGCTCCTCACCCCCGAGCAGGCGCGTGTCCACCCGTACAGCAACGTCATCACGCGCTGCCTCGGCGCGAGCGCCACGGTGGAGCCGGACATCTACGAGGACGAGGCGCGCGAGGGCGACGTGTTCCTGCTCGCCAGCGACGGGCTCACCGGAATGGTCGAAGACTCGCGCCTCGTGCAGCTGCTCCAGCAGAAAGCGTCGCCCTCGCGCGTCGTGAACTCGCTCATCAGCGAAGCCAACGCCCGCGGCGGAGTGGACAACATCACCGCCGTCGTCGTCCACCTCACGGGTCCCGGCTCGCCGCGAATTCCGACCACCGGCGTCCACACGGCCCCCACTGCCGTCTGAGCGGTTTGGACGAACCCGATCGCCCTGAATCAGTAGCGGAGCTCGCCGAGCTCTATCTCGGCAACATCCTGTACGCGCTCGAGGCCACAGCTCTGTGGCTGGAAGAGCAGCAGCGCGCGGACGACGCCGCTTTTTATCGAGGGATCGCCCGCCGCCTCGCCGCGGCGAGAGGCAGGGAGCGAGGCGCCGGCTGATAGGCCTGCGAAGTCGCCAGCTCAGCGTGACCGAACTGACCGGCTGGCAGTGCGGTCCGTTTCGTGCTCGCTAGACAGAAAGCAGGTAGTTTTCTATGATGCGGAAGGGGCTGTCCGGCGAGGCGCGCGGACTCCCTGATCGTCTTTTCCCGGAGCTATCGATGGGTACGGCAACTCTGGCTGGTCCCGAGACCACAACTGACGTCTTCCCGATCAACGGGACCGATTACATAGAGTTCTGGGTTGGCAACGCCAAGCAGGCGAGCCTGTATTACAGGACGGCGTGGGGCTACAAGGTGACCGCCTACCGCGGCCCCGAGACCGGCGTGCGTGACCGTGTCAGCTATCTCCTCGAGCAGGGCAAGATCAGGCTGGTGCTGACGTCCGCGCTCGGACCGGACGGGCCGATCGCCGAGCACGTGCACAGGCACGGCGACGGAGTGCGGGACCTGGCCCTGTGGGTGGACGACGCGCGCGAGGCCTTCCAGCTCGCGGTGGAGCGGGGCGCCAAGTCCGTGAAGGAGCCGGAAGTCATCAAGGATAAGGACGGCGAATTCATCACCGCCGCCATCCACACGTACGGCGACACTATCCATACGCTGGTCGAGCGGCGCAACTACCGCGGACTGTTCATGCCGGGATTCCACCCGGTTGCCACCGAATATCAAACCGATCCCGTCGGCCTCAAGTACGTGGACCACTGTGTCGGCAACGTCGAGCTGGGCAAGATGAACGAGTGGGTGAAGTTCTACGAGGACGTGATGGGGTTCAAGAATCTCATCTCGTTCGACGACAAGGACATCTCCACCGAGTACACGTCGCTTATGTCGAAGGTCGTGAGCAGCGGGAACGAGCGCATCAAGTTCCCGATCAACGAGCCCGCGGCCGGCAAGAAGAAGTCGCAGATCGACGAGTATCTCGAGTTTTACCGCGGCCCTGGCGTGCAGCACATGGCGCTCTCAACGGACGACATCATCCACACGGTGAACGAGCTGCGCCGCCGCGGGATCGAGTTTCTCCGGGTGCCCACGACCTACTACGACGACCTCATCGAGCGCGTCGGCAAGATCGACGAGGACGTGGAGCCGCTCAAGGAGTTGGGTATTCTCGTGGACCGTGATCCTGACGGGTATCTCCTCCAGATCTTCACGAAGCCGGTTCAGGACAGACCCACCGTCTTTTACGAGATCATCCAGCGCAAAGGCGCCCGCAGCTTCGGGAAAGGAAATTTCAAAGCCCTGTTCGAGGCGATCGAAAGAGAGCAAGCGCTTCGAGGCAATCTGTGACTAGTCACTAGTCACTAGTCACTAGTCACCCGCAAGCCATGCCCATCTACCACACCCTCGGCCAGATCCCCCGCAAGCGCCACATCGTGTTCCGCAAGCCCGACGGCGGGCTGTACGCGGAGGAGCTGATGGGGCACGAGGGGTTTACGGGCACGTCGTCGCTGCTGTACCACACGTATCCGCCGACGACCGTGAAGTCCGCGCGGCGCATCAAGGAAGTGGTGTATCAGCCGGACCCCGATCAGACGTTGAAGCACCGGCACTTCCTTACGGCCCGCGCGAAGAAGGGCGGCAGCCCCACGATGGATCGCATCCCGCTGCTGTTCAACCCCGACATCGCGATGCTGTACGTCGAGCCCGACGAGAACGACGCGCATTTCTACCGCAACGCGCAGGGCGACGAGGTGGTGTACGTCGCGAAGGGGCAGGGGATGCTGGAGACGATCTTCGGCGACCTCCCGTTCCACGAAGGCGACTATCTCGTGATCCATCGCGGGATCATGCACCGGTACAAGCTCGACCTCAGCGCCGAGGCGCCGAAGCTGCTGGTGTTCGAGAGCCGCGGCCACGTGCGCTGGCCGACGCGCTACCGGAACGAGTTCGGGCAGCTGCTCGAGGGCGCGCCGTATTCCGAGCGCGACATCCGCCGGCCGCTGCAGCTGCACACGCACGACGAGATGGGTGACTTCCCGATCCTGGTGAAGCAGACGAACGGCATCAACGAGATCGTGCTGGACCACCATCCGTTCGATGTCGTGGGGTGGGACGGCTACTTCTATCCGTGGGCGTTCAACATCAACGACTTCGAGCCGATCGTGGGCCGCGTGCACCAGCCGCCTCCGGTGCACCAGACGTTTCAGGGCGACGGGTTCGTTATTTGCTCCTTCTGTCCGCGGCCATATGATTTTCATCCCGAAGCCGTGCCCGCGCCGTACAACCACAGCAACGTGGATTCGGACGAGGTGCTGTACTACGCGTC
>JBPPMH010000061.1:0-29473 GCA_051305945.1 Gemmatimonadaceae bacterium
TCCGTCCGCTTCGCCGGAATCGTGCAGCGGGAGGATGTGCGGATGTTGAAGATTCGCGGTGGTGCGGATCTCCGCGAGGAAACGGTCGCCGCCGATAATCGCGGCCAGCTCGGGACGCAGCACCTTCACCGCGACCTTTCGATCGTGGCGAAGATCGTACGCCAGATAGACAGTGGCCATGCCTCCGACGCCGACCTCGTTCTCGAGGCGATATCGGTCGGCGAGCGCTGCGACGAGCCCTGCGGGTGCGGTGGTCAGGTGAGCTCCGTTCCTTGAGCCGGGTTACGCTGTGACGGGCGCGACAGATATGCCGCCGGAGAATCCCGCCGTCAAGCGCGCCGCCTTCCGGATCGCCGGCCGAGGCTGCGCACGACGAGCAGCAGGTTGGACGGGTTTTCAGCAAGGCGCCGCATGAACCATGGATACCACGCCGTGCCGTAGCTGATCAGCACCCGCACCCGCTCGCCCTCGGCTGCGAGCGCGCGCCGTGCCTCGCTGTTGATCCCGTACAGCATCTGGATCTCGTACGCCCAAGGCGGCACCGCCAGCTCTCGCGCGTCCTGCCGCACCTGCCGCAGCAATTCGAGGTCGTGCGTGCCGAACGCGACGCGCACGCCCTCGCCCGCGTGGCCGAGCAGATCGCGCGCGAGCTCGCGGAAGCGGGCGCTCACGTCCTCCCGCCGCTGGAGCGCGACGCTCGCTGGCTCGCGGTACGCTCCCTTCACCAGGCGGATGTACGGCCGCACGGCGAGCAGCCGGTGCGCGTCCGCGGGCGTGCGATGCAGATATGCCTGGAGGCAGAGCGCGGCGCAGTCGAATTCGCGAGCCAGTGCTTCGTAAGCGTCCACCGTCGAATCCACGTACTCCGACGATTCCATGTCAAAGGCGAGCGTCGTTCCACCCGACCGCGCCATCCGCGCCACCGCGCGCACGCGATCGAGCGCGCGCGCCCGGTCGAGGTCCCAGCCGAACTGCGTCAGCTTGATGGAGACGTGGGCGTCGGCCCCCTGCGCCGCGACTGCCGCGAGCAGCGTCTCGTATTCCGCGACCGTCTCATCCGCCGCCGCATCGGAGACGACGTTCTCGCCGAGGTACGTGATGATGGACGGCGTGCCCTCCGCCTGCAGCGTCCGGGCGGCGTGCAGCGCATCCGCGATCATCTCGCCCGGCATGAAGCGGGCGACGAGTGGGCGCGCCGCTCTGCTCGAGCGCACGAGGCGCTCGATGGTGCGGTTCCGCGACGCCCACAGCAGCGCCGATCTCAGCACGGCCGGAACAGTGCCTGGCGTGGTCGTGTCATGGGCGGACCACCACGCGGACGCCGTGCAGCGACCCGGCGCGAACGTCCACGAAGCGCGCGTCGCCGAAGAACACCGCTGTGGCGCCGGATCCGCGCTCGATTCGGACGAAGGGGAAGCGCGACCAGACGAGGAAGTCGCCTACACGCTGATCCGTCATGGCTTCACGGACCTCGCCCGTCGTCCAGTCTCCGCGCGGGATCGGATCGCTGCGGAACGTCACGCGGCTCGACGCGGACGAGATCCACTCGAAGTCTCCGAGGGCGTAGGCTTCGCCCGTCGCGACGATGGCGCTCCCGCGATGCGGCTGCGCGGGCGCGGGCTGGTACATCACTTCCTCGATGCCGGTGATGCCGGCGGCCTCCGCCGCGCGCCGCGTGATCGACTCTGCAAGGATGCTCGCGCCGATCATCGCGGCCAAATACACGGCCGCGGCCGCTCCGAAGATCCGCACTCGGCGGCGCGTGCGGCGCCAGGGGACGAGCGCGGCGGCGAGCAGCAGCCAGAGCCACGGGTCTATGATGAACACGGCGTCGCCGTAGAACCACTTCCCGCTGAACGGTAGCAGCAGCCGTATGCCGTACGTGTTGAGCCAGTCGAGCGCCGGGTGGCTCACCACTCCGATGAATGCGATGAGCAGCGTCGCGCGGGCGTCCAGCGGTGCGCGCGTGGTGCCGCGCTCGCCGCGCCGCCTAACCCACCGGTCCCAGGCGAGCATCACGCCGGTGAGCGCGAGCGGGAGTAGCACCACCGCGATCGGTCCGTGCGTCCATCCGCGGCGGAACGCGAGTCCGGCGTACGAGCCGGCGAACATCGCGAAGATGTCAATGTCGGGCGCATTGGCCGCGAGCACGAGCGTGGCGGCGGCGAGCGGGAGAGTGCCGCCGCGATCCAGCCCCGCCCGCGCCAGCACGGCGCCCGCCATCGTGTGCGTCAGCGGATCCATGCCGCTCAGCGCACGGTGATGCGGATTCTCGCGGTGTGCGGCGGCGGCGCGCGGCGCGGGAAGGCGCCGACACCCTGGTCGAACGTCGTCACTACCTGTAGCGCGAATTCACCGGGCCCGGGCGTCCACAGATAGTCGTACGTCTCGCCGACGTTGATTCGCAGCCGTGCTGGCAGCGCGCGGACTTGCGTCGGCGGTAGGTCCGCTCCGTCCTTGGCGACGATCTGCCACTGCTGCACGCTGTCGCCGGCGACGAGCGAGACCTCCTTGTCGTCGTCGGGGCTGATGTGCATGAACCGCAGGCGGTACGTCGTGCCGGTCCGCAGCTCGATTGGCGCCGGTTCCAGCTCGCCGTTGATCGCGGGAGGAGGATCCTCGCCCGTGCCCAGCGAGCCGAGCAGAAAGACGCGGTCGGCGTCGCGATTCCAATCATGGCCTGGCTCGAGCACCAGCAGCGGGCCGTACATCCCCTGCGCGAGCTGGTGCCCGGGCTCGCTGTGCACGTGATACATGAACGTGCCGGAGCGCGGCGGAGTCATGCGCACGCGCAGCGAATCCGCCGGCGCGATCGCGTTGGTCACCCGTCCGGGCGAGCCGCTCCATCCGGGAACGCCGTCGGCCCAGCTCTCGAGCTCGAGACCGTGCCAATGCACGCCGAGGGGAACGTCCGCGCGGTTGTGCACTACGATCTCGGTCGGCTCCCCGCGCGTAAGCAGGATCGGACTCCCCGGAAAGCGAATCGAGTCCGCGGCGGGCGCGCGCTCGCCGTCCTGCAGCACGAAGCCATAGCCCGGCGCGTCGCCGAACACCTTGCCTTTGCGAGTGATGTTCAGGTCCAGCCGCCGGCGCGCGCGCTCGGCGGGCGCCTCATTGCCCGGTGTGGGCCGCACGTGGATTCCCAGCACCAGGCCGCCCATCAAATGCTCACCCGCGCTTTCGTGCGGCGCGTGCCGGTCTGGCGGCGCGTCGGGCGCGGACGACTGCAACCACGACATGTGCCGCATGAAATGGCAGTGGAAAAGCCAGTTCCCCGGCTCGTGCGCCACCCACGACAGCCGCATCGTCTGCGTGGTGGTGAGCGTCTCCGTCACGGCGAGTCGCCGTTGCGCGGCAGGGAACACCACCTCCCGCAGCTGGTCGCCCCTGGCGTCCACGCTGAAGTACGCGCCGTGCAGGTGCATCGGATGGTTGCGTCCCGTGACGTTGATCACGCGCCAGCGGACGGTGTCGCCCTGCGAGTACTCGAGCCGCTCGGTGTGCGGCCACGAGCGGCCGTTGATGAAGAACCGCGTCGCAGGAAGGTACGTTCCCGGGAGCCGGCGCTCGGCCCAGTGCGTGATCACGAAGATGCGCTCGTCGGGAGCGGTGCGCGGCGCGCCTCCAGGCGGGTCCACGAGCAACACGCCCCACAGCGCGCGATCGGCGCTCCGCACTGGGAAGGGCGTCGGAGCCGGGGGCTCGCCGGCCGCGATCGTACGGCCGTAGTAAAGGAAGGTTCCGGGCTCGGTGGGAGTGAACCGTACCTCCGCCGTTTCCCCCGGCAGGACCGTCACCGAATCGATAGCGAGAGCGGTGAAGGACGGCGCGGTCGCTGGGATCGCTCCGCGATCGCGCAGTCCGCGCAAGGCTAGCACGTGCGGAAGCGAGTTTTTGACCGTCAGGTGCACGGGTGTCCCCGCAGTGACGCGGATCAGTGGACCCGGCGTGCGCGGCGCGGCACCGTCAGCGGCGAACACGTGCGTGCGGAGCGTGGCGCCGTTCTCGCCCCATGGATTCCACGTGGCGGCACGCGCTTCGAGCTTGATGCGCAGCACGCCATCATCGAGCGTGCCGATCCCGTGCCGGTAATCTTCGTAGCCTGCCCGCTGTAGCGCTGCGTCAGCCGGGAGGACGGACCCTGACTGGGCGATGCCGGGGGAGGCGATCGTCGCGACGGCTGCCGCCGCGACGAAAATCAGTGAAGTGAATTCACGCATGCGCCTCAGGGCGTCGGCTTACGATCCGCCCGCTTGGTCGTTATTTCGATCACCCCGTGCGCACCTCGACTGCCGTACAGTGCCGCCTCGGCGCTCCGCAGGATCCTGATCGACTCTATGTTTTGCGGGGTGACGCCGGAAAGAACGCCGCCGGGCCCCGGTTCGAAAGGCTGGCCGTTGAGCATCCAGAGCGGTGGCGAGTCGGCTCCGCGGAACGACGTGCCACCGCGGATCTCGAGCGCGATCTCACCATCGGCGGTCCGCGTCACGATGAGCCCGGGCACCTTCTTCTGGAGGGTGACCTCGATCGGCTCGTTCGGATTCGCGAGGTCCTCGCTCGTTACCATGCCGCGGTCCGAGGGCTCGCGCTGCGTGGTGCCGGCGGCGCAGGCCGCGGTGAGACCGAGGAATGCGAACAGCGGGAGCGTGAAAAGCCGTGAAGCGGGGTTCATAAGTTTGCCTCCTTTGGGCACGCATACGCTAACACCGGAGCGCGGGCTCCGCCGCTTTTTCATGTCCCTGGACCGTTCTCGTCCGGCGGTAGATTTTACCTGCCCTCCACTCTCACCCGGAGCACCGATGTCCTCTCCCCGGCCTCGACCGCTTCGAGCGCTGCCGGCCGCCATCTCCGCACTGCTCCTCGCTCTGGTCGTCGTCGCCGCCCCGATTGCGAGCACCGCGCGTGCCCAGGGCCCCCCGTACGCGAGCGCCGGAGCCCACTCCCTCTTCGGAGCGGCGATCGACAGCGCCCGCGCCGTCGCGGCGCAACTCGTCAGCGAGCGGCGCCTCCCCGGCCTCTCCGTCGCCGTCGCCCTGGACGGCGAGATCATCTAGAGCGAAGGATTCGGGCTCGCGGATGTCGAGAACCGCGTCCCCGTCACGCCGCTCACGCGCTTCCGCATCGCCAGCATCTCCAAGCCCGTCACCGCGGCCGCGCTCGGCCTGCTTGTCGAGCAGGGCCGGCTCGACCTGGACGCGCCCGTCCAGCGCTATGTCCCGACCTTTCCGCAGAAGCCCTGGCCGATCACGACGCGGCTGCTCGCGGGACACCTCGCCGGTATCCGCCATTACAACGGCAACGAGTTCGAGTCCGCGATCGCGTATCCCAGCGTCACAGCGGCGCTCGCCGTGTTCGCGAACGACTCGCTGCGGCACCAGCCCGGCACGCGCTACGCCTACTCGAGCTACGGTTGGAATCTCGTCTCCGCCGTCATCGAGGGCGCGGCGCAGGAGAACTTCCTCCGCTACATGCGCGACCGCGTCTTCACTCCGCTCGGGATGCGCCACACGGTCGCCGAGCACCCGGACAGCATCATTCCGTATCGCGCGCGGTTCTACCAGCGCGGTCGGGACGGTCAGCTGGTCAACTCGCCGTACGTCGACAACAGCGTGAAGTGGGCCGGCGGTGGCTTCATGTCGACCGCCGAGGATATCGTGCGCTTCGGATCGGCGCACCTCCAGCCCGGATTCCTGAAGGCGGAGACTCTCGCGCTGCTGCACACCTCGCAGAAGACCTCCGCCGGAAGCGAGACGGGATACGGCATCGGCTGGAGCGTCGGGCGCGACTCGACGGGCCGCCGCACCGTCGGCCACTCCGGCGGCGCGGTCGGCGGCAGCACATACCTGCTGCTCCTGCCCGACCAGCGCATCGTCGTGGCGCTGCTCGCGAATACCTCGAACGCGGGAACCAGCGCCAGGGTCGCGGGGCGGATCGGCGCCTTCTTCATCGACGGTGTGCGAAATCAGCGTACCAGGTGAAATTCAGTCTGCCGGCCGAGAGCCCATGCATTCCTCCCGGCCGCGTCGATCGTCATGTCTTCCTCAAGCGCCATCCGGACGCGCTGGCCATCCCACTCGGGCACCGGCGACGTGGCCTGAAGCTCGATGGAGAACCACATTGACGGGATGATCCTCGCGTCGCCGCGGCCGGACACGCCGTCCTGACGATCCCACAGGCCGATCAGCGGCCCGGCACCGTGGCCGTGCATTCCGATCGGATGCGTGTACACGGTTCCGTCGATTCCTTCGGCCCGCATCCGCGCGAGTGAGGACTGCAGCACTTCGTTGCCCGTCCGCCTGGGCCTGAGCTCGTCCATCACGACGTCCTGGAGGCGGTTGCCTCGACGCAGCGCGGCGACCAGTCCCGGCGGGGGAGCGGTCTCCCCCTCCAGGAGGACGTATCCCATGTGCTGGGTATCGGTGTGCAGGCCCAGGGCGACTACGCCGAAATCGCAGTGCAGCACGTCGCCGCGCTGGATGAGCGGATTCGCGCCGAGCTCGGCAGCGCTCACGCCGCGCCGCTGGACCTCGACGGACGGCTGAAACCAGCTGCCGAGCCCCAGATCGTTCACGCGCTGCCGCATCCACCACACAACGTCGTCCGTGCGCGTCACGCCCGGGCTGATGACCGCGCTCGAGAATGCCGTACCGATGATCTCCCACGCGACCTCCTGCAGCCGCCGGTAGAACACCGCTTCCTCCGGCAGGCGGGTGGCGATCAGATCCACGGCCAGCCCGTCGTGGCGCACGAACCGGCTCGTCCACCTTTCGCCCAGCGCCTCGGTCATTCCCTCCAGCTCGCCCGCGGTGAGCCCGTCGCTGAAAGCAAAGACACTGGACACATTCACCGCGATCGTCCGAGGATCGCGCTCCTCGATCACCTGCTTGAGGGCAATCCACTGCTCGTCGCCCCAGAGCTCGGCGTTGCGTTCGGCGCGCGCGCCGGCCGGGCCCGCGGCGGGTTGGGTGGACCGCACGGCCGTATACACGCCGCCCTGTGAGCTGCCGCCGAGCGCGATCCGCTCGACGGAATCGGCGCGCAGCGAGAAGACGTAGACGGTTCTGCGGCGCGCGGCGAAAGTCGTCGGCGACACCAGGGACGTGAACACGGGGTCTTCGTTGTACTCCCGCATGGGTATCACCCACATGTCCACGCCGTACTTGCGCATGAGCGCAGGCAGAACCGTGACCATTCTGGATTCCAGCCAGCGTTGCCGCGTATCCGCCTGTTCGCGGAGGGTGCCGAAGGGGCGCTCGGGTAGCGTTGCCTGCGCCGTCGCGGCGGCCGGCAGCGCGGCGATGAGCAGGGCGGATAGCGCGAAGCGGTACACGGGTCGCATGAGGTCGGATTCCGTGGGGCGAGTCACGCGTCTGGGTTGGAGAAAAGACAGTGGTGGTTGGGCTCGACCGTCACTGCTCATTTCGCAGGTAGCGCGGCGGCAGCGGATTGTTCGGACGCTCCGCTTCCCAGAAGACGGACACCACCCACCAGCGCGTGCCGTCGTTCATGAGCTGAATGCTGTTGATTCCGCGGATCACCGCGCTGTCCGTCTCGGTTCGCCCCTCGTACGTGCTGAAGACGTGCGCGATGTGCCCGAACTGCTCCACGCGTCGCGCTATCTCCCGCTCGCGGAAGCCCACGCGCTCGAGCTGCGGCCCCGAGCCCGCGATGTAGTCGTTGACGCTGAGGATGCGCATTCCGATGCTGCTGTCGGGGCGCGGGATCGTTGGCATCAGCTTGCCGCCCGGGACGAACAGGGAGCGCATGCGATTCCAGTTGCGCGCCTGGCCGACGCCGCCGGAGATGACGTCGTACAGCGCGGTGATGATGGCGTCGATGGACTCGACGTCCGCCGCGGCCGCCCGGGGAGCGGTGACGATGACCGGCATGACGGCTGGCGGGGCGGGTGAGGCCTGCGCATGAACCGCCGCAACGGTTGGATTGAACGCCAGCATGGCGACGAGAAGAACGGAAGCAGCACGGGGCACGACGGCTCCTGAAGACTGTGGGTCGGCGATGAAGGCTTGCCGCATTCTACGGCGAGCCCGGCATTCCTTGCAACACGGCTTTCACAAAGGCGTCCAGCGCTTCGCCGCGGGCCTGCGAATGGACGAAGGTGCTGCGGAACCTCACTCGATAGCACGGCAGGTAGGAGGGGAGAAACCACTTTAAGTGGCCCCACATAACTCGTTGTAATTTCAAGTCCTTTCCTGGCGTGTGGATTGCGTGGCCGAGGGTTGACTTCTCCGCCGATCTCGCTAACTTTCTACTGTTAGCACTCTGAAAACGCGAGTGCTAACGACGCAATTGATCGGTTATTGGTCGCCGTTTTTCCCCCGGACCAAGAACCCAAAAAACCAACAACCGTTCTGGAGGATTCACCACCCTATGGCAACCAAAACTGCCACGGCCACGAAGGCCAGCCCGCTGGCCGATCGTGTAGTCGTTCGCCCGCTCGAGGACACCGAGACCATGCGCGGCGGACTGTTCATCCCCGACACGGCCAAGGAAAAGCCGCAGCAGGGCGAGATCATCGCCGTCGGCCCCGGCCGCTTCGAGGAAGGCAAGCGCGTCCCCATGGAAGTGAAGGCGGGCGACCGTGTCCTCTACGGCAAGTACAGCGGCTCCGAAGTCACCATCGATGGCGAGACGGTCCTGATTCTTCGTGAATCGGACGTGCTCGCGATTATCAGCTAACCAGAGAGAATATCCATGGCAGCCAAAGAACTCCATTTCAACGTTGATGCGCGCGCGGCGCTCAAGCGCGGCGTAGATCAGCTGGCCGAAGCGGTGAAGGTCACCCTCGGACCGAAGGGCAGGAACGTCGTCATCGACAAGAAGTTCGGTGCCCCGACCGTCACCAAGGACGGGGTCACCGTAGCGAAGGAGATCGAGCTCGCCGATGCGCTCGAGAACATGGGCGCGCAGATGGTCAAGGAAGTCGCGACCAAGACGTCCGACCTCGCTGGCGACGGCACCACCACCGCCACAGTGCTCGCGCAGGCGATCTTCCGCGAAGGCCTCAAGAACGTCACCGCCGGCATCAACCCGATGGCGCTCAAGCGCGGCATCGACAAGGCCGTCACCGCGGTCGTGGACGAGCTCAAGAAGATCTCCGTCCCAACCAAGGGCAAGAAGGAGATCGCCCAGGTCGGTTCCATCTCCGCCAACAACGACAAGGAGATCGGTGACCTGATCGCCGAAGCGATGGAGAAGGTCGGCAAGGATGGAGTCATCACGGTCGAAGAGGCGAAGGGCCTCGAGACCACGCTGGAGACGGTGGACGGAATGCAGTTCGACCGCGGCTACCTCTCGCCGTACTTCGTCACCGACCCGGACAAGATGGAAGCGATCCTCGAAGACGCGCTCATCCTGATCCACGACAAGAAGATCTCCTCGATGAAGGACCTGCTCCCGATCCTGGAGAAGGTCGCGCAGTTGGGCAAGCCGTTGCTCATCATCGCCGAGGATGTCGAGGGCGAGGCGCTCGCGACGCTGGTCGTGAACAAGCTCCGCGGCACGCTGCGCGTCTGCGCGGTCAAGGCCCCGGGCTTCGGCGACCGCCGCAAGGCGATGCTGCAGGACGTGGCGGTTCTCACGAAGGGAACGGTCATCTCCGAGGAAGTCGGCTTCAAGCTCGAGAACGCGGTCGTAACCGACCTCGGCTCGGCCAAGCGCATCGTGATCGACAAGGACAACACCACGCTGATCGACGGCGCGGGCGACACGGAGCAGATCCAGGGCCGCGTGAAGGAGATCCGCACGACGATCGAGAAGTCCACGTCGGACTACGACAAGGAGAAGCTCCAGGAGCGTCTGGCGAAGCTCGCGGGCGGTGTGGCCGTGATCAACGTCGGTGCCGCGACCGAGAGCGAAATGAAGGAGAAGAAGGCGCGAGTCGAGGACGCGCTGCACGCGACGCGCGCGGCGGTCGAGGAAGGAATCGTCCCCGGCGGCGGCGTGGCTTTCATCCGCGCGCAGAAGGTCCTGAAGGCGCTGAAGCTGGAAGATTCCGACGAGCAGATCGGCGTCGAGATCGTCCGCAAGGCGATCGAGGAGCCGATGCGCATCATCGTCGCCAACGCGGGCGGTGAAGGATCGATCGTGATCGAGAAGGTGCGGCTGTCGAAGGACGCCGCGTACGGCTACAACGCTCTCACCGACGAGTACGAGGATCTGGTTCAGGCCGGCGTCATCGACCCGACCAAGGTCACGCGTACCGCGCTGCAGAACGCCGCGTCCATCGCGGGCCTCCTGCTCACGACCGAAGCGCTGATCGTCGAGAAGAAGGAAGAAAAGGGCTCCGCGCCGGCGATGCCGGGCGGCGGTGGCATGGGCGGGATGTACTAACAGCGCTGCGTGCTGCGTGCTAACAGCACGCGCACCGGCGGGATTCGAGAAAGGGCTCCGGGAGACCGGGGCCCTTTTTTGTGCTTAAGTAAGGGCATCCCTCACCCGGATTCCGCGCTTCGCCCTACAGCGGGGAGGTACCCGACCGCGCAGACTACACCCATCGAGCGGAAATACACCCAATAACCCGGGTAACCACCGATGGCCACGGCTGCCGCTACCTCGCAGCAAGCGCGCCCGCTGTTCGCGGACCGCGTTGCGATGATCGATACCGAGAACGCGTTCAAGGTCGGACCGTTCATCAAGGAAGTCGAGGACCAGGGGCACCAGGTCGTGCGCTGCAACCTCGGAGAGCCCGACTTCCCGCTCCCGCGGCACATCGCGGAAGAAGTGAAGCGGCAGATAGACAACGACAACACGCACTACACCGATCCGCAGGGGATCCTCCCGCTGCGCGAAGCGATCGCGCACACGATGGGAGCGGCTCGCGGGATCCGCATCACGCCGGACCGCGTCGTCGTCTTTCCCGGCGCCAAGCCGCCCATCGGGTTTTCGCAGCAGACTTACTGCAACGCGGGCGACGAGATCATCTACCCGAGCCCCGGCTTTCCGATCTACGAGTCGTTCGTGCGCTACATCGGAGCGACGGCGGTCCCGCTGCACCTCGAGGAGAGCACGGGCTTCAACTTCCGCGGCGCCGATCTCGATCGGCTCGTCACCGGCCGCACCAAGCTCATCTACGTCAACTCCCCCTCGAATCCCACCGGCGGAGTGGCGAGCCGGTCGCAGCTCGAGGAGATCGCTGGGGTAGTTCTCTCGAAGACCACGCCCGACGTCCGCGTGTACTCCGACGAGGTGTACGAGCGGATCCTGTTCGACGGCGAGAGGCACGAGTCGATCGCGTCGGTGCCGGGAATGGAAGCGCGCACGATCATCGTATCGGGCGTCTCGAAGTCGTATTCCTGGACCGGCGGCCGCCTCGGCTGGGCGGTTTTTCCGACCGCGGAAGAAGCTGCGGTCTTCAAGAACCTTAACATCAACTACTTCTCCTGCGTCCCCGGCTACAACCAGATGGGCGCGAAGGTCGCGCTCGAGTCGCCGGAGAGCGACATCGCCATCGCCGAGATGGTGGCGGCGTTCTCGCAACGGCGTGACTTCGTCGTGGCCGCGCTCAACGCGATCGACGGCGTCCGCTGCCAGAACCCAAAGGGAGCGTTCTACGTCTTTCCGAACATCGCCGGGGTGTGCGAGAATCTCGGCGCGATCGAGGCGCACGGCGCGCTGCCTCCCGAGCTGCGCGACGCCACCACGCCGTCCACGCTTTTCCAACGCTTCCTGCTCTTCAAGCACCACGTTGCGGCGCTCGACCGGAAGTCGTTCGGCCGGCTCGGGAGCGAGGGCAAGCACTATCTGCGGCTGTCCATCGCGACCTCGATGGAGCAGCTCGGGCTGGGCATGACGAGGATCGAGCGGGCGAGTGGGGACGCCGACGGCTTCCGCGCGTTCGTGAAGGAGGGACGCAACCTATGTTGACGGCTACGCTGGACCCGCTGCGTATCGCGTCGCGCCAGATGCTGAGAAACGGCCACGCGGCCGTGCCCTTCGGCGTCCGCCGCGGACGCTGGATCTGCGTGGGAGAGGATACGCCCGCGCCGCTGAGCGAGCAGGAAGTCGAGGCGTTCGAGCTGCTCGACATGATCTACCGCTCTCTCTGCGCGATCATGTACAACTACGTCCCGATGTCGGGTCACCCCGGCGGATCGATTTCTTCGGGGAGGTTCGTGTCGGCGCTGCTGTTCGACGCGATGGACTACGATTTCTCCGACCCGCTGTCCGAGCGCGCGGACATCATCTCCTACGCGGCCGGCCACAAGGCACTCGGCCTGTACTCGATGTGGGCGCTCAGGAATGAGATCGTCCGGATCGGAGACACGTCGTTGCTGCCGACCGATATCGGACTGCAGCTCCGCCTGGAGGACCTGCTCGGCTTCCGCCGGAATCCGGCCGGACCCGCTCCGCTGGCGCACTCGCTGCAGTCCAAGCCGCTCGACGGACATCCGACTCCGGCGACTCCGTTCGTACGGCTCGCCACCGGCGCGTCGGGTGTCGGGCTCGCGTCGTCCATCGGCCTCGCCTTCGCCGCCGCCGACTGCTATCCGGACGATCCTCCGCGCGTGCACATTGTCGAAGGAGAGGGAGGGTTGACGCCCGGCCGCGTCGCCGAAGCGCTCGCCGCGGCGGGCACGGCGTCGCTCGGCAACGTCGTCGTGCACCTGGACTGGAACCAGGCCTCCATCGATTCCGATCACGTCACCCGCGAAGGCGTAACCCCCGGCGACTACGTGCAATGGACCCCGGGCGAGCTGTTTTATCTCAACGACTGGAACGTCATCTCCGTGCCCGACGGGACGAGCTTCCAGCAGATCGTGGCCGCGCAGCGCGCGGCGCTGGCCATGGACAACGGGCAGCCGACCGCCATCGTGTACCGCACGACCAAGGGCTGGCGGTACGGGATCGAAGGGCGCGCGTCGCACGGCGCGGGACACAAGCTGTGCGCTGCGGGATTCTACGCCGCGATGGCGCCGCTCTTTCCGGAGAGCCCGGCCGGGCTGCCTGCGTGCGATTCGGCGAATCCACGCTGCGGCGCCGGCGCGCACCCGGAGATCGTCGAAGGCTGCTTCTGGCAGGCGCTGTCCGCCATCGGGAAGGCGCTGGCCGAGACCCGGCAGCTCGTCTCGCGGATGGTCGAGCGAATAGCGGCTTCCCGCGAACGGCTGTACGACCGCGACCGGCGGCTCGCGAAAAGCTCGCCCGACATCCTCACGGTCTTCGAGCTGGCTCGGTCCGAAGCGCCGCCGCCGGAGCTCGCGCTGGCGCCGGGCACGTCCACGACGTTGCGCGGCCAGCTCGGCAAGGTGCTCGGGTACCTGAACCGCGAGAGTCACGGCGCGCTGTTCATATCCGCCGCTGACCTGCTCGGTTCGACGAGCCTGAACGAAGCGACGGCTGGTCTCGCGCCGGGCTACTTCAACGCGCGCACCAATCCCGCGTCGCGCACGCTCTCGACGGGCGGTATTTGCGAAGACGCGATGGCGGGCATTCTCTCCGGCATCTCCACGTTCGGGCACCACATCGGCGTCGGCTCGTCCTACGCGGCGTTCATCGCGCCCCTCGGACACATCGCCGCGAGGCTGCATGCGATCGGCAACCAGGCGCGGCAGGCGATCGACCCGGGCCCGTATCGCCCGTTCATGCTCGTGTGCGCCCACGCGGGACTCAAGACCGGCGAGGACGGACCGACGCACGCCGACCCGCAGCCGCTCCAGCTGCTGCAGGAGAACTTTCCGACGGGGGCGATGATCACGCTCACGCCGTGGGAACCGCAGGAGATCTGGCCGCTGCTGGCCGCAGCACTTCGCAGCTCGCCCGCGGTCATCGCGCCGTTCGTCAGCCGCCCCTCAGAGCTCGTGCCGGACAGAGAGGCGCTCGGCCTCGCGCCGGCGTCGGATGCCGCGCAAGGTGTGTACAGGCTGCTTAGCGCGAACGGCAAGAGCGAAGGGGCGATCGTGCTCCAGGAATCGGGGGTCGCGTACGCCTTCGTCGAGCAGACGCTGCCGCTGCTCGCGGCCAAGGGAATCAACCTGGACGTGTACTACGTGGCGAGCACGGAGCTGTTCGACCTCAAGTCTCCGCTGGAGCGGGAGGAGATATTTCCGGAGCGCGTCGCGATGCACGCGATGGGAGTGACCGGGTTCACGCTTCCCACGATGTATCGCTGGATCCGCTCCGACCTCGGCAGATCACTGACGCTGCACCCGTTCTACCACGGGCGATACCCGGGGAGCGGGCCGGGGGCGCGTGTTATTGCCGAGGCCGGATTAGACGGCGAAGGCCAGCTCGCGGCGATTCTCAGGTACGTCAGCATCCGGTAGCTCCGAGGTCGCGAAGGCCGAGCTTTCCGAACAGCTGAGGGAAGCGAGGATCATCTCGCAGCGAATCGTACAGCGGGAAGCGCATGCCGAGGCCGAGTGTGCACGCACGTTCCGCGTACGCCTCATCCAGGGTCTCGAAAGCGCGGTCGGTCTCGCCGAGCTGCGCGAGGATCCACGATCGGAGCACTGGTGCGACGTAGTGCGATTCCGCGCGGCGCTCCATGTCGGCGAGGATGACGCGCGCGCCGTCCGTCTGGCCGCCTTTGGCGTACGCCGTGCCGAGAAGCGCCCGCAGGAACAGGACTTCCGGCGACAGCGCCACGCCGCGCTCGGCCGCGCGGATAGATTCGGCGGATTGGCCCTTCGCGCCGTACGACAGGCTGCTTGCCATTAGCGCGAGGAACGAGTTCGGCTCCAGGTCGAGCACGCGCGCACTCTGGCGGATCGCCTCGGTATAGTCCCGCGCGTGGTATAGCACGAGTGCGAGAATCCCGTTTGTCACTGGCGAGAGCGGATCGAGTGACTGGGCGTGACGCGCCGCGTCGATCGCGTCCTGACCCCGCCCGACCGTCGTGAGCAGCCACGCGGAGAAGCTGTACGCCAACGCGTACTGCGGATTGAGCTCGCGCGCGCGCTGAAACGAGCGCTCCGCTCCCGCCCAGTCCCACGCCAGCGTCTGGATGAATCCGAGCGTGGTGTGGACTTCCGCAAGCGAGGGATCGAGCTCCGCGGCCCGCTCCGCTAGCCTCCGTGCCTTCGGCATCACGACAGCGGAAGGCGCAAACGCGTACAGCCCGAGAACTCCGTACGCATCGGCGAGCCCGTGGTGCGCCAGCGCGTAAGACGGATCCTTCTGCATCGCCTCCCGGAAGTAGCGCACCGCCTTGGGCAGCATGCCGCGCTGATTCCAGCAGTGCCGCCCTCGCAAATACAGCTCGTACGCTTCGACCGAGCCGGGATGTCGCTTCTCGAGCCGCGCCTCCTGCGCGCCCGAAATCCGGACGCGCAGATGCCCGACGATCGTCCGCGCGATCTCGTCCTGTATCCCGAAAATGTCCTCCAGATCGCGGTCGTACTGCTCCGACCAGAGGCAGCAGCCGTCCGCAACGTTCACCAGCTGCGCGGAAATCCGCACGCGCTTCGCCGCCTTCCGAACGCTCCCCTCCAGGACGCTCTCGACGCCGAGCTGTCTGCCGATCTCCTGCACGTCGACACGCTCGCCTTTGAATGCGAACGAGGAAGTCCGTGCGGCGACGCGAATACCCGCTAGCGCCGCAAGCGTGTTGAGAATCTCCTCGGTCACTCCATCGGAAAAGAATTCATTCTCCGGATCGGAGCTGAGGTTCGCGAATGGCATGACCGCAATGGACGGCTGATGCCTCTCGGCGACGTGCTCGCCCGTCACGCCAAAAGAGCCCGAAGGCGTGGCGAGAAGATCGAGTGCGCGAACGATCTCTTTCGCGTTCGCCGGCCTGTCGGCAGGATCCTTCTCGAGACATTTCATCACGAGCGAGGCGAGCGGTTGCGGCAGTCCGGGCCGGATGTCTCCCAGAAGCTTCGGTTCTTCGGTGAGATGCGCGGCGAACAGGCGCTGCGGTGAACGCGCGCCGAACGGCGTAGTGCCGCTCAGCAGCTCGTACGCCATGGCTCCGAAGGAATAAATGTCAGACCGGTGATCCGCGCCGGGGTCCGCGGCCGCCTGTTCGGGCGAGATGTAGGCCGGAGTTCCGAGGCCAAAGCCGGCTACTGTGAGGGTGCCGACCGTGTCGGCTCCGCCCGCGTTCAGCGCCTTCGCGACACCGAAATCCGTGACCATCGCGGAATCGCCGGACAACATGATGTTGGCCGGCTTGATGTCGCGGTGAACCACGCCGTGCTCGTGCGCGTACGCGAGAGCGGATGCGACTTCGCGAAGTAGGCGCACAGTCTCCCGCACCGGCAGCACGCCGTCGCGGCTGAGCCGGACGTCGAGCGGCTCGCCGTGTACGAGCGGCATGGTGAAGAATGGAGACGACGGAGTGGTTCCCGCCGTCAACAACGGAAGTATGTGCGGGTGCTGGAGTTGCGCCGCGACCTGAATCTCGCGAAGAAAGCGCTCGACGCTCATGCTGGCTTGCATCTCCGGCGGCAGGACTTTTATCACGACCTTGCGTCCAAGGCCGGACTCGTCTGCCACGAAGATGCGGGACATCCCTCCGCCGCTGAGCTCACGCTCTACCGTGTACCCGTTGCCGAGTGCCGTCTGCAGCTCGTCCCGCAGCATCGTCATCTGCATAACCTACCTCAAGTTTGCCGCGGCGGAGGCAGGCCAAGCCGGGGCGGCGCCTGGATGCTCATGCGACGCGATTCGCCGGGCTTGCGCGTCCGTCCGCGTCCTGGGAGCGATCCACGTGAGCAGCCAGGTCGCCCAAAGTGCGCAGGTGGTGTATTTCGGTGGGCTCGAGCTCGATGCGGAAGCGCTCCTCCAGCGCGGCGACGAGCATCACCAGATCGAGCGAGTTGACGCCAAGAGACGACAGCGAGCTTTGCAGCGACAGCGACGCGCGGGGCACGTTGAGCTGCTCGGCGACGAACGCCACCACGCTCGCCGCGCTGCGGTCCTCGGTCGGCATGGTGTCGCACCGCAGCAGCTCGCCCATCCGGTCGCGCCACTCCATGACTTCCGCGTAAACCTCACGGTCCACCGCCTCGTATTCGCGGAGCTTCGACTGCACGACGATCTTGCCGTGCTGCACCGCGTACGCGTTGAGCCAGTCGCGGACCCAGCTGATGTGGCCGGCTTCGTCGGCGATCATCGTGCGCAAAGTGCGCTGGATCACGGGATGCGTATCGGGCCACGTCAGATGGGCCGCGAAGTGGCGTACCACCCGCCGCTCGAACACCTGCGTGAGCGCCAGGACGTCCAGCATCGTGCGCGGCGCGCCGAGCCGCTCCTGATACCGCGTCTGATACGTCTCGCGCACACGGCGGGGGAGGGCGCCCAACTCGATGATCGTGTCGCCCCACAGCGACGCATGCCGCGCTTCCTCGGCGCAGTGCTCGGTCAGCTTCGCGCGCAGCGCGTCGTCGTCGGTCTCCTGCGACAGCCGGCCCATCACGAGGGAGCCAGCCAGCTCGGATTCCCGGTAGTAGCTCAGGATCCAGATGTCGTTGTCGGATACTTCAGCCATCGATTGCTCCCTGTATGTGTTGGCTCGGCGAGACGCCGCACGCCTGGCGGATCAGCCGGTTCATCGCTGCTATCGCTTCGAAGTCGTTGGCAGTCGCCACCGGCACGTCCACGACGTCCGCGCCGTAGTGGCGGAAGTTTCGCGCGGCCGTCAGGATCGCTTCGGCCGCCGCCGGATCCTCGCGCACGCGCTTGGCGAGCAGGTCGCCGCCCGCCGCCGCGTGCCGGAACTCGTCCCGTGAGATCCGCTCGAGCAGCTCGCGCAGCACCGGCTCCTTCGTCTCCCGCGACAGTCGCAGGAAGAAATACGCGGCGAACAGCTCGGAGCAGGCGAAGTTGGTGAGCTGCGCGAGCGGATCGTCCGCCTGCCTGGGACCCGCGAGCGCGCGCTCGCGCGCGGCCACCATCCGCTCCTCCGAGACGATCGCCGGCTCGTAGCCGACGGCGTGCAGGTATCGCTTGAGCGCCGTGTAATGCCGCAGTCCCTCGTACAGCTCGAGGGAGAGCACCGCCGTCGCGTCTATGTCGTCCCACAGCAGCTGCATCAGCCGCGGCGCGAACACCGGTAGGTACCCTTCGATCAAGGCTGCGTCGTGCAGCGCCGAGAGGATGTGCTCTTCGCGCCGCGCGGCGGCGACGTCTATATCGTCCCACCGGACGCTCGTCTCCAGCGGCCATGCCGCCTGCTCGGCGGAAGCGAGATGCTGCTCGTACACCGTCACGCTGCCTCCAGCGGACGCATTGCGCTGGCCAGCCACTGCAGCCCGAACCGGTCCGGCTCCACGGTGATGCCGGTGAAGCCGGCTGCCTCGAGCGCTGCGGATAGCGCGCCCGCGTCGCGATAGTGCGTGTGCAGCTCGGCGAGCTCTCGTAGCAGTCGGTCGGCCAGCTTGCTGCGCGACATGCCGGACGTCACGAACCGCCCGCCGGGCTTCAGCGCGGAATGACACGTGGCGTAGAACCGCGCGAGATCGTCGTCCGGGAGAAACTCGCCGAGCCCGGTCGAGACGATGAGATCGAGATCGCGCGGGTATGCCTCCGGGTCGAGCGCGTCGCCCTCGATGAGCTCGAACGCAGCATGGCCGCGCGCCAGCTCGCGGGAGAGCGCGAGGGGCTCCGGGTCGAGATCCATGCCGATGAGCCGCGCGCCGTCGAGCGCGTCGAGCGCGTCGAACGCGTCGAACGCCGCGAATTGCGCGTCGTCGGCGCCGCCGACCAGGTCGCGCGCGATCCCGCACGGCACCGAGAGTATGCGCGTGTTCCACCGTTCCGCTGCCGCGCGCCGCAGCTCGGCTGCGATGTAAGCCCGGCTGTGCAGGTAGCGCTCGCGCATGGATGCCGCCGCCGGCAGCGAGAGCAGCACCGCGTCGATCACCCAGCCGATCCCCCACCTGCCGCCCGGCTTGCCGCGATAGATGTGGTCTGCGAACCGGTAGCTGCCGGAGTTGTCGATGCCCTCGCGCGCCAGATCGCTGGTGCGCGCGAGCAGATACGCGGGAATCAAATACCACTTGCCCTCGCGCAGCAGCCGCGCGGGGATGGACACCGAGGTGCGCGTGTAATTGCGCCGGTGCGGATGTGTCCGGGCGGCGGTCGTCATGCGCTTCTCACCAGTTCCGCGGCGGCCGCGTCCCGCTGCTCGCGCAGCGCGAGCTCCCACCGCTCCAGCCCGAACGCGACGCAGGCGGTGTGAGCGGGAGAGCCGTCGCACAGCGAGATTCCGAACGCGCGTCCAAAGTGATCCTCGTGGTAGTTGAAGGAGCCAACCGCGATCGTCTCGCCCGCGACCGGCATCCGCAGCTCGTACTTGAGCGCGCGGAGTCGCTGCACCGCGAGCTTCCCCCTGTCGGCGGGGACGTGGAACGGATCGGTGGCTACCTCGATGGTCGCCGACAGGTCGAGCCGCGTGACATACGTCTGCGTCCGCCGCATCAGCGCGCGGCGCGCGCGGTCCACTGCGCTCGCGGCGCCAACGATGACGATCTCGCGCATGGTGAATTCACGGAGCCGACCGTGCACGACGTCGAGCGTCTCGTCGCCCCGCGCGCAATGGTTGCGGACCGCGAAGACGAGCGGCGTCGTGTCGAGCGCGCGATCGGCCAGCTCAACGTAGCAATGCAGACAGGCTGCCGGCGGAACCGCGAGTCCGCCGTCCGTTCCGTCCTCCGTCGGCGCTGGCACTGCGCGTCCGGGAAACGACGCCAGATACCCGGCACGATCGAGAACAGCGAGCGGCACGAGGTTACCCGCCTCGCACTGGCGCGCTCCCAGATCGTGCCCCCAACGAAGCAGCTCGTCCTCCAGGCTCGTGGATGGCGCGCGCACGCCGCTGCTCCGTCTGCTCCGCGTGCGCGACCAGATCCGATCGCGCGCCGGCTTGCCCGCAACCGATGGATCGAGCGCGGTGGCGGCGATCGTCGAGGCAGTGCGGAAGTTCGCCAGCCGGATCAGCGAGTCGGGCAACGGCCGCGCTGTCTCTGCTTCGACGAACGCGATGAGATCGAGGACGCGCATGGAGTCGAGCACTCCGTGCCCGAACAGGGGCGTGTCGCCGCTCACGCGCGGCTGATCCGGCGCGAGCAGGCTCCCGTTGATGAAAGCCACGATGCGGTTTTGCAGCGTGTGCTCGTTCACGCTGCCGCCTTCCACTCGTTCTCCACGCAGTACCGAACGACGTCGCGACACAGCTCCATCGGATCCTGCCGGTCGGCCGCGCCAACGAGCGCCGCGTCGGCAAAGGTCGTGTCGAACACTTTCGGGCGCGTGAGCTGTCGCGCGAAGGATTCCACCGCCCTCGTGGCGGCGATCATCATGCCGTCGCCGCTCTCGCGCACGCTGCGCACGAACAGGTCGTACGTCCGCTCGTCGGTCAGGGCCGGCGGCTCGATCGCCCGCTTGCGCCACGCCGGACGCCGCGCGCGCATCGTGCGCATCGCCGCGTCGAGCACCTCGCCCAGCGCTGGGGCGGACCGTCCCGCGCAAACGTGATACGTCGCACCCGGCTGATACGCGGCGGTGAAGAGGTGCTGAATCGCGCGCGCGGCGAATCCCGTGGAGATCACGTCTATCGGCGTCTCGGCGGATCCAGGAATCATCGGCACGAGACCGCCGTACATCAGGCGCAGCGCCGCATGGAACGCGTTCAGGCTCGTCACCTCCCCTGTACCGTCCTCGCCGATCGCCGTGCTGAGGCGATACACGCTGACGGGAAGCTCTCGCATCGCCGAGCGCGCGAGCGCTTCCATCTCGTTCTTGGATTGTTCGTAGGCGTTCGCGAACCCCGCGTCGTGCGCCAGTTCCGGCTCGAGCACCACGCCGGTGCGCAGGCCGGCCACGTACACCGTGCTCACCGCGGCGACGGCGCTCAGGCGCGGGCAGCTCCGCGCGAAGTCGAGCACCGCGGCGGTACCGTCCACGTTTGCGGCGCGGGATTCGTCCGGCGGGGCAGAGAAGCGAGTGTCCGCGGCCAGGTGCATCACGTGCGTCACGTCACCGCGCAGCTCCGCGGCCAGTGCGGCGAGGGTGAGCAGCGACCCGCGCACCAATCCGACCGGTACTTTCGCATCCGCGCGCCAGGCGCCGAGCAGCCGCTGCTGCCGCTCGCCGGACGGCGCACGCGTCAGGATGACGATACGGTCCACCGGCGGCGTACTTGCCAGCCGGCGCACGAGCTCCGCGCCGATCGCGCCGGTGCCACCGGTGACCAGCATCGTACGCATCAGTGCTCCACCACCATGCAGCTCCAGTTGAGCCCGAAGCCGAAGGTGAACAGCAGCAGTTTGTCGCCGGACGCCACGCGGCCGCAGTCGATGGCGTCGCGCAGGTTGAGAATGTTGTCGGAAGCGATCGTGTGCCCGACGCGCGCGATGTTGTTCGTGAAAACCCTGTCCGCGGGCAGCTCCAGCAGCCCGCGCAGGATGTCCCAGCTCCGCAGCGAGACGTTGTGCGGAATCACCAGCGTAATCTCGTCCAGCTTCAGCCCCGCGCTCACGAGCGTGGTCGTGATCAGGTTCTTCGCGGTGGGGAAGTACGCCGCGATCACCTCGTGCTCGATGGCGGCGGCGTCCCAATACGAGCCCTTCGTGACCTGGGCGCACGCCAGGATCCGGTTCGGCGCGCCGCGGCGTAGCAGCACCGCGCAGGCGCCGTCCGAGATGACGTTGTACACGAGGTCACGCGGCTGTCCGGCGGGAAAGACGTCCGCGCTCACGCACAGCACCGTTCCCAGCTCCGGCTCCGCGGACAGCATCGCGCGCCCGATTCTCAACGCCGACATGAGCGACGCGCACCCCTGCTGATCCACGCCGGCGACGCTCGCGCGCGTCAGCTCCAGCTCGGCTTGCAGATACGGCGCGGGATACTGGAAACACTCCGCCACGCTCTCCAGACGGAGAACCGCGCCCGCGTCCGCATCAGGCGCGCCGGCCATGGTGGCGCTTCCTGTCAGAGCGGTCGCATACAGCAGCAAGCCGATCTCGGCGGGATCGATCGCCGACCGCTCCAACACGTCCCGCGCGGCCTCCACCGCCATCTCGAGGTGCGTCTCGCCGTCCGCGACGTGCGCGTACTGGAACCCGAACGTGGCCAGAGTCTCCGGCGAGCCCACCAGCAGCCCGTCACCGTGCAGCTCCGCCAGGGAGCGCCGCGTAGGCGGGAGATGATACGCCAGCTCGGCCATGCCGATCTCTGTTGCGGGCACGGAGGCGTTTGCGGGAAGGGTCGCGATGGTTTTCACTAGTGAAAGTTGACCTGACGGAGGGGATGGTGGGATACGTAGCGTGACGTAGCAGGTCTTGACTGCGGATTGAGGACCCTCGCGGCCTCAAGACCAACGGCCATCGCGGATCGGCGATTAATCGAAGACTGAGGATCGCGGAATGCCTCTCTCCGCAATCCTCAATTAGTCGTCGATCGTCGATTGTAGTTAGTCCTGAGGCCGCAAGGGTCCTCAGTCCGAAGTCGCAATACAGAATGGCAAACCCATTAACCACTCGCGCGGCTTGACGCTCCGCGCGGCGGGTTGTTAACTCCGGCTTGCGTCTCTGATCTCAACCAGCGTTATCCACAATGGAGGCAGGTGTGCCCAACGTCCGCAAATCCGTGACCGTGAATCGCCCGACCGCCGAGGTCATCGAGTACATCGCCGACGTATCCAACCACCCGGCGTTCATCGGCCCGCTCAAGTCGGTGTCCGATCTGAATGGCGACCCGCGCAAGGCCGGCACTTCCTGGACGTGGGTCTTCGTGATGGCGGGCGTGGAGATCTCCGGCTTCGCCGAGACGGTCAAGTACGAGGCAGGCCGCCTGTTCAGTTATCGGACTACGTCCGGCGCGCTCAGCACGTTCGAGAATTCCGCTGCGTCCGAGGGCGACGCCACGAAGGTGACGATCAACGTGGACTACGAAATACCGGACACGCTCCTCGGGAAAGTGCAGGCCCCGGTCGTCGAGCGGCTCAACGATCTGGATGGGCAGCGCGCGGTGGACAACTTGAAGGTGATCCTCGACGCCTGACGCGGGCGGAGGCCGGCGCAAGCTCCTGCTGCGCGTCGGCGGCCGCTGGTGGCTGTTCAGATGCACCCGCGCGGAGATCGACGAAGCGGTGGCCGCGACTTGCAGGATGACGCTCGTCGCGCTCGCGGTGTCGCCGGATGGTTACGAGATTCGGACCCGCCATGAATCGCTGCGCGTCACGCTCACGAGTCGCGGGCGTGCCTTTCAGCTCCGCTTCCCGGGACGCTGGCGCGCAGTAGCGAAGGGGAAGCTCGTCAAGCGCCTGCTCGCCAAGCAGTTCGAGCCGTTCGTCCCGCGGCCGCGCATCCGTCTGCGCCGAACGCGGTGACCTTCCGGCAAGCTTCGATCCCACCGAATAACTTCCCGAAATGAGAGCCACGTATCCACCGGGCACGCTGGGCTTGGTCGCCGCCATGGCGCTGGTCGTTCACGCCGCGTCCCCTTACGCCGCCGATGCGCAGGTCGCTTCCGGGCAGCGCTACGATCGCCTGGCCATCCGCAACGCCACGATCATCAACGGCAACGGCACGCCCGCTTCCGGACCGGCCGACATCGTCGTCCAGGGGAACACCATCGCCGAGGTCGTCTGGCTCGATCCGGTCGCCGTGCGCGAGGGGAGGGCACGGCGCCCCGCGGCCGACGCCGAGATCGACGCGACGGGAAAGTTCGTGCTGCCCGGGTTGATCAACGCCCATGGCCACGTGCAGGAAGAGCGCGGCGGCATTCCCCAGCCGCTCGACTACGAGCTCAAGCTCTGGCTCGCCTCCGGGATCACGACGGTCCGGGACGTCGGCTCGCCCACGGAGCGGACTCTCGCGCTGCGGGAGCAGAGCCGCCTCAACAGGATCGCCTCGCCGCGGCTGTACGTGTACGCGCAGTTCGGCCGCCGCCCGACGCCGACGAGCCCGGAGCTGGCCCGCGCCCGGGTGCGCGAGCTCAAAGCGCTCGGGGTGGACGGCATCAAGACGACCGGGCTGGACCGCGACATCCTCGCCGCGCTGCTCGACGAAGCGCGCAAGGTCGGGCTGAAAGTCGCGCACCACGCCGGAGTCGAAGAGACGAACGCCTGGGACGACATCCGCGGCGGCACCACCACCATCGAGCACTGGTACGGCGTCCCCGACGCCGCGATCCCCGGCGGCGTGCAGGGCTTTCCCGCCGACTACGACTACCGCGACGAAGTGGACCGCTTCCGGTACGCGGGCCGCCTCTGGCGCGAGGCAGATTCCACGCGGCTCGCGGCTGTGCTCGACTCGATGGTGGCGGCGAAAGTCGCGTGGGTCCCCACGCTCGTCATCTACGAGGCGAGCCGCGACCTCCAGCGCGCGCAGACGCAGCCCTGGTTCGCGGACTATCTGCACCCGACGCTCGAGCAGTACTTCCGGCCCGATCCCTCCAATCACGGCTCGTACTTCTTCGGCTGGACGACCACGGACGAGACTTTCTGGAAGGAGAACTACCGCATCTGGATGCGCGCCCTGGTTGACTTCGAGCGCCGCGGTGGGTTGATCGGCGCCGGTGAGGACGCCGGCTTTATCTATCAGATGTACGGCTTCGGCCTGATCCGCGAGCTGGAGCTGCACGAGGAAGCGGGCTTCCACCCCATCAAAGTCATCCAGCACGCCACCGGCAACAACGCGCGCATTCTCGGCGAGGAGCACCGGCTCGGCCGTATCCGCGCCGGATATCTCGCGGATATCATCGTCGTGAACGGAAATCCGCTGGCGAATCTCAAGGTGCTGTATCCGACGGGCGTGGAGGAAATCCGGGACGGAAAAGCGATCCGAACTGGTGGAATCGAATGGACCATCAAGGACGGAATCCCGTACCACGGGCCGACGTTGCTGCGGGAAGTCAAGGAGATAGTAGCAGCTGCGAAGGGCGGGGACAGCTCGTGATTAGTGATTAGTGATTAGTGATTAGTGATTAGTGATTAGTGACTGCCCAAGACCTTCTGCGCCTGCTATCAGACACAGTCACAAGCGACTATCACCAATCATGTTTCACTAATCACTAATCACTAATCACTAATCACCAGTCAATGAATCGCGCCTTCTTCGTCACCCTCGCGACCGCCTGTATATCGGCGCCAACTCTCGCCCAGCAACCCGCTGAGCTCATCGTCACGGCGGACCGGATCTACACCGCCGAGCCCGGCCCGCACGTTCACGCGATTGCGATCTCCAACGGACGGTTCGTGTACGCGGGGACTCGGCAGGGCGCGGAGCGCTACCGGGGGCCGAACACGCGCTCGATGGATTTTGCCGGGCAGTACATCTATCCCGGACTGGCGGACGCGCACGCGCATCTCGGCGGGCTCGGCACCGCGCTCGAGCGCGTGCGGCTGGATGAGACGCGCACCTACGAGGAAGTGATAGCGCGCGTCGTGGAGCGCGCGGCGGCGCTGCCGGCCGGCGAGTGGATCCTTGGCCGCGGCTGGGATCAGACGCGCTGGCCGGTGAAGGATTTCCCGACGCACGAGGCGCTGACGCGCGCCGTGCCGAATCACCCCGTCGTGCTCACGCGCGTGGACGGACACGCCTTGCTGGCGAACGCGCGCGCGATGGAACTGGCCGGGATCACCGCGGCGACGCGCGATCCCGACGGCGGCCGGATCGTGCGCGATGCATCGGGGGGCCCGACCGGCGTTTTCGTGGACAATGCGGAGAATCTGGTCAATCGCGTGGTGCCGCGTGCCACGTCCGCGCAGACGCGCCGCCGGCTACAGGCCGCCGTGGCCGAGGTTCACAAGTGGGGACTGACCAGTGTGCACGACGCGGGCGAGTCGCGCGCGACGATCGATCTCATCGAGTCGATGGCCGCCCAGGGCGACTTCGATCTGCGCACCTATGTAATGATCTCGGCCGACACCGCGGACGAGCGGCACTATTTCAGCCGCGGGCCGGTGAATGGCGCGCACGACAACCGCGTTTGGATCCGTTCCGTCAAGGTGTACGCCGACGGGGCGCTCGGCTCACGGGGCGCCGCGCTGCTTGCGCCGTACTCCGACGACCCGCACAACACCGGCCTGCTCGTCACGCGGCCCGAGCGCATTCAGAGTCTCGTGCATTCCGCGCTCGCGGCGGGCTTCCAGGTGGCGACGCACGCGATCGGCGACCGGGGCAACCGCATCGCGCTGGACGCGTATCACGCGGGCCTTCGGCGGACCCCGGTGCGCGACCACCGGTTCCGCGTCGAGCACGCCCAGGTGGTGGCGCTGACCGACATCCCGCGGTTCGCGCGGCTCGGCGTGATCCCGTCCATGCAGGCGAGTCACCAGCGCAGCGACATGCGCTGGGCCGAGGAGCGCGTGGGATCGGAGAGGATTCGCGGCGCGTATGCCTGGAGAAAGCTCCTGCGGACCGGCACGGTCATCCCCAACGGCAGCGACGCGCCGGTCGAATCGGTGAATCCGCTCATCTCGTTCTACGCCGCCGTCACGCGGCAGGACGAGACCGGCCACCCGCCCGGTGGCTGGTATCCGGCGGAGCGCATGACGAGAGCCGAGGCGCTGAAGGCGATGACGATATGGCCCGCGTTCGCGGGCTTTCAGGAGTCGCTGATCGGCTCCATCAAGACGGGAAAGCTCGCGGACTTTACAGTGCTCGACCGCGACATCATGACCGTGCCGAGCAACCAGATCCTGTCGGCGGGCGTGGTTGCGACTTTCGTGGGTGGGCGCCAGGTGTACAACCGCGCCGTCGCACAGGAGCTGCGGGAAGCTCCGCCGCCGCGCATTCACCCGGAGCCTGCTTTTCCGCTGCTCCCGCCGGGATTCGCGTTGGATTCCGCCGCGGTTGTGAGCACCGTGGCACGCTTTCATGCCGCGCTCGCGGCAGGTGACAGCGTGGCCGCGCTGTCGTATCTGGACGAGGATATCGTCGTGCTCGAGTCCGGCGGGGTGGAGACGCGCGAGGAGTACAGATCACACCATCTCCCGGGCGACATCGCGTTCGCGCGCGCCGTCCCCGCGAATCGCGGACCCATGCGCGTGCGCGTCGAGGGTAACACCGGCTGGGTATCGTCCACCAGCGTGATGCAGGGGCAGTACAACGGCCGGGCGGTCAACTCATCCGGCGCCGAGCTGATGGTGCTGCGACGGACGGACAGCGGCTGGAAGATCAGCGCCATTCACTGGTCATCGCGGGCGCGGAGGCCCTAAACAGAAGTGACTAGTGACTAGTGACTAGTGATTAGTGACTCGTAACGGCAACAGCGGTTGAACTAATCACCAATCACCAATCACCGCCCCTATGACTAATCCCCGTTTTCCAATCGGCGAGTTTCAGCGGCCGACAAAGCTATCGGAAGCGGAGCGCGCCGCGGCTATCGCGGAAATCGAGGCGACGCCCGCGGCGCTCCGGGCCGCGGTGAACGGCATGTCCGACGCGCAGCTCGATGGCACGTACAGGGAAGGGAGCTGGACGCTGCGCCAGGTTGTGCACCACTTGGCCGACAGTCACGTGAACTCGTACGTGCGCTTTCGCCTGGCGCTGACCGAGAATCATCCCACCATCAAGCCGTACGACGAGAACAAGTGGGCGGCGCTGGAAGACGCTCGCACGCTACCGGTAGAAGTTTCCCTCAAGCTGCTCGAAGCGCTGCACTCTCGCTGGGTGGCGCTGCTGCGCTCGCTGAAGCCGGCCGACTTCGACCGCACGATCGATCATCCGGAGAACGGCACCATGACGATCGATCAGCTCCTCGCGATGTACGCCTGGCACGGGGAGCACCATGTCGCGCATATCAGGATGGCGCGGGAGCGGGGGAACTGAAGTGATTGGTGATTGGTGATTGGTGATTGGTGACAGCAACAGCGGTCGTTCAACCAGTCACCAATCACGAATCACTAATCACCCGTCTTCTCAAACGCAGCCCGCAGCATCTCCCTGGCCCCGTCCCCCAGCTCCACGTGCCGCCGCGCCATCATCCGCCCGGCGACTTCCAGGAACTTCTCGATCTCGTACCGCTCGCCGTCGCCCCAGGCGAACGGCGGCACCGACTTGGGCGGCATGTCCGACCCGAACACGTTCGCGCCGGCGCCGATGATCGTGCCGGTCGTCAGCATCGTGCCGATGCCGGTCTTGGAGTAATCGCCGAAGAACGAGCCGAGAAACTGCTGCTTCGTCCCCTGTAGTCCTTTCGCGGTTTGCAGTTGCACGGCGCCGTACGTGTTCTTCATGTTGCTCGTCGTCGTGCCCGCGCCGAGGTTCACCCAGCGACCCAGGTACGAGTGGCCGAGAAAGCCCGTGTGTCCCTTGTTGCTGTGACCGAGAACGATGGTGTTGCTCACCTCGCCGCGGACCTTGCTGACTTCGCCGAGCGAGCTCGACGAGATCCTGTCACCGACGATCACGCAGTCCTCACCGATGAAGCACGGCCCGGTGATGCGCGTGAATGCCGGGATCTCCGCGCCGCGGCGGATGAGTATCGGCCCATTTGTGAGATCGAAGGCCACCTGTGGTTCGACCTTCGCGCCCACTTCGCAGAACAGCGGGTGCTCGCCGACCACGATGCAGTCGCGGGGAGTTTCCACGTCAAGCTCGCTCCCCAGCGTCGGGATGTCTTCCTGCAACTGCGGCACGAGCGTCCCGATGAGATCCCAGGCGTTCTCGATCCATAGGCCGGCGACTTCCACCGCCTTCGCCCGCTCCTGCGCCAGCTCTTCCAGCGAGAGCTGTCCCTCGCCGAACCGGGACGCGTGATGGCTGGAGCCGAGGCGTACGGCTACCACCTTCCCGCCGTTTTTCCAAACGCGCGTCTTCGGGTCCACCTTGGCGGCCCTCAACGTGGGCACGAAGCGGGAGTTGGCCACGACAGATCCCGGCACGACGTCCGAGTCCGAGCACACCGCGGGTGGCGCTCCCGGCTCGTCAAACGCTTCGAGGTGCGGCGCGCCGATGAATCCCGTGACCTTGGCGCCAAACGCGCGCTCCCAGCGCTTCCGGATCAGCTCGGCGCCGGCGCGGAGCTCGGACACGGGCCGGGTCAGCGCGAACGGCTCGAAGCCGCGCGCCGCGGCGTCGTCGTACAGGTAGAAGTCGCTCACGTGATGCTCTTGATCTCCGGAGGAAGCGAGTCCACCAGCTTTTTGAGATCCTCCGACTTCTCGACCGTGGTCACGAGCGTCAACCCGGGCCGGCTCACCACCACCAGCCCGTCCACGCCGTACACCACCACCGCGCCGCCCTCGGCGTGCACGACGTTGTCGCGCGCCTCGAGCAAGTGCGTGCGCCCATGCCGCACGTTCCCGGCGCCGTCCGCGGCGCGCGCGCGACGGAGCGCGCTCCAGGTGCCGATGTCGTCCCAGCCGAATTCGCCCCGCATCACCAGCACGTTCGAGCTGCGCTCCAGCACGCCGACGTCCACCGACACCGACTTCACGAAGGAGAAGAATTCGTCCCGCGAGCGCCCGCGAGGGATCGCGTGACGCTCCAGCGCGGGCGTGACCTCCGGTGAATGTCGCCGCACCTCGTCCAGGAAATCGCTGGCGCGCCAGCAGAAGATG
>JBPPMH010000062.1:0-9914 GCA_051305945.1 Gemmatimonadaceae bacterium
CGCTTGTCGTACAGCCCGAACTCGCCGAGGAAGAAGCCGTTGTCCGAGGTGTACACGACGATCGTGTCCTCGGCGAGCCCGGCCGCGTCGAGCGCGTCGAGAAGCCTGCCGACGTTCTCGTCCACGCTCAGCAGCACTCGATAGTAGTTCTTGATCAGGTGCTGCAGGTTGAGCCGCTTGCGCTCCTCGAAGGGCAGCGACGGATCCACGCCTTTGTTCCTGAAGTCCGGCATGTCGGCGATCGCCATCTCGGCGCGCCGGACGGCGTCCTTGCCCACGAGCCGGTCCTCGAAGGTTCGCGGCACCGGCACGTCCATGTCCTCGAACGCGCGAGCGTGGCGCTCGGCGGGCATCCACGCCCTGTGCGGCGATTTGAAGTGGTACAGCAGGCAGAACGGCTTGTTAGCGGGACGCTCCCTCAGGAAGGTGAGTGCCTGGTCCCCGACGACGTCGTCGGCATGCCCCCGGAACTTCGCGCGTACGCCGTTCACCTCCATCTCCGGATCGTAGTAGCCGCCGCGCGTCCGGCCGAATACGACCGACGAGTCGAACCCGGTCGGCGCGGAGCGCAGGTGCCACTTGCCGATCACGCCGGTGTAGTACCCGGCCGCCTTGAGCAGTTCCGGGAAGGTGATCTCCTCATCCCGCAGTCCCGGCTGGTTGTAGAACTGCGGGCCGCTGCCGTTGGACAGCACTCCGTGCCTGTGCGAGTACAGCCCGGTGAGAAACGATGCGCGGCTCGGCGCGCACAGCGAGTTCGTGACGAACGCCTCGGTGAATCTCACTCCGCCGGCCGCGATGCGATCGATGTTGGGGGTGCGGAGGATGGTGTTGCCGTACACGCTCAGCGCGTCCTGCCGCTGATCGTCGGTCATGATGAAGACGATGTTGGGCACGCCCGCCGACGGACTCGCGGTCGCGCGGCCGGCCTTCGCGAACGGCGCGGCGGCGACGACGCCGGCGAGCATCCGCACCGCGTCACGGCGGGTGACTCTCTTATCGTTGCCCATTCATCCGCCGATCGGGGTCAGCCCCCGCTCACGATCGTCATCGGGCCAACATACGGTCGTTGCCGGGCGGCCGCTACGCCGTCGGCGTGGTCATCGCACCGTGAAGCTGTTCGACACCACGACCGTCGCGTCCAGGTCGGTCAGCGCCGTGCCCGGCGCACCGGAGAATACGGTCAGCAGCACCCGGTACGTCCCCGCAACCTGAGCCCCGTTGCCCACGCGCCAGCTGCGATGCGCGGGGTAGCGATGGACCGCGCGCTCGCCGATCCACAGCTGGTAAATCTCCCGGGCTTCAGCCACGCATAGCGGCGCGTACGCCGGCGCCCACGATCCGTTGATTAGCTGCTCGATGCGCCAGTTGCACCAGCGTTCGTAAAGGATGGTCGCCGAGCCCGTGTTCACGATGTCGGCGTCCACCGTGAAATCCGTCAGCAAGCTCAGCTCGGCCTGCACCACCGCCGGGACTCGAACGTCCATCGATGCGACAGATCGGGGACCGATTACCTCGGAACACCCGCTCACGACGATACCGGCCACCGCGGCGACAACCCCACGAAGCGCGCGGAAAGCCGCTGCCTCATGTCGCCTTTGCTTGACGGTCAACAAAAATGCTCGGTGCATCCCTGGTTATACTCCGCAACGTCCGTGACGGCTCGCCGCCGAGCCCCGCCCGCGGCGATCCACACTCACACCCACGTAATGCCACGCAAGCGCTCGCTGTACGAGATCCGCAGGTCGGGAATTCAGGGAAGGGGTGTCTTCGCGGCGCGGCGGATCCGCCCCGGCCAGCGCATCATCGAGTACGCCGGCGAGCGCATCACCCCGGACGAAGGCGACCGCAGGTATGAGGACGAGAAGATGAAGCGGCATCACACATTTCTCTTCAGTCTCGACAAGAACACGGTCATAGACGGCAACCGGCGGGGGAACGACGCGCGCTACATCAACCATTCGTGTGATCCCAACTGCGAGGCGGTGACCGTCGGCAAGAAGATCTTTATCTACGCGAAGAAGAACATCCAGCCCGGTGTCGAGCTCACGTACGACTACAAGTACGAGTGGAGCAACGACAAGCGCGACGTCGCGCTGTACAAGTGCGAGTGCGGCAGCGCGAAGTGCCGTGGCACGATCATGAAGAGGAAGCCGCGGAAGCGCCGCAAGCGGTAGCTCCGCCTTCCGCGTGGGCTGCGCGAGCCCGTATCTTGGGAATCCCACCAGACCGTCGGCAACCTCTCCAGCCCCTCACATGAAAGTGATCCGCATCGCCGCCCTCCTCCTGCTCTGCGCGCCACTCGGTGCGGCCCAGTCGCAGATCCCCGTGCTTCGCGACAGCATCGGCCGCGACGACAGGAACTTCTCCTTCTACAGCCGTGGACCGTACCGCGCCGGCGTGCCTCGCCCGGAGTCGATCCTCGGATACAACGTGGGAGAGATGAACACCCAGTTCGCGCAGCAGGAGCGCGTCCTGCTCGCGATCGCCGATGCCGCGCGGGATCGGGTGGCCGTCGAGACGATCGGCCTGACCAACGAGCGGCGCACGATGCGCCTGTTCATCGTCTCGGCGCCGGAGAACATATCCCGGCTCGAGTCCATCCGGGCGGACCTCGACCGGCTGGCCGATCCGCGCGAGCTGTCGCAGGCGGAAGCCGCGGCGCTCATCGAGCGTACTCCCGCGGTGGTGTGGATCAACGGGAGCGTGCACGGCAACGAAGCCCCGGGCTTCGAGAACGCGATGCAGGCGCTGTATCAGCTGGCCGCGAGCGAAGAGCCCGCGACGCTCAGCGCGCTGCGCAACACGCTCGTCATCCTGAATCCGAGCACCAATCCGGACGGACACGAGCGATTCTCCGTGTGGTACAACTCCGTTCACGTCGGCGCGCCCGAGTCGTTCGCGCTCGAGCACTCCGAGCCCTGGAGCATTCAGGGGAGGTTCAATCACTACCGCTTCGACATGAACCGCGACGTGATGACGACGACGCAGATCGAGGTGCAGAATCTCGTGCGCGGGATGACCCGCTGGCATCCGATGGTGGCGATCGACCAGCACGGCCAGACGACGAACTATTTCTTCCCGCCCACAGCCGAGCCGCTGAACCCGAACCTCGGCGTGGATTTCAAGAAGTGGATGGAGATCTTCGGGCGCGGCAACGCCGCGGCGTTCGACCGGTACGGCTGGATGTACTACTCGCGCGACGTGTTCGACTTCTACGGCCCGTTCTACTGGGACAGCTGGCCGTCGCTCACCGGCGCGATCGGCATGACGTACGAGACCGACTGCGGCGGCTGGAAGGGAATCCTCTGGCGGCGCGACGACGGCTCGCTGTGCTCGTTCCGCGATGGAATCGCGAAGCATTTCGTGACGTCCATGGCGACGATCGAGACGACGGGAGCGCGCCGCGCCGAGCGCGTGGCGGACTGGCACGCGTTCCGCCGGAGCGCGGTGAATGCGGGGCGCACGGGCACGATGAAACGGGTAGTACTGCTTCCCGGCAACGACCCCGCCCGCGCGGCGGAGCTCGCCGCGACGCTGCTGCGCTCGGGTATCGAAGTGCGCCTCGCCAGCCAGCCATTCTCGTCGTCGCGCGCGCACGCGTACCGTGACGACTCCCGCGGAGCTCGCCGCTTCGAGGCGGGGTCATACGTGATAGATCTGGCCCAGCCGCAGGGGCGCGCGGCCAAAGCCGTGCTGGAGCCGGCTCCCGATCTCGACAGCGACTTCGCACGCGCGCAGATCGAGAAGCTGGGCCGGAACCTGCGGCGCGGCGAGAACGTTCCCGGCGAGGGCTACGAGTTTTACGACGTGACCGCGTGGTCGCTGCCCGTGGCGTTCGGAGTGGAGGCGTACTGGACGGAGGACGCGCAGGCCGTGAGCGGCGATCTGCTGACGCTGCCGCCGGAGCCCGCTTCGCCGTCCACGCCGCACACGCCTGCTAATCCGCCGGTGCAGCGTCTTCCCGTCGCGATCCCCGGGGGCATCACCGGCCAGCAGCAAGCGACCGCGGCGTACGTATTCTCTCCCGAGCGCAGCGGCGCGGTTCGGCTGGCGTACCGGCTGCTCGCTGACGGATATCGCGTGGCCGTGTCCAGCCCGCCGATCGAGGCGGGCGGGCGGCGCTGGCCTCGCGGCACGTTCGTGGTTCGGGTCGCGCGGAACGATCCCTCGCTGCACACGCGCATCGCGCAGCTGGCCGCCGAGAACAACGTGGAGGTCATGGGAGTGGGCACAGCGTTTGCCGAGAGCGGGCAGTTCGGCATCGGATCCGAGTCCGTGCAGGATCTTACGGCCCCGCGGGTCGCGCTCGTCGGTGACGAGGGGATCTCGCAGACGTCGTACGGCGCCGTGTGGTGGACGCTCGAGCACCGGTACGGCGTCAGGTTCACTCCGGTGGCGGCGCGTTGGCTCGGCGGGGGAGACCTGTCGCAGTTCAACGTGATCATCATTCCGAGCGGCTCGTCGGGCGCGCTCGGCCGCCTCATCGGCAGCGGCGGCGTGGAGCGGCTGAAGTCGTGGATCCGCGGCGGCGGCACCCTCGTGACGATGGGCGGAAGCACGGCGTGGGCCGCGAGCTCAAGCGTGGATCTCACGAGCGCGCGCGCCGTCGGCGCCGACGCCGACAGCACCAAGCGGGACACGACCGGCATCCCCGGGGCGGCGGCCGACACGACGGACGAGGATGACGAAAAGGAAGGTAGGGAAGCGGAAGCTGAGGATCTGTTGGCCGTTACCAGTCCGCTCGCGTCCAACGCGACGCCGGTGGGATTGCCGGGCAGCCACTTCGACGTCGTGCTCGACAGAACACACTGGCTCACCCAGGGCTACGAGCAGCCGCGCCTGACCGTCATGATGCAGGGATCGGCCTTTCTCAAGCTGTCACGTCGCGGGGCGAACGTCGCCGTATTTCCGGCGCGGGGCCGCATGCACCGCGCGGGCTTCATCTGGCCTGCCAATACCGAGCGGCTTCTGCGCAACACCGCCTACGTGATCGAGGAGCCGATCGGCGGGGGCCATCTCGTGGCGTTCGCCGGCGAGCCCTGGTTCCGCGGCTGGTGGCGCGCGCTGGACAAGCTGGTGATGAATGCGATTGTGCTTGGCCCTGGATACTAACTGCGGCCTGCGTTGATGGGAGGGCCGGGTCATTGCGCGCCGGGAAAAACGCTTGTATATTGTCTGAGACAAACACGCGTTTACCCCGCTCCGGCATTTCTGCTCACGGAGCGCGGTGATGTGTTACCAGCCACTCTCGGAGATCGGATGCGGAAAGTAAGACTGCTGGCTCTGGCAGGCGTGGCGCTCGTCGTGTCCTGCGACAAGGCACCCACAGCTATTGCACCGGTTGACGGCGCGAGCTTCGCTGCGTCGGACAATGCCCCGATTTACCTGGTCACGTTCCATGACGGCGTGAGCGACGTCGCCGCGACGGCGCGGGAGATAGCGCAGCAGAACGGCTTCGCCGTCCGCTTCATCCGCGAGCACGCGGCCCGCGGCTTCTCGGCGGTCATACCGGCCCACCGCGTAGCGGCGGTTCAGAACGACCCTCGCGTGAAGATCTTTGAGAAGGACGGGCCCGTGACGCTCGTCAAGCCGATCAGAGTAACCGCGCGGCCCGGCAGCGGCGGCGGCGGACAGTCGACGCCATGGGGGATTACACGCGTCGGAGGCGCCGGTAACGGTACCGGCAAGACGGCGTGGATCATCGACACGGGCATCGATCTCGTCCACCCGGACCTGAACACTTCGCGCCCCTGCCACGTCAACTTCGTGGCGAGGGGTAAGAACTCCGCGGAGGACGGTCACGGGCACGGAACGCACGTCGCCGGCACTGTCGCCGCCATCAACAACGACATCGACGTAGTCGGTGTAGCCGCCAACGCGTACGTCTGCGCCGTGCGCGTGCTCGATAACAGCGGCAGTGGCACGTGGGAAGGCGTCGTCAATGGAATTAACCACGTCGGGCAGAACGGCGTGGCGGGCGAAGTCGCCAACATGAGCCTCGGCGGATCCGGCACGAACGCGACGCTTGAGCAGGCCGTGATCGATGCTTCGGCCAAAGTGAAGTTCTCGCTTGCGGCCGGAAATGACGGAGCGGACGCGAACAACTTCACGCCGGCCCGCGTCAACGGAGAGAACATCTACACGATCTCCGCGATCGCGAGCAACGGCTGTCTCACGTCGTGGTCGAACTGGGGTAACCCGCCGGTCGATTATGCCGCGCCGGGCGCGAGCATTCTGTCTACGAAGAAAGGCGGCGGCACGACGACCATGAGCGGCACGTCCATGGCCGCGCCGCACGTCGCGGGAATTCTTCTCCTCGGCAGCGTGCAAACCGACGGGACTGCCTGCTCCGATCCGGACGGCAACTCTGATCCGATCGCGCACCGGTAGATCCAGAATCGGTGCCAGGAGGCACATGAAATCGGGGCCGCGAGGCCCCGTTTTTATTTGTTGCCGGTGCGTGCGACCCGGCATCACACGAGTGCTTTGGCCTCGCTTCTAGATTGTCCGGAATGCCGCGCTCCGGGATCGTGACCGTCGCAGGAAAACCCAACGTCGGAAAATCGACGCTGCTCAACCGCATCGTCGGGCAGAAGCTCTCTATCACCAGTGAGAAGCCGCAGTCCACCCGCGACCGGATAGTCGGGATACAGACGCGGGGCGACGCGCAGATGGTCGTGTTCGACACGCCCGGGCTGCTGGACCCGGCGTACGAGCTGCAGGAGACGATGCGGCACGCCGCGTTGAGGGCGCTCGAGGACGCCGACGTGATCCTGTACCTGACCGACGCTGGCGAGCACGACACACGCTCACTCGCGGAAGCGGCGGGTCTGGACGCGCCTCTGCGGGCGCCCGTGATCCATGTGGTTAACAAGACGGATTCGGTAGACCGCTCCCAGCTCAAGGCGGAGGTGAAGCGCTTTCCGGATGCCGTCTTCATCTCGGCGCTCACCGGCGACGGGGTGAACGAGCTGCTCGACGCCGTGCGCGCGAAGCTGCCGGAGAGCGAGTTCCTGTACCCCGCGGACGACATGAGCACGCAGTCGGTGCGATTCTTCGCCGCCGAGCTCGTGCGGGAGACCGCCCTGGAGCAGCTCGCGGACGAGGTGCCCTACAGCGTGGCGTGCGTCGTGGAGGAGTTCCGCGAGGACCGCTCGCCCATGTACGTGCGGGCGCTAATTTACGTGGAGCGCGACAGTCAGAAGAAGATCATCATCGGCAGCAAGGGCGCGCGCATCCGCTCGATCGGAGAAGCGGCACGGAAGAAGATCGAGACGCTTGTCGGGGCCAGGATCTATCTCGATTTATGGGTCAAGGTCCTGCCGAACTGGCGGAGGGATGCGGGGGCGCTGGAGAGGCTGGGGTACAAAAGGTGACTAGTGACTAGTGACTAGTGACTAGTGACTAGTAACCGCAAGAACAGAAACGAAAGACCGTCTTACCCGCGATCGCGGAGCAGTTACCAGTCACTAGTCACTAGTCACAGGATATTTATGCCGGTACCAGCCCAATTACTCGAAATCCTCGTCTGCCCGAAGTGCAAGGGCGAGCTCGAGTACAAGGAACAGGACAACGCACTCATCTGCCATGCGTGCTCACTGCGCTATCCCGTGCGCGACGACATCCCGATCATGCTGATTGATGAGGCGACTCCTCTCAGCTAGCGCGGCTCTCGCGCTCGCGCTCGGCGCCGTCGCTCCGGCCCGCGCGCAGAGCGAAGCGGCTATCTTCCTGCTGCTGCCCGTGGGCGCCCGCACGCTCGGACAGGGGCAGGCGACGGTGGCGTCGGAAACCGGCAGCGAGGCGGTCTGGTCCAACCCCGCGGGACTCGCGCGGCAGACCACGCGCGAGATGGCGATCCACCACTCCACCACGCTCGCCGTCACGGGCGACGCGCTCACCTACGTGTCGCCCGCCCGCGCGCTGGGCGTGATGGCGATCTCGATCAACCTGTACAACCTGGGCGACCAGCAGATCACGGAGGATCCGAACCAGCCGCCCGTGGGGTTGCTGCTCCCGCGCAACGTCGTGTACGCTCTCACGTGGGCGCGGGCGCTGGGCGCGCATCTGAGCGCCGGCATCAACTACAAGCTGGTGCAGGCGCGGATCGACTGCACCGGTCAGTGCGGGGACATCGGCACCGGCTCGGGAACCGCCAGCGCATTCGACTTCGGGGCGCAGTACCGCTTCTCGGACAACGTTCCGCTTACGCTTGGCGCCGCCATCCGGCACGTCGGCGGCGATCTGAGGGCGACGGCGGACGAGCCGCCCGCCGAGCTGCCGCGCCGGATCCAGCTCGGCGCATCCTATCGGCTCAGGTTCATCGATCGGTACCTGGCGGACACTGACGTCCGGATCGCCGGCGAGATGGACAGCGCTCCCGGCTTCGAGGACGCCGGCTTCAGATTCGGGAGCGCGGTCGTGTACCAGAACAGGGTGCACCTCCGCGCCGGGTGGGGCACGGCCGACACCGAGGCCTCGGGGCCGTCCGTGGGATTCGGGATTACGGCCGGCAAGCTGAGCTTCGAGATCGCCCGCACGTTCGAGGGCCTGTCGGCCGACGCGGGTGAGCCGCCGACGTATTTCTCCCTCCGCTACAATTTCTAGTAACTGCCGGCTGCGGCGGGTCGTCTTTGACTAGCTGTCTTCTATAGTCTTATCTTGCGCGTGCCCGCCGACCCCATGAGCCATTGATTCATCCGATCGCCGTACTCTTCTTTCCGACCGGACGCGAAGTGCCGCCCGCCATCGAGGCATGGCTGACGGCGCAGTCGCTGGAGGTTGCCGTGCTCGGCGGCGCGCAGGAGATAATGGACCTCGCGCTCCGCAGCCGGCCCCGCATCGTGATACTCGACGCGAGGGACGGCTCGTCCCACGTGGCGGAAGCATCCCGCCGCCTGAAGACGGACTCGTACACCGCCATCGTCCCGACGGCGGTGCTCTGCGCCGGAGGCGAGGCGCCTTTCGCCGACGCCTGCGCGACGCTGGCCGATGAAATCCTCGGGGAAACGAAGCCCGCGACCGAAGTGGCTGCCCGGCTGGATCTGATGCTGCGACGATCTGACCGGGACACGGAAGTCCATCCTTCCACGCGGCTCCCCGGCACCACGACCATCGAATCCGAAATCACTCGCCGGATCGAGACCGGTGAGCAGTTCGCGGTTTGCTACGCCGATCTGGATTTCTTCAAGGAGTACAACGACCGGTACAGCTATCGCGGCGGCGACCGGGTCATCCGGATTTTGGCGACGATTCTGCACGACGTGGTGAAGGGCGTCTGCGGCGAGCGCGGGTTCGTGGGCCACATCGGCGGCGACGATTTCATCTTCATCCTTCCCTCGTCGGCGGTGCCTGAAGTATGCGGCGAGATCGTGGCCGTCTTCGATCTGCTGATCCCGCACCAGTACTCGGAGCAGGATCAGCGCGCGGGATATTTCTTCGGCAAGGACCGGCGCGGGCACCTGCACCGGGTGCCGCTGATGACTCTCTCCATCGGCGTGATCACGAATTCGCGGCGCCACTTTGCCACCGCGAGCGAAGTGAGCGATCTTGCGACCGAGATGAAATCGTACGCCAAGACGCTCCCGGGCTCCGTGTACAGCGTCGATCGCCGCACTGTCGACCGTCCCGTCACTGTCGACCAGCGAGTGCCGTTCCACAGCGCGGTGTCGGGGGGCACGTCATGACGCCCCGTCCCGGCGGCGGCGGACATCCGTCGCGAGAGGCCCGGTGAACGTCGGCTGCCCGCAGTGCTCGTCCATCTTCCGGGTGGATCCGGCCAAGGTTCCGCCGGGCGGAGTCCGCGCGCGCTGCTCCATCTGCGGCGGCGTGATCCCCGTGCCCGAGCCCACGGCCGAGCTGATCGCGGCCGGACCGCAGCCGCCACCTCCCGTGCCGCGGACCACGGGACA
>JBPPMH010000063.1:0-23479 GCA_051305945.1 Gemmatimonadaceae bacterium
TCGACGCTTTCTTCTCGCGGCCACGCTGATACTCGGCGCCCTGTTCGCCCCCGCCGCGACGGCGCAGGACCACGCACCCACGGCCGCACCCGTCACACAGGACGAGGCGGTGCAGCAGGCGACAAACGTCCCCGAGCGCGTGGACATCATCACGCCGCACATCACCGACTCGCACTCACTCGAGTATCCGTGCTTCCAGCCCGGCTGGGCCTGCCACCTCGAGCTCCCGCGCTGGAAGCCGATTCAGATCGGCGGCGTCACGCTCGACCTCTCGCCGACCAAGCACGTCGTGTTTCTCTGGATTGCCGCCGCGCTTTGCCTCGTCGTTCTGATCGGCGGCGCGCGGGCTCATGGCGGCTCCAAGCCGGACCAATCGCCGCGCGGCTTCTCGAACGGCATCGAAGCGGTCGTGCTGTACCTCAGGAACGAGGTCGTCATGCCGAACGTCGGCCCGCACGGAGACCGGTACGTCCCGTTCGTGCTGACGCTGTTCTTTTTCATCCTGTTCGCGAACCTGCTGGGCATGATTCCCTACGGCGCGACCGCGACGGGGAACATCTCCGTGACGGCGGTGCTGGCGCTCATCACGTTCGTCATGGTCGAAGTCGCCGGCATGCGCACGCTCGGCAAAAAGTACATCGGCACGATCGTGTTCTGGCCGCACGACATGCCGCTGGCGCTCAAGCTGCCGATGACGTTCATCATGACGCCGGTGGAGCTGTTCGGAAAGTTCACGAAACCCATAGCACTCGCCATCCGCTTGTTCGCCAACATGACCGCGGGCCACGTGATGGTGCTCGCCCTGATCGGCATGATCTTCACCTTCGGCGCGTCGTTTATCGGCCTGGCCGTGTTCCCGTTCGTGATGGTGGTCGCGATCATGATGCTGGAGCTGTTCGTGGCGTTTCTCCAAGCTTTTATTTTCGCCCTGCTCTCGGCCGTATTCATCGGCCAGATCCGGGAGGCTGCACACTAGGGTCGTTACTAGTCACTAGTCACTAGTCACTGTTTTTCGGTGCCGGCCTAGCTCACCGGTGCTGGACGTACCCGGCCGGGTGGCCGGTGAAGCTCGTTGGGGCCCGGGCCCCGGGGACGAGCGGCGCGAAGTCTGCGCGAGCGAGGCAGTTTCACTTTACGCACGTGGAGTCTGACAATGGATTTCTTCCCAATGCTGCAAGCCGCCGCGTTCGACGCGAACTACGCCGCGGCCTGGGCCCAGCTCGGAGCCGGCATCGGCGCCGGACTGGCCGTTATCGGTGTCGGTATCGGCATCGGCATTCTCGGTGGACGTGCCATGGATGGCATGGCCAGACAGCCCGAGATGGCGCCAAAGATTCAGACGGGATCGCTCATTCTCGCGGCGCTCATCGACGCGCCCGGACTGTTCGCGATCGTCGTCGCATTCATGATCGCCGGCAAGTACTGACAACCACGCGATTCACCGGGCCCGGGCCCCGTGGATCGTCATACGGGTAGACACATGCGCAAGATCCTGACGACACTCTCGCTTCTTCTGCTTGCCGCTCCGGCGTACGCCGCCGAGCCGGTCGAGGGGAAGACGAACCTCATGTCCCCGAACACGGGGCTGATGTTCTGGACGCTGATAATTTTCATCACGCTCTGGATCATCCTGAGCCGGTTCGCGTTCAAGCCGATCACCGCAGCGGTAGAGGCGCGCGAGGCGGCGCTCCGCGAGGCCATCGAGGCGGCGAAGCGCGACCGGGACGAAGCCGCGCTGCTGCTGTTGCAGCACAAGGCGAAGATCGAGGAAGCGCGCGGCGAGGCGCAGCGGTTCATCGCCGAGGCGCGCACGGCGGGCGATAAGGTGCGCGCGCACATGCTCGAGGAGACCAAGGCCGAGCAGCAGGAGATGCTGGATCGCGCGCGGCGGGAGATCGAGGCGGAGCGGGATCGGGCGATCGCGCAGCTCAGGCGCGAGGCCGTGGAGCTCGCCATCTCGGGCGCCGAGAAGGTGATCGAGCGCAATCTGGACAGCGATGCCAACCGGAAGATCGTCGAGACGTTCCTGGCGTCGATCCCGGTGTCGAAGCCGGACCGCGCGAGCCGCTGATGCGCGACTCCAGCATCGCGCGCAACTACGCCGAGGCGCTGCTCTCGCTCGCGAGAAAGGCGAACGATCTCGACGGGTGGGCGAAGATGATCACGGACATTGCCACGGCGGTCGAGCAGGACCCGACGTTGCGGCGGTTCCTGGACTCGCCGCGCGTCAGCGCGGCGCAGAAGAACGAGGTCATCACCAAGGCCGTGCAGGACCGCGTGCCGAAGCTGTTCCTGGAGTTCCTCCGGGCGCTGCTGCGCAACCGGCGGCAGATGCTGATTCCGGAGATCGCGGTCGAGTACGCCAACCTGGTGGACGAGTCCGTGGGCCGCGTGCACGCACGAGTGACGGTCGCGAAGGAGACGTCGCCCGACGAGGACAACGTCATAGCCCGGGAGCTTTCACGGGTGTTGGGCAAGGAAGTCGTGCCGCACATGAGCGTGAATCCCGCGATACTCGGCGGGGTGGTGGTGCGCATCGGGGACACGGTGATGGACGGCTCCGTGCGCCGGCGGCTGAGCTCGCTGCGCAGGAAAATGCTCGCCTAAGGAGCGGCTCGCCCGAATGCGAGCCGGTTAGTCCGCAGACTGTTTCGGCGGGCAGTCCAGGCGAATGCGCAGCAGCAGCGAAACCAGGAGCTGTTCCTCCACTGCCAGCTCCGGGCCGACCACGATCACATCGGAGCCGCCGTGGGCAACGGCCCTGAACTGGCCATGGAAGGGCTGCGGCGCGCGCCAAATGACCGCGGCAGAGTCCGCCGACCATTGCACGAGACGTAGTTCCTGCGGGTCGCCTCCGGCGGACAGTTGCTCGATTGCCCAGAAAATACTCCCATCGCGCAGGGTGACCGTCGCGAATCCCCGGCCGATGCGTGAGTCTATAATCAGAGTCCGTTCCTCGCCGTTTCCGAGCACTCCGGCCATCGCCCGAAGCTTGAAGGGAGAGTCTCCATCGTGCTCGTTAGCTGCCACCCAGGACAACACGTCAATCCCCGCGCCGAATTGGATGAGGTTCCGGATAAGCAACCGGGTGTTCCCGGCGGGTACGCTGCGGTAAGGTTTCCAGCCTAAAACGCGCGTATAAAGGGAGATGGATGTCGGACCGCTACCGGCGCTAACCTGCAAGGATTGCGAGCCATGGGCCATCGCGGGGATGGTGTCTCCATGGAGCGCGGCAAGCGCAAATCCCGACGCGCGCGTGTGAGTGATCGCCATCTCTTCTACGAATGGAGTGCTCGCGACATGGTACGTCCACGTGCCCCCGTTCCTTTCGAAAATAGCCACGCCCTGATGCATGTCTGTGACCTTGACTATAGCCGCCCACAGGACGGTGTCGCCGTGCTGCACGAGTTCGGCGTTGTTGTAATACTGAAGAGGCATTCCAGGCGGAGCGGGTAGCCGCTCCAAGGACGTCCATCGCTGGCCATCGTACACGCCGTGCCAGAACGCCTTGGCCTTATGAGGCGGTGTCGAAATCGAGTCCAGCTCGGCAAAGATCAGGCGCCAGGTGCTGTCGCTCGAAGCCATGCCCGCGACGGCTACGACGTTCTCACCGTTGATCGGCGGAGCAGGGACAGTTCGTGCGCTGCCGTCAGATTCGACAACCGCGCCAAAAACAGCGTTCCGGCTCTCCAGCTCAGCAGTGGCGGTAGGATCTCTTCTGAAAAAGACATAGCTGGGCTCCCCGGCCAGGAGCACGCGGTCGCCCGAGGCTACCAATACTTTTGGTTCGAGGTATAGCTCGCGTCCACCTTCGATGATCAGTCGCTTTCGCGATACCTCGCGCGCGGTGCACGCCGCGTAAGTCAGCGTCTGGCCAGGTGAGTCGGATCCCCGGCTCGTGGCAAACGCCGTTCGGGCCGCTGACGTCGATACCTCCCGGGGGTCGTGGCGGAGACCTCCAGCGACAGCCGACGCGAGCGCTACGGATACTGTCGACAGGCAAAGAACAGCGGAAAGTACGTTGGGCATGCAATTCACCCTCGTGATGGATCAGGAGAAGTGCGGGCGACGCGACGGAACTATTGGCGGCCAAAAATACTCCGTCGCGTCACCCGGCCGTCACATCCACTTCATAACCGCGACCTTTTGCGTCTTGATGGATCAGGAACTGCGCGGGTCAGGCGGTTGTGGCTGTTTTCTTGAAACCCTGGGCAGCCAGATCTCGACCGCTTGCACTTTACCGATTCCCGGAACTGTGGTCGGTTCGGCGGTACGAACATCGGCGAGGACGCGAGCGGCCCACGGATAGTCCCCGCGCGGGACCGCAGTGGAATGCTTGGGGCGGAGCCGAAGCGTGCGTTCAGTAGTAGGGAAATCGCCTTCCGCCTGCCGGGCTGCAAGCAGCGCAGTCACCGCTGCCGTCAGCTCCGCCGGAGTCGCGTCCGGCCGCAAGGCTAGCACGTCCTGCCGGGCCGCGGTGGGGATGCGCTTTACGACGAAGCGGCTTCCAGGGGGAATGCGATCGGTTAATGCGATCGTTACGGGAACGCGGGCGGCCTCGTCCGTCGCCGGGCTCTGCGCCATTGAATTCGCGGCGAGCGCGGAAAGAGGGAGGGCCGCGGCAAGGCTCAAAAAAATGCGTCGCATTGGATATGCTCTCCAAAATGTGGGATGATGTTCCTGGGAAGCGGCTGTCAGGTGTACGCTGTGTATCCGCAATAGGTGATGAACCCACATGACCACTCCTGCCACTTCTGAGTTTCCGCGTTCCAAAAGTCAAGGCACACGAAGTCCACCATAGCGGCCGATCCGCAGAGGCTCGTCCCGCCATTCCCGGTGCCCGCTGACCAGCTAACGGTCTCTCCATTCGTGTAGTCGCCGACCTTGTACTGTATGCCGCTGCCACCACCGCCTCCGCTACCGTCGTTGCAGCCGCTTTCGCCCTGATCTCTGGAGTACGGATCGTAGTCCGCGGTCTGCAGGCGGGGCGCGTCGGTGCAGGAGCATGCCGGCTGGGAGGCCGAGTTTGTTGACGACCTTTTCGTCTCACCCCAGACGAGCCAGGACTTGTTATAAAGAAACTGGTTGTGCGCATAGAACTCGCCGCTCACCGTCACAGTGTATCCGCAGCTGCCGCCGGCTGGTAGCGTAGCCATCGCGCCGAGCTGCCGAAGCGCCGGAAGGAAGTGGGTTTCCTCTGCGACCCCTACGGTCGACGTGACCTCGGAGTTCTTGTACAGAAGCTTCACTGGGAGCGTGACTTTGGCGTGGTTCGCGAAGTACGTCATGCTTCCATTACCGTAGGCCAGCTGGTCGAAGAACCTTGCTTCCACCCAGTAGTCGAGAATCGCTGTCGGTTTCTGGAATTCGCTCGGCATCTCCGCGAGCTGCTCCACCGTCGGATACGTGGATAGCGCCGCCTCCGGCGCGGGCACGGGCGCCGGCTCCACCGGCAGCGTGTCGTGGCATCCCGCGATTCCGACGCTCGCCATCCCGGCCGCCAACGCGAGCATGGCGACGAATCGGAGCCACGGGTGTCTCGCTGTGGCACTGCGTGTTCTCATCTGACCTCCGGCGTTTGGGTTCCGCTGCGTTGCGATGCGGAGGAACCTTCACCGCCGGAGGATCAAGCCCGGCATCGTTGCATCGCGGCACGGCGCGCGTTCGTGCCGCGCGATTTTGCTGGACGCACTTCCCGCCGGGTCCTACGGAGCGTCCGGGAACCGGGGAGCTCAGATGGTCGTCGGGACTACCGTTGTGGAGTGACCGTCGCCGTGCGCTCGACGCGCTAGTCGCCGCGCTTCCGGTCGCTGATCAGAATCGTCACGACCATGTAGACCGCGAGCACCCCGGCTATGCTGAACCCGATGATCCCCAGCCGCGGCCAGCTCTGAATCATCAAGCCGCTCGCCACCAGCAGACCGGCCAGCACGAGGCCCATAAAAATCCGGTTCGCGATCTTCTGCATCCCCTCCAGCAGCGTGCCGAGCTGCGGAGTCTCCAACCGCAGCGCCATGTCGTTGGCCGCTATGCGCTTGGTGATCACGTCCAGCCGGTGCGGCAGCGCGCCGAGAAAATCCGACGCCTCGGTCGCGATCTGGTACAGCCGCCGCGGTGAGAAGTCGCGCCCCGCCCGCTCGTCGGCGAGCTGCGACGTGTAATCCCGCACCGCTTCCTGCGGGTTGAACGTCGGATCCAGCGACCGCGTCACCGCGTCCAGATTGAACATGGCCTTCGCCAGCAGCGTCAGCTCCGCCGGCAGCTTGAGCCCCATCTTGTAGCCGGTGTCTATCATCCGGAACAGCACCGCGCCCGCGGGCATGTCGCCCACGCTCTGGTCCACGTGCTGCGCGATGATCCCGGCGATCTCGCTCTCGTACGTCTTCCGGTCGAACGAGTCCACCGCCTCGCCGATCTCTATCAGCGTCTCCGCTGCCTGCTCGCCGTGGTTCTCCGCGATCCCCATGAGCAGCCGCACGATGCTGTCGCGCATGCGCTGCGGCAGGTGCGTGGTCATCCCGAAATCAATCAACGCCAGCTTGGGAGCGTCCGGCGCGGCGACGTCGGTCGCGGCCTCCCGCGCCTCCATCTCGAGCTGCGACAGCGGGGTCGCGCTCTCGCGCACTTCCTCCCGCCGGTCCGCTTCCACCAGCTCGCCCGGCGTCAGTGGATTCTCCCGCCCGGGAAGCACCACGAAGATGTAGCCGGGGTGAGGATCGGCGTGGAAATGACCCTCCACCGTGATCATGTGCAGATACGCGTGCGCCAGCTCCTCGGCGAGCGTGCCGAAATCGTAGTCCACCCGGCTCACCGCGGGGATGTCGCTGATCTTGATCCCCTTGATCCGCTCGGTCGTGAGCACCTGGTGCGTGGTGTACGCCTCGATCACGCGCGGGATCAGGATGTGCGGGAAGCCGGCGAGCATCTTTCGGAATGACTCCGAGTTGCGCGCCTCGATGAGGTAGTCGAGCTCGTCCGCCAGCGAGCGCTCGACCTGCTGTACGACTCCGACGATGTCCACGCGGCCCGACGCCGACGTGTGCGCGGCGAGGAATTTTGCCAGCTCGTGGAAGTACTCGATGTCCTCGCTGAGCTGCTCGCGCAGATTCGGGCGCTGCACCTTGACCACTACCTCGCGCCCGTCGCGCAACGCGGCCGCGTGCACCTGGCCCAGGCTCGCCGTGGCGAGGGGCTCCTCGTCGAAGCGGGAGAAGAGCTTGCTCACCTTGGCGCCCAGCTCCTCTTCGATCGTGCCGGTGATGTCGGCAAAGTCCATCTCGCCGACGTCGTCCTGGAGGTGCTCGAGCTCGCGGATGTACGGCGCCGGAAGGAGATCGGGCCGGGTGGAGAGCACCTGCCCGAGCTTCACGTACGCCGGACCCAGTTCGACGAGGCGCTTGCGGAAGGCGACGGCCTTGTCCGCCCCGTCGTCCGGGGGCGCGCCTTCGTCGGGAGCGAGCTCCGCTCCCTGCACGCTGAGAAGTCCCTGGGTTTTGGCGAAGTCGCGCACGCCATAGTTGGTGAACAGACCTATGGTGGACGCGAGTCGCGGGAGGTAACGCGGCGCCAGTATCATGCGGCCCTCAAAGGAGAACCCGTGCCCGTCGGTTGCCGCTCTTCTGCGCACTGCGAGATATTACCGCATGCCTACCGCGTCAGAGGGCCCGAAGCGCAACCATGCGTCTCAAACAGGTGATCCGCCGCGCTCCGGCAGGGTGGACGTCCGCGTCATCCCCAAGCCCTGGGGACACGAGACCATCTGGGCCAGCACCGACCTGTACGTGGGCAAGATCTTGCACATCAAGGCCGGGCATGCGCTGTCGATCCAATACCACAACGCCAAGGACGAGACGGTCCATCTGCTGTCCGGCGAGATCATCTACCGGGTGCAGACCGGCCCGGGCCAGGGCGATCTCGAGGACGTGCGGCTCCGCGCGGGCGAGTCGTTCCGCATCACACCGCACACCGTGCATCAGATGGAAGCGGTGACGGACTGCGACGTGCTGGAAGCGTCCACCGCGCACCTGGACGACGTGGTGCGGCTGAAGGACCGGTACGGACGCGAGGGGACCAGCCAACCATGACGACTAAGAGCGCTGTTGGCTGTTGGCTATTGGCTATTGGCTACCGCAAAACATGAAAGTCATTATCCCACTGGCTGGAAAAGGCACCCGCTTACGACCGCACACGCACGTCACGCCCAAGCCCCTGCTCAAAGTCGCCGGCAAGCCGGTCATGGCGTACGTGCTCGACGAATTGAAGCGGCTCGGCGACATAGACCAGATCATCTACATCACCGGGCACCTCAAGGAGAAGGTCGAGGTGTTCGCCCGCAGCTACGACTTCCCCTCGGTGTTCATCGAGCAGAAGGTGCAGGACGGGACGGCGGGCGCGATCGCGCTCGCGCGCGAGTACGTGGACGAGCCGGTGCTCATAATCTTCGTGGACACGATCTTCGACGCCGACCTGTCGCTCATCAACCGGACCGACGCCGACGGGATCATCTGGGTGAAGGAGGTCGAGGACTACCAGCGCTTCGGCGTCGTCGTGACCGACGACGACGGCAACATGACGCGCATCGTGGAGAAGCCGAAGGAGCCGATCTCCAAGCGCGCCAACATCGGGCTGTACTACGTCAAGAACTGGAAGCTGCTGTTCGAGGGGCTCGACCACGTGCTGGCGTCGCCGATGAACATGGGCGAGTACTTTCTCACCGACGCGTTCCAGTACATGATCGACAAGGGCGCGAAGCTCAAGGTCGTGGACGTCGCGGGCTGGTACGACGCCGGGAAGATCGAGACGCTGCTCGACACCAACCGCGTGATGCTCACCAAGGGGCACGCGCGCAAGCCGGCCGATCTCGCGGGCGTGAAGATCGTGGACCCGGTTTACATCGAGGACGACGTGACGATCAAGGATTCGACCGTCGGACCTAACGTCTCGATAGGGAAGGGAAGCGTGATCGAGGGGTCGGAGCTGAGCCATACGATCGTCGGCACCGGGGCGACGATCAAAAGATCGAAGCTGTGCAACTCGCTCATCGGCGATGAGACCGTGCTCGAAGGGCTACGCGGCGAAGTGACGGTGGGCGACCACTCCGAGGTACGCGTCACATAGCGGCCCGGCCGAAGCTCGGCCCCACAGTTATCGCGCTCGGCGCGGTGAGTTTCTTCACCGACGTGTCGAGCGAGATGATCTATCCGCTCCTCCCGCTCTTTCTCAGCACCACACTAGGCGCCAGCGCGTCGCTCATCGGCACGATCGAGGGAGCTGCGGAGTCAGTGGCGTCTCTGCTCAAGCTCGCCAGCGGCTGGTGGTCCGACCGCATGCGGCGCCGCAAGCCGCTCGTCGTCGGCGGTTACGCGCTGTCGTCCGTGGCGAGGCCGCTCGTAGGGCTGACGCAGGCCGCGACGCAGGTGCTCTTTCTCCGCGTCATCGACCGCGTGGGCAAGGGGATCCGCACGGCGCCGCGCGATGCGCTCATCGCTGAATCGGTGGATCCCTCGATCAGAGGCCGCGCGTACGGCTTCCACCGCTCACTCGATCACGCCGGCGCCGTGGTGGGTCCGGTCGTCGCTTTCCTTTTGCTGAGGCAGATGGGGGTTCCGCTGCGCACGGTGTTTCTCCTCGCCGGCATTCCGGCGGCGATTGCGCTCGTCGTAGTGGTGTTCGCGGTGAAGGAGCGGCGGCCTGAAGCGCCCCTGCCGTCCGCGCCGGCGCCTTCCTCGTTGCGGAGACGACTCGACCGGAAGTTCTGGCTCTACCTCGGCGCGGTGCTGCTGTTCACGCTCGGCAATTCCACGGACGCGTTCCTCCTGCTCAGGGCGACCGACCTCGGCGTTCCAGTCGCGTGGATTCCGCTGCTCTGGGCGTACTTGCACCTGGTGAAGTCCTCTACCGGGACCTTCGGCGGGTCGCTGTCCGATCGCTTCGGCAGAAAGCCGCTGCTCGTAGCCGGTTGGTCGCTGTTCGCCGCCGTGTACGTCGCGTTCGCCGTCGCAAGCGAAGCCTGGCACGTGTGGGCGCTGTTTGGCGCGTACGGACTCTTTTTCAGCTTGACGGAAGGAAGCGAGCGCGCACTCGTGGCCGACATGGTGCCCGCGGCTGACCGCGGCGCTGCGTTTGGCTGGTTCCATCTCGCCGTCGGACTCGGCGCGCTCCCCGCGTCGGTGCTCTTCGGCGTGCTGTGGGACCGCTACGGCCCGGCCACCGCGTTCGTTACCGGCGCCGCGCTCGCGCTCGCTGCTACGGTGGCCCTGCTCCCGGTGGCGGTCAGCGGAACTGCGGGCACCAAGTCACGCTGACGGTCCCGCCGCTACGCGACTTTCGTAGGAGTGCTACGTCAACCTACGCAGAGACCAATAGGTGACGATCTCTGATCTTTCCGGTGTTGGTTTCATCCACACCGGAGACACCCATGATAGTCGTTCTTCGACTCACAGCATTTGCAGCCGGCCTGGCTCTCGCCGCTGGTACCGTCGCAGCGCAACAGGCTCCCCCGCCCCAACCCGACATGCGTGCGAACAGCTTGTACGCGGAGATTGGCGGCAATATCGGAGACTTCTCCCTCAACTATGACCGTCTAGTGGGAAAGGCGACAGTCGTGAGGGTCGGTTACGGCATCATATCCGATAGCTACGGCGATTGCCTCGGCATCGGCTTTGTCTCCGCGTGCGAGGGAAACGTGGACGCGTCGTTGGTCGGCTTGACGGTCAGCAGGCTCTTCGGGCGCCGGCACATGGCGGAGATAGGCGTCGGAGGGGCGTTCGGAACGCTCACCGACAAGCAGTATTCATTTTTCGGCGAAACGACCACCGAAAAGGAGACTGTGACCACGCTGACCGCCGCGATCGGGTACCGCTGGCAGGGCGCAGGGCGCTGGCTGGTGCGCGCCGGCTACACGCCGTCGTACGTCCTGCGAGGCGAAACGGAGAACTATCCGAAGGGCCTCGCTTCCTCGATTGGCGCGAGCTTCGGCTTCGCCTTCTAGGTCAGCAGCAGCGCGCGCCCGGCTTGGAGTAGCGGGCGTGCAGCCTGCTGCACACAAAATCCTCGCGGTTCAACGGCGTCATGTTCGGATGTGCGGCGGCCATGTGCTCCAGATACAGCTCGTAGCTCGGCGCGCCGATCACGGCGCGCACGAACTCGCCCAGCCGCTGCCACCAAGCCCCCGGCGCCGTCGTCACGGGACGCGCCGCACCGGCAAATTCTCCTGGAAGATCTCGTAGATCCGGCGGTACTCGTCGGTCCACGACGACGGCCGGACGAAACCGTGATCCTCCACCGGATACACCGCCAGCTCCCACCCCGTCTTGCCCAGCTCGATGAGCCGCTGCGTGAGCCGCACCACGTCCTGAAAGTGCACGTTGGTGTCCACCATCCCGTGCAGGATTACGAGCGGATCCTCCAGCCCGTGCGCGAAGTAGATCGGCGATGACCGGCGGTACGCGGCCGAGTCTTCCTGCGGCCGGTTCAGGATGTTCGAGGTGTAACCCTCGTTGTAGTGCGCCCAGTCGGTCACGCTGCGCAGCGCGGCGCCCGCGCCGAAGTGCTCGGGCTCGTTGAACAGCGCCATCAGCGTGATGAATCCGCCGTAGCTCCCGCCGTAGATCCCCACGCGGTCGCCGGGGATTCCGTGCTCCCGCTCGAGCCAGCGGGACGCGTCCACCTGGTCCTGCAAGTCGCGCCCGCCGAACCAGCGGTAGATCGCGGTGCGCCAGTCGCGCCCGTACCCCGCCGACGCGCGGTAGTCGAGATCGAGCACCACGTACCCCTTGGACGCGAGCAGCTGGTTGAACATGTACTCGCGCGGGTACTCCGACCAGAAGTTGCCGACGTTCTGCAGGTAGCCGGCGCCGTGCACGAAGATCACCGCGGCGCCATTGGGCTGCGCGCCCATGTCGGCCGGCCGGTAGATGTGCGCCGGGACCTGCACTCCGTCGGAGGCGGGGATGTGCACGATCTCCGGCTTGATCCAGTTGAACGACCGCCACTCGTCGGACGGCGACAACGTGAGCCGGTGCATCGGCGCGCCCGGGCGGTTTTCCATCAGGAAGAGATCTGGCGGCTGATTTACGTGCGAGTACACGTCGGCCAGCCAGCGCTGGTCGCGCGATACGGTCACGTTGTGGCCTCCGGACAAGCTGGTGATCCTTGTCCGGTCACCACCGTTGACGGACATCCGATAGAAATGGCGCTCGAAGGGAGATGGCTCGTTGGTGTGCAGGTAGAACCAGCTCTCGTCGGGCGACAGCTCGACGTCGCGCACTTCCCAGCGGCCGCTCGTGAGCTGGCGCTTGTCGCTGCCGTCGGGGCGCGACGTGTACAGGTGGGCGTATCCGTCCGCCTCCGACACGTACCAGATGCGCCGCCCCTCGTCGTACCACCCGGCGCAGCCGAAGCACGGCCCCGCTACCCACGCGGTGTCGCGCAGCACGTCGGCCGCGCGCATGTTGCCCGACGCGTCCACGGTGTGGATCGTCCGCGTCTTGTTGTCGAAGCTCTTGGAGAAGAGCAGGGCATGCGTCCCGCTCTCGTTCCATCCGATCGCGCGCGTGAAGCCGAGCGCCGTGTCACCGCCGAAAGCGCGGAGCCAGGTGACGCGGCCGGACGGCAGCGAGACGAAGCCGATTCGCGAGCGTCCCTGCGTGTCGCCGACCTTCGTGCGCGGCCGCAATTCATCGGTGTAGCCCGATTCGGTCACGTACTGCGGCACGCCGGCGATCCGCGCGCCCTCGGGCTGCGCCGTGAGCACGACGACCATGGCGTCTGCCCGTGGGGAGACCGACATCGAGCTGATGCGCTCGGTTTTTCCGAGGAAGATCGGCTGGAGCCGGCGAGTGGCGAGCGAGATCGAATCGACGCGCCTGATGCTGTCGGCGCGCGCGCGGTCCCGGATCGCCTCGAACAGCTCGAGCTGCTGCGCCTCGAGGAACCCGCGCTGCGTCACGCGCAGGGAATCGGCGCGGCGCGCTGAATCCGCCGCGCCGCCGAACCGCAAGTCGGTGTGCTGCCGCAGCGAGCCACCGCCCACGTCCACCGAGAACACGTTGTTGTCCCGCACGAAGAAGATGCGCGAGCCGTCGGCGCTGAACCGCGGGTCGCCCTCGCGTCCCACGGTCTCCGTCAGCCTGCGAACGTTTCCGGTCCGCTCGTCTATGACGAAGATGTCGCCCTGGAACTCCACTGCCCGCCTGTCCCGCCGCGCGGACAGGACTCCGCTCGCCAGCAGCGGGCCGACCGTATCCATCTGCGCATCGGCGACGCGCTCCGGCTTGCTGCCGGGCACCACGCGGACGCGGTACGGCTTCGGCGTCTCTCTCCAGTCCGCGCCCGGCTCCACCCACCTGAAATAGATCCACCGGTTGTCCGCCGACCACGCGATCTGCTGCGGGGGGCGGCCGTACAGCTCCGGGCCGCGCATGATGTTGGCGATCGTGAAATCGAAGGGCTTGGTCGCCGTGCTCGCGGGTAGTGGCGGCGGACTGACAAGCGGCGCCTGTGCGAACAGCGGAGGCGCGAGGAGAATCGAGGCCAAGGCGAATCGAAGCATGGCAGTCATGAAAGTGGGAAAATCAGGGGACAACGCAGCGTAATTCTCACGCGGCTCTCTCGAAAGGTACCTCAGTCGAGACCGCATCCTTTCTGCCCGACAATACCAGCCACCATTCGTGGGCCGACGCGATGATGACTACCACCACCGCCACCAAGAATGCTCCAGCTACGCCCGCATTCAGATAATCGTTGAAGATCATGTGCCTTCCCGCGTTCATGCTTGCCACGCCGGGCGGCAGTCCGGACGCGAGCTGGTGCGACAGCCAGTTCGCGTGCGACAGGAACCCCAGCCTCGGGTCGGCCGCGAAGATCTTGATCCAGCCCGCCGACAGCGTGACCGTCGCCACCCACGCCAGCGGCGCGAGCGTGACCCAGGCGTAGCGCGCCTTCCCCATCTTGATGATGATCGTCGTGCCCACGCACAGCGCGACGGCGGCCAGCAGCTGGTTGGAGATCCCGAACAGCGGCCAGAGCGAGTTGATTCCGCCGAGCGGGTCCACGACGCCCTGATACAGAAAGTGCCCCCACATCAGCACGAAGATCGCGCTGCTGATGACGATCGCGGGGTACCACGACGTCCGGCCGAGCGGCGCCCAGACGTTCTTGCCGATGTCCTGCACGATGAACCGCCCGATCCGCGTCGCCGAGTCGAGCACCGTGAGCACGAACAGCGCCTCGAACATGATCGCGAAGTGGTACCACACGGCCATCGAGGACGCTCCGCCGAGCACATTGGAGAAGATCGTCGCCATCCCGATCGCCAGGCTCGGCGCGCCGCCGGTCCGGGACAGCACGGTCTGCTCCTGGATGTTGCGTGAGAGCAGGTCAATCTGCTCCGCCGTGACCGTGAAGCCCCACGAGGAGATCGCCTGTGCCGCGCTGGCGGTGGTGGTGCCGATCGCGGACGCGGGCGCGTTGATCGCGAAGAAGATCCCCGGCTCGAGCACGCACGCCGCGATCAGCGCCAGGATCGCGACCAGCGATTCGGTGAGCATGGCGCCGAAGCCGATGAAGCGCGCGTCGGCCTCGTTCTGGATCATCTTCGGCGTGGTCCCCGAGGCGACGAGCGAGTGGAACCCGGAGATCGCTCCGCACGCGATGGTGACGAACGCGAAGGGGAAGATCTTGCCGGCGAAGATCGGCCCGGTTCCGTCGGTGAACTGCGTGAACGCCGGCATTTGCAGCGGAGGAAGCAGGATCAGCACTCCGATCGCGAGGGCGATCACGACCCCGATCTTGACGAACGCGGAGATGTAGTCGCGCGGCGCGAGCAGCAGCCACACGGGGAGCACGGACGCTGCGAAGCCGTACGCCATCAGCGACCACGCCAGCGTCGTCCCGCTCCAGGTGAACATCGGCGCGAGCGTAGCGCTGTTCGCGACCCACTGCCCGGCGTACACCGCGAGGATGAGCAGCGCGAGCCCGATCATGCTCGCTTCGATGATCCGTCCGGGCCGGATGAACCGCATGTACACGCCGACGAACATCGCCACGGGCATCGTGAAGATCACCGCCGCCGTTCCCCACGGGCTCACCTTGAGCGCGTTCACCACCACGAGGCCGAGCACAGCGACGATGATGATCATGATTCCGAGCACGGCCAGCAGCGCCGCGGCCCCCGCGACCGGTCCGATCTCCTCCCGCGCCATCTGCCCGAGGGACTTGCCGTCGCGCCGGATGGAGCCCGCGAGGATCACCATGTCCTGCACCGCGCCGGCGAACGCGACGCCCACGATTATCCAGAGCGCGCCGGGGAGGAACCCGAACTGCGCGGCGAGCGTGGGTCCGACGAGCGGGCCCGGGCCGGCGATCGTGGCGAAGTGGTGGCCGAAGACGATCCACTTGTGCGTCGGCACGTAGTCGCACCCGTCGCTCAGCCGCAGCGCGGGCGTGGGGCGCGCGGGGTCGAGCGCGAACACCTTGGCCGCTATGAACCGGCTGTAGAATCTGTACGCAACCAGGTACGTGGATACGGCCGCGACCAGCAGCCACGCGGCGCTGATCGTCTCGCCCCGTGAGAGCGCGAGCCAGGCGAACGCGAAGGCGCCGGCCAGGGCGACGGCGGTCCACAGCAGGAGGGAGGAGAGTTTGCGCATGTCCGTGGGGAGGCTGCCGCCAAATTGAGCCGCAGCTAGTTTTCCCGCAATGCGACCGATGCTTCGAGTTTCAGTGGCTTCGACCTTCCTTCTCAGCGCCGCCTGTGCGACGACGCAGCAGGGCCCAACCGCGGAGGAGCAGGCCAACGTCCGCCTGGGCGGCGACGCCGTAGTCGTGCTGCCTCTGCAGCGCATCGCGCCCTCGGCGTCCGCGGCCATGCCGCCGCAGCTCGCGAATCTCGCGTGGCCGGTGCTCCGCGAGAGCTTCAACGACACGCTCCGCAGCGCGTTCACGACGCGCGCGATCGCCGAGACCTGGGTCTGGCCGGCCGAGCTTCGCCAGGCGCACCGCCGGAACCCCGCGCTGCTGCCGGACCCGTTCGAGCTCTCGGTGGGCGCGCTCCGCGGGATGCGGCTCGAGCCCGACACCGACCTCCCCGAGCGGCTCGGCGGGGAGCTGCGCACGCTCCTGGCCGTGTCCGAAGGCCGGCGCTACTTCCTCCTCCCGCTCGACGTGACGCTCTCGCACACTGTGGCCGGATTCACCGCGAGCGGCCAGGCGATCCTGGTGGACGGGCGCCGGCAGCGCGTCGTCTGGGCGAGGCGGATTACCGGCGTGGCCGCGCTAACCGCGGAGGGCGCGCTCCAAGCGTATGCGGGATCCGTGGCGGTCCTCTTCATGGAGAGTCCGCAGTAGCATGAGCAAGGACGGCGTGACGACGATCTTCCACGTCTCGGACCTGCACTTCGGCCGGCCCGCCGTCCCGGAGCAGATCGAAGCGATCGAGACGATGATCCAGGACGGGAAGTTCGACGTCGTCGCTGTCTCGGGCGACGTCAGCCAGCGCGCGAAGGCCGGAGAGTTTCAGCGCGCCGCGGTCTTCCTCCGCGACGCGCAGAAGGTCAGCCAGACCATCATCGTCCCCGGCAACCACGACGTGAGCTGGTGGCGGGCGCCACTCGGGATCGGCCCGTATCCCAAGATCTTCGACGCGTACAAGCGCTGGGTGTTCCACGACCTCGAGCCGGTGCTGAACCTCTCCGGCGTCACGCTCGTGGGACTCAACACCTCGCACGGGGTCACGTACCGCACCCTCACGCTTCGCGTGCGCGACATCTCCATCATCGGCTACGTGACGCGCTCGCAGCTCGAGACGCTGCGGGAGAAGTTCGACCGCGCGCCGGCGGACGACGCGCGCGTGGTGGTGATGCACCACAACCCCGTGAAGGGGGAGCTGTCGCAGCGGCACGGTCTCAAGAACACGCAACGGATACTCGGCGCGTTCGCCGAGATGGGCGTGGACGTGGTGCTGTGCGGGCACGACCACCAGGAAGCGGTGCACTACATCGAACACACGAAGAAGGGCACGGTGATCTCCACCGCCGGCACCGTGTCCAGCCGCTCGCGCGGCGGACGCCCCTCGTCGGTGAATCTCATCACCGTGCTGCCGGAAGCGATCGAGGTGACGACGCTCGTGTGGTCGCAGAAGCAGGGGACGTTCGCGCGCGGGCCGCACCAGTCGTTCGCGCGCGCGGAGCCGGCCAAGACCGCGTGACGGCTGCCGTTCAGCTCGGTCTCGACCTGCCGGCGGGCGGCGACGATCTGCCCGCCCGATTGTATGCCCTTGGGCTCGATCGCGAGGTCCGCGTATCGCTGACGGACAACAGCACGACGATGGTGAGCTTCGGCGAGGGGTGGCTGCGGGTGCACCGCGGGTACTCGTCCGCCGGTGACGAGGTCGTGGGCGCGATCGTGCAATTCGCGCGGGCGAAGCGGCGCGACAGCAGGTCCGAAGCGAAGCGCGTGCTATTGAGCTATGCCGCGGTGCTATCCGGGCGCCGCGCTCGCATGCGGCGCGAAGCTACGCATCCCGCCGACGAGCCGTACGCCGCGCGGCTCACGGAAGCGCACGCCGAGCTGAACGCCCGGCTCTTTGGTGGAAAGCTCAGGCCGATGACGATCGCCGTCTCCAGGCGGATGAAGCGCAAGCTCGGGCATTATTCGCTCGCGGCTGCGGACCGCCCCGCGGTGATCGCGCTCGGACGCCGGCACATCCGCCGTGACACGTGGGAGGACGTGATTCACACGCTGCTGCACGAGATGGTCCACCAGTGGCAGCAGGAGAGCGGCTTGCCCGTGGCGCACGATCGCGCGTTTCGGGCGCAGGCCCGCCAGATTGGGATAGACGCGCGGGCGGTCCGGAAGGACTGCCAGTAGGCGGGAGATTCACCACGAGACAGGACTACTACTAGTAGTAGGTACCCTTGCACGATGTCCCATCCAGTCCGAATGTGAGCGATTCCTTTCTCAGGAGTCGCACCGTGGCTTTTCCTCCGGAACGCAATCACAAGGTCTCGCTCGAAGCAGCGGCAGTGCTCACCAAGGGCTTCCGCGATGTCGCCCCGCATGGATCACCGCTCGGATCCCTTTTCCCGCGCGAGGTATTCGAGCGCCTGCTGGCCCAGCCGCGCTGCGCGGGGATCAGGATTTACTACGGGCGGAACGACCGCCGCGATCACGAGCTTTTGCTCGTCGGAGTGGACGAGACAGGCGATGACATGACCACGGGCGAGCTGTTCGACTTCGGGGCGCCGTGCCCGCCGTACTGCGGCGGTGGAAACGTTTTGAACGGAGATACGCGCTGAGACTCACGCTCCTCCAGTACGCGGCCATAGGCGCTCCGCTGCTCCCGGTCCTGGCGGGGGGGCTACACGCGCGCTCTTTGACGAAGGCGCGCCTGGCGATCGTGCTCTGGTGCGCCATCGAGGGATCGTTGAACATCCTCGCCATGCTCCTCGGCTCGCGCGGACGCAACAACCTCTGGCTCGGCTACATCGGTCACCCACTCTTGAGCGCAGCGCTGCTCTGGGCGCTGGCTCAGTGGCATCCGGCCAAGTCGGCGCGCCTTGCCCTGAAGATCGCCATCCCGCTCGTGCTCCTGGTGAGCGTCGTGCTGACTTTGACACTCGACGATCCGGGGCATTTCAGCCTCGCGGTCGTTCCATTTCATGCGATAGTGATGCTGCTGGCGACGGTCTGGACTTTCGTCAGCCTGAGCCTCGTAGCTGAGCGATCGCTGGCCAACGAAGACTGGTTCTGGATCATCGGCGGCGTGATGCTGTACGCCGCGACCGCCGCCGCGATGCAGCCGCTGGCGTGGTACCTTATCCGCGAGCGCGTAGATCTCCTCCACGCCGCCTTCAACGTCAGGGCGGCGGTCGTCATCCTTTCCTTCGCCGCCATTACATGGGGAATGCTGCTTCGGGGAGCGCCGAGATACTCTGGTGGATCTTCCTGGCCACCATCCTCGCCGTCTTCGTCCTCATCGGCGGGCTCGGCATAGCCATGGTGATCGCGCAGCGCCGGCTCGTCGCCGTGCACCGCAGCTACACCCAGCGCCTGCTCGAGGCGCACGAGGAAGAGCGCGCCAGGGTCGCGCGGGAGGTGCACGATGACGCGATCCAGCGTCTCGTCGTGGTGAAGCACGAGCTCGACGAGCTGGGCGCTGCAGCCCACGGGCTCGACGCAAAGCGGCTGCATCATCTCGACGGGATCCGGAGCGAAGTGCAGGACCTCGCCGACGCCCTGCGCAAGCTGGCGCACCGGCTCCATCCCTCGGCGATCGAGCAGGCAGGCGTGTCCGTCGCGCTGGCGCAGCTCGCCGAGGAAATGGAGCGGGCATCGGACCTTCACGTCGAGCTGGATCTGCCGGACGCTCCACTCCCGCTCTCGCGCGACGCGAGCCTGGCGCTGTTTCGAATCGCGCAGGAGTCGCTGCGGAACGTCGTGCTCCATTCCGGGGTGAAGCGCGCATCGCTGCGCCTGCGGCGCGCGGGAATCCAGGCCGAGCTCGCGATAAAGGATTCGGGCGCCGGGTTCGACCCGGATGCGGGTCCGCGCGCGGGGATCGGACTCGTCGGAATCGACGAGCGCGCCCGGCTGGTGGGCGGCTCTGCCCGCATCCACTCCGCGCCAGGAAGCGGGACGATGGTCACGGTCCGCCTGCCGCTCGAGGAGACCGTTCAGCCGTGAGCCTCCCCACGCTGCTGCTCGCGGAAGACCACGAGCTGGTGGGACAGGGGCTCAAGGCAATGCTGAGCGCCGACTACGAGGTCCTCGACATCGTGTACGACGGCGCCGACGTCGTCGCCGCGGTGAAGCGGCACAAGCCCGACGTCCTGCTGCTCGATCTGTCCCTGCCGCACCGCAACGGGATCGACCTTCTGGCCGAGCTGCTCAAGGCGGATCCCGAGCTGCACGTTCTTGTGCTGACCATGCACGTGGATCCCCACCTCGCGACCATGGCCATGTCGCTCGGCGCCAGGGGCTTCGTCCCGAAGAACGCCGGGCTCGAAGAGCTGCGCGCGGCGATCGAAGTGATCCGCGCGGGCGGAAAGTATCTCTCTCCGAAGATTGCTGAGAACGGGAAGCGCGGCAACGTGGCCGGCCCGATCGGATTCAGCCAGCTCACGGCCCGCCAACAGAACATCGTCCGCATGCTCGGGAAAGGGATGAGCTCCGAGGAGATCGCGGGGGAGCTCGGCGTGACCGTGCACACCGTGGCGTTTCATCGCAAGACGATCCGCCGCGCGCTCGGCGTGAAAACGGACGGCGAGATGCACCGGTACGCGATCCTGGTCGCGATGGCGGAAGAGACCGCGCGCAAGTAGCCCGCGGGCGTGTCGCCAAGGCGTTGATTCGTGACGAGTCTGCTTCTGTCGCGCTAGATTAGCTCTCTCCGGCTGGTCCCCCCGCAACCGCCCCCCGCCCGAGAGCCGTGAACGACTTCTACGCCATAGACAGCAGCCTTTCCGAAGACGAGCGCGCCGTGCGCGACACCGTCCGCCGCTTCGTGGACGATCGCGTCCTGCCGATCATCGGCGATTGCTACATAGACGGTCGTTTTCCGCTGGAGCTGGTGCCGGAGATGGCCGAGCTGGGTGTGTTCGGCGCGAACCTCCCGGAAGAGTACGGCTGCGCGGGGCTGAACAACGTCGCGTACGGCCTCATCATGCAGGAACTGGAGCGCGGCGATTCAGGCGTGCGCTCGTTCGCATCGGTGCAGGGCGCGCTCGTCATGTATCCGATCTTCGCCTTCGGCAGCGAGGAGCAGAAGCGCCACTATCTCCCGAAGATGGCGCAGGGCGAGGTGATCGGTTGCTTCGGCCTCACCGAGCCCGACTTCGGCTCGAACCCCGCGGGCATGATCACCCGTGCGAAAGAGCAGAAGGACGGCACGTGGGTGCTGAACGGCTCCAAGATGTGGATCACCAACGGCTCGACCGCGCACGTCGCCATCGTCTGGGCGAAGACGGGCGCCACTGACGACCACAAGTCCATTCGCGGGTTCGTCGTGCCGCGCGACACGCCGGGGTTCTCATCGAAGGACCAGAAGGGCAAGCTGTCACTGCGCGCTTCGGACACGAGCGAGCTTGTCTTCTCCGACCTGCAGCTCCCGGCCGACGCCATCCTCCCGAAATCGGGCGGACTGAAGAGCCCGCTCATGTGCCTCACCCAGGCGCGCTACGGCATCTCCTGGGGCGCGCTCGGCGCCGCGATGGCGTGCTTCGAGGAAGCCACGAGTTACGCGGGGAACCGCGTCATGTTCGGCAAGCCGATCGCGGCGTTTCAAATTCAGCAGGCGCGGCTCGCGGAGATGCTGACGGAGATCGTGAAGGGTCAGCTGCTCGCGCTGCACCTCGGCCGGCTCAAGGACGCCGGCACGTTCACGCCGCAGCAGGTCTCGCTGGCCAAGCGGAACAACGTCAGCATGGCGACGGACATCGCGCGCGAGGCTCGGCGGCTGCTGGGCGCGAACGGGATTCTGGCCGAGTACGCGTCCATGCGGCACATGGCGAACCTGGAGAGCGTGTACACGTACGAGGGGACGCACGACATCCACACGCTGGTGCTGGGGCAGGCCGTGACGGGGATCAACGCCTTCGAGTAGGCGTATTCGGTGTTCGGGTGGCTAGATTTCGCGCTGAATCCATCCCCTCAGAACGGAGCATTTCGCGGTGAAGATTGCCGTGTGCGTCAAGCGCGTCCCGGACATGGACGCCCGCTTCAGGATCTCGGCCGATGGGACGTCACTGGACGAGGCCGGGCTCAAATTCGATATCAACGAGCCGGACGCCTGGGCGGTCGAGGCCGGTCTCCAACTCAAGGAGAAGGCGGGCCAGGGCGAAGTCGTGGTCCTCTCGCTCGGTCCCCCGGCGGTGCAGGAGACCATCCGCAAGGCGCTGAGCATGGGCGCGGACCGCGGAATCCATCTCGCCGCGGACCGAATTCCATTCGACGGCTTCTCCATCGCGCGCGCCATTGCCGCCGAGCTGAAGGACGGGGGCTATGACCTCATCCTGTTCGGCAAGATGTCGCCCGACTCTTCCAACGGGATCGTCGGCGCGATTGTGGCAGAGCTGCTCGACTACGCCTGCGTGACCGCGATCTCCGGACTGGAGATGGCCGACGGGCGCGGCACCGCCAAGCGAGAGCTCGAGGGCGCGCAGGAGTTCGTCGAGTTCACGCTGCCCGCGGTACTCACCGTGGACGAAGGGTTGAACACGGCGCGGTATCCGTCGCTCAAGGGAATCATGGCCGCCAAGAAGAAGCCGCTCGAGAGCAAGCCCGCGCAGCTCGGCGAGCCGATGGTGACCATCAAATCATTGGAGATGCCGCCCGACCGGCCGCCCGGAAAGATCGTGGGCGAAGGCGCGGCAGCCGTGCCCGAGCTGGTGCGTCTCCTCCAGAACGAAGCGAAGGTGCTCTGATGGCGAACATTCTTGCATTCGCGGAGCAGCGCTCCGGAGAGCTGCGGAAGGTCGCGCTCGAGAACGTCACCGCCGCGCGCGCGCTGGCCGACGCCACCGGCGGGGAAGTGCACGCCCTGCTCGTGGGCGCGCCGGGGATCGCGCAGAAGGCGGAGCAGCTCGGCAAGCACGGCGCGGACGTGGTGCTCGTATGCGAGCACGATGCGCTCGGCGATTACAACGCCGAAGCCGTCGCGGCGCTCGCAGCCGACCGGATCAAGTCGGGCGGATACCGCGTAGCGGTGTTCTCCACGTCCGCGCAGGGACGCGATCTCCTGCCGCGCGTCGCGGCCAAGCTAGGAGTGGGCATCGTGACCGATGTCACGGACGCGCGCATCGAAGGCGACGCCGTGATCGTCAAGCACCCGATCAACATTGGGAAGGTCATCGCGACCGCGGCAATCGCGAGCATGCCGGCGGTGATCGGGCTGCGGCCGGGCAACACGACGCTCGTCGAGAATCCTAAAGCGGCGAAGGTCGAGCCGATCCAGCCCGTGGGCGATCCCGCTGCCGCGCGCGTGAAGGTGAAGGAGATGAAGAAGGGCGCGTCCGCCAAGCTCGACATCGGCGACGCGCCGGTGGTGATAGCGGGGGGACGCGGGCTGAAATCCGCCGAGGGGTTCAAGCTCGCCGAAGACCTGGCGGACGCGTTCGGCAACGCGGCGGTCGGCGCGACGCGCGCGGTGTGCGACGACGGCTGGCGGCCGCACTCCGAGCAGATCGGACAGACGGGCCGCGTCGTGAGCCCCGATCTCTACATCGCCGCCGGGATCTCCGGCGCCATCCAGCACCTCGCCGGCATGCGGACGTCGCGCACGATCGTGGCGATCAACAAGGACAAGGAAGCGCCGATCTTCAAGATCGCGGACTACGGCATCGTCGGCGACGCGGCCGAGGTGCTGCCCGCGCTGACCGCGGCGGTGCGCGAAGCGCGGAAGTCGCACTGATGGCGAACGGCCCGGCGATCATTCCGGCGAAGCATCAGCCGGCGCTGCCGGTCGAGCGGTTCATCGCCGGCG
>JBPPMH010000064.1:0-8582 GCA_051305945.1 Gemmatimonadaceae bacterium
GCATTCCGCCGGCCGACCTGTCGCGGGTATTCGATCGCTACTGGCAGGCCAAGCAGACGGCTTCCCTCGGAAGCGGGCTCGGCCTCGCGATCGCCAATGGGATCGTGGAAGCGCACGGCGGCCGCATTGACGTCAGCAGCGCTCCGGGAGAAGGCACGGTTTTCTCCTTCACCATCCTGCTCGGCATGACCGGCACGACGACGATGGAGGTCGTCGCTACGGGCTGAGCGCTACTCGAAGCGGAGCGCTTCGACCGGGTCGAGACGCGACGCCTTCAGCGCCGGCCACAATCCGAACACCATTCCGGTCAGCGCGCTCATTCCGAGAGCTGCGACGATCGCGCCTGGCGGCGTTTGCGCCGGAATCGGTGTCATCTCGCTCACCAGCATCGCGGCGAACGTCCCCGCCAGCAGCCCGATTCCCGCGCCGATGCTCGTCAGCGTCGCCGCTTCCACGAGGAACTGCCAGAGGATGGTGAGGCGCGTGGCGCCGAGCGCCTTGCGAACGCCGATCTCGCGGGTGCGCTCGGTGACGCTGATCATCATGATCGCGATGACACCGACTCCGCCGACGAGCAGACCCACCGCGGACAGCGCGAGCATGATCACGAAAAACACGCCGAAGAAGCCGTTGTAGATCTCCATCAGCTGGTCCGAAGTCACGATCGCGAAGTTGCTCGGCTCGCTTGGCCGGAGCCCGCGGTTTCCGCGCAGGTAGGCCGTCACGTCGTCGATCGCTTCCGCCTGCGTCACGCCCGCCGCGGGCTTGACGGTGAGGTTGAGGCGGTTGGGGGAGCTGTCGAGGTGGCGGCGCGCCGTCTCGAACGGAACCACTCCACGCGGGTCATTGCCCGACGCCGACGAGCCGGGCTTGCCGAGAAAGCTTCCGATGTTGTGATGCACGCCAACGATCGTGAACGGCACGCCCGCGACGTTGATCTCCTTGCCGATGGGGTCGGAATCTCCCAGCAGCCGCTTGGCCAGCTCGGTGTTGACTACGATCACGCGCGCGCCGGTAACCGCTTCCGCGTACGTGAAGTCCCGGCCTGCCACTATGTCGCCGCCGTCCACCTCGAGCCAGCCGGGCGAGTACGCGTCGCGTCCGCCGTTGAGCGACTTGTCCTTGTACTTGTAGCCGCCGAAGTCGCCGATGCGTGAGGTCACGGCCGCTACCGACGACAGATCGCCGATGCCGCGCGCTTCCGTGAGCGTGAGCGGCGGATTGCGTCGCCACGGGCACGTGTCGTCCGTGCCGTCGCACACCTCGCCCAGGCTGACCGGGCGGCGGAAGATCATGAAGCTGGTCGGGCCGGCTGACTCCAGGTCCTTCGCCACGCTCTGGTTGATGCCGTGCACCGCGGCCGACAGCGCGACGACGACGAACACGCCCACCGCCACGCCCATCATGGTCAGCGCCGCGCGGACCTTGTTCGAGCGAATCGCGTCGAAGGCGATGCCGACGCCCTCGACGATGTTGAAGATCGCGGACGAAAAGCGCATCTACTCGGCCCTCAGCGCCACGATCGGATCGAGCCGCGCCGCGCGGCTGGCGGGGTACACCCCGGCGACCACGCCGACGCCGGCTCCCACCAGAATGCCGGTGACGATCGACCACGGCGCCACGGACGCGGGCAGGGGAGAGAGCGCGGCGATTGTCTGCGAGAGCGCGATGCCGAGTGCCACGCCGATCGCGGCGCCGATGATGCTGAGCGTCGTGGCTTCCACGAGGAATTGCGCCAGGATGTCGCGGTACTTGGCGCCGATCGCCTTGCGGATACCGATCTCGCGCGTGCGCTCGCTGACCGCGACGAGCATGATGTTCATGATCACCAGCGCGCCGACGATGAGCGCGATCGCCGGAAGTATGACACCGGCGATGACCAGGTTCCCCTCGATCTTCTTCCAGAACTCCATCGCCGACTCCGACGTCTCCATGACGAAGTTGTCGGGTTGCGACGCGCGGAGCTTGCGTTGGGCGCGCATGACCGAGCGCACGGTCTCGCGGACCTCGAGCATGCCTTCGGTCGTAGGCATCTTCACCTTCATGCCGTCGATGAGCCCGTGCGGATTCACCAGCCGCTGGAGCGGGCTGTTCGCCGGCGCGATCACCATGCGGTCGAGGGAGATCCCGAAGATGTTGCCCTGTTTCGCGGCGACGCCGATGACTTCGTAGCCGGTGCCGCCTACCTTGAGCGTGCGGCCGACCGGGTTGAGCCGCGGGAAGAAGCGCGTCCCGATCTCCTGCCCGATCACCACCACGCGGGCGCCCATCGCCAGCTCCTGCGGGCTGATCAGCCGACCCTGGTCCACTTCGAGGTTCCTGATGCGGAAGTAATCGCCGTCCACCGCTTCCGCCTCGAGGTTGCGCGGCCGGGCGAAGCGCGATTCGATGGGCACGTCGTCGGCGCTCTCCACCGACCAGAGCGCCTCCGGCGGCAGCGCGGCCGCGACGATCTTCGCGTCGTCGAACGTAATCCGCGGTCGGCGCACCCACTCCCGCCACTCCGATTCGCTCGCGTCACTGATGGACGGGAAGCGGCGGAGCTGAAAGGTGTTGGTGCCGATCAGCTTCGCGACGAAGTCGTTCTCCATGTAGCTGCCCATCCCCTCGACTATGGAGACGACGGCGATGAGGAACATGACTCCGATCGTGACGCCAGCGAGAGTGAAGAAGCTCTTCAGCTTCTGCACGCGCAGAGTCTGGAACGCGAGCCGGATCGCGTCGAGCAGCCGCACGCGGCTACCCGCTGATTCGCGCCGCGAACTTCTCGTGGCGGTCGTCGCTCTCCACCATCCCGTCGCGCAGCACCACCACGCGCTTCGCATGCGCGGCAATCTCGGCCTCGTGCGTGACCATGATCACGGTCTGGCCGGTCTCGGCGAGCCGCTCGAACACGTTCATGATCTCGGCCGACGTCGTCGAATCCAGGTTTCCCGTCGGCTCGTCGGCCAGGAGGATGGACGGGCGGTTGACGAGCGCGCGCGCGATTGCCACGCGCTGCCGCTGTCCACCCGACAGCTCGTTCGGCCGGTGAAGCTTCCGGTCCGAGAGCCCCACGCTCTCCAGCGCCTCTTCCGCGCGCTTCCGGCGCTCGGAGGCGGGGACCCCGCCGTACACCAGCGGCAGCTCCACGTTGTGCAGCGCGCTCGCGCGCGGGAGCAGGTTGAACGTCTGGAAGACGAAGCCGATCTCGCGGTTCCTGATCCGCGCCAGCTCGTCGTCGTTCATCTCGGACACGAGCATGCCGTTCAGCCAGTACTCGCCCGCGGTCGGCGTGTCGAGGCAGCCGATAAGGTTCATGAGGGTGGACTTGCCCGAGCCGGACGGCCCCATGATGGCGACGTACTCGTTGCGACGGATCGCGATGTCCACGCCGCGCAGCGCGCGCACGATCTCGCCGCCCATGTCGTACTCGCGGGTTAGTCCCCGCGCGACGATGACCCAGTCCTTGCCCGGCGCCTCGCCCGCGCTGGCGGTGACGATCTTCCGCTCGGCGGTGGTGCTGAGGCCTGGCTCTCCCGCCGATGGCACGTCGGTGATCCCCGGCATCACGCCTTCTTCTCGTCCTTCTTCTTTTCTTCCTTGACCGCGCGGCCGTCCTTCAGATCACGAATCGCCTGGTACGTACCGCCCACGATCTTCTCGCCTTCGCGCAATCCGGACAACACTTCGAAGTATCGCTCGCCGGCGATGCCGACTCGCACGGGGCGGAACGTCACCTTGTTGTCGGAGCCGACGACGAACACGCCTTCCACGTCGCGCTTGCCGACCTGCACCTTGGGCTGGGGGCGGCCGAGCGTCGCCACGGTGTCCGCCGTACGGTCAGTGGTGTCCTCGCGCACGGTGAGCGCGATGATCGGAATCGAGAGTGCCTTGGTCCTGGTCTCCGTGATGATCTTCGCGGTGGCCGAAAAATCGGGCCGCGTCGTCGGAGGCGCGTTCAGCAGCTCTACGGTGACCTCGTAGTCGATCGCCTGATCGGCGGAGCCGGCGGTGCCGCCGCCCGGCGCGCGCAGCGAGCTGTTGGAGATCTCGACGACACGGCCGCGGAAGGTCGTGTCCACGAACGCGTCGATCTGGATCACCGCCGAGTCTCCGAGCGAAATCGTGGAGACGTCGGTCTCGTCCACCTTAACCCTTACCTCCAGCACGCTCATGTCCGCGATCGTCAGCAGCGTCGCTGCGTCCCGGCTCATCGTGCCCTGGATCGCCGTCTCGCCCTCTTCCACCACCAACCGCGTGACCTGGCCGGTCATCGGCGCGACGATGGTCGTCTTGGCGAGCCGGCTGCGCGCGTCGCGGAGCGCGGCCGCGGCCTGCGCCACGGCGTGCGACGAAGCCTGCGTCGAGGCCTCGGAGACTTCCACCTGCGTCCGCAGCTGCTCGACCTGCTCATCGGAGATGAGCGTCGGGTTGGCGCGCTTGAGCTCGGCCATCCGCTCGTAGTTGCGCCGCGACTGCGCCAGGCTCGTCCGCGCCTGCCGCAGATTGGCCTGGCTGCTGGCCACGGCCGCCGCCGAGCGCTCGGATTCCGCGATGTAGTTGGAAGGATCGATCTCGAGGAGGAACTGACCCTTGGTGACGCGGTCGCCCTCGCGCACCGCCAATCGCACGATGCGGCCGGTGATGTCGGCGCTCACGTCCACCTTCTTTCGTGGCTGCACCTGTCCGCTCGCCGTCACCGACGCTACCAGATCGCGGCGCTCGACCGGCTCGATGCGAACTTCCGTTGCCTTGTCACCGCCCGACGCCGCCGCGATGCCGCCGATGGCGACTACGAGGACACCGGCGCCGGCGAGGATCGACCACTTTTTCCGTTTGGACATTTATCGCTCCGTCAGCGAAGAGGCCGGCCGACCGCGCTTTCCAGCGCGGCGAAGGCCTTGTGATAGTCGTAGATCGCGGTGATGCGCGCGCTCTCGGCGCGTTCGAACGCGTCGCGCGCCTGCGTGAGGTCTATGAAGCCCGCCATCCCGATGCGATAGCGGTCCCGCGAGAGCTTCATCTCGTCCCGCGCCATCGCGGCGTTGCGCTCCTGCAGCGTCACTGTGCGCAGCGCCGTCTGCAGCGTGAGGTACGCGGCCGTGACGTCCGTCGTCACCGCCAGCTCGCGGGCGCGCACCGCGTGGCGCGCGTCGTCGCTCGCCGCCAGCGCTTCCTGCCGGCGCAGCGCGCGCCCGAAGCCGTCGAACAGCGGCAGTGACAGCGTGGCCGAGATCGAGCGCGGGCTGCTGGTGAAGCCGAAGGGGAACTGGTTGTTCTGCTGTCTGAGCGCGGCCGCCTGCGCCGGCGTGAACGCGATGGACGAGCAGCCGGCGAGCTGATTGGGAAGGCCGGCCGCGGCGAAGCGCTGCTCGCGCTCGACGCACGCCGCCTGCTGTCCAACGACCTGCCCCTGCGCCTGCTGCACGAGGAAATCGGCGTTGGTGTACTCGAAGGTGTAGCCGGCCAGACCCGTGCTCATGGTCAGCGTCGGGAGGTATTCGCCCCGCTGGCGCCTGACGCCGAGCTCGGCCACTCGCTCGCGCTGCCGGGTGGCGTGCAGCACGGGATTCTGCTCCCGGGCGAGGGCGAGCAGCTCCGCGAGCGGACGATCGAACGGCTCGACCGCGAACGTCGTGGTCAGCACCACGTCGGTGCGCGGCTCCACGCCCATCTCCTGGAAGAGCCGGAGCTCCTCGATGTCCACCTGGTTACGGTCGCGCAGTTGCTGCACCTGGATCTCGCCGCGCGCGACCTCGGCGCGGCGCACGTCGAGCTCCGTCCCCGCGCCGACGATCTCCCGCGCCCTGGCGAGAACCACCTCGGCATCGGCCGCGATCAGCAGCGTGTCCTGCAGGTCCGCGCGCGCCTTCGCGGCGAGGACGTTCAGGTACTGCTGGGTCACGTTGGAGCGAACTACCGACTCGACGCCACTGATGTCGGCCTCAACTCCCTCGCGGTTCGCCTTCTGCAGCGAAGGACTAATGAACGTCGCGGCATTGAGGCGGTAGCTGACGCCTATCCGATACGACGACTGCATCGCGTCGGAGCCGGCGCCGAGGCTCGCTCCGCTGAAGATCTGCCGTCCACCCTGCTGGAACTCGGAGCTGAGCATCGCGTCGGCCGACGGCAGGAACGCGCCGTACGCCGCGCGGACTGCCGCGTTCGCGCCGCGGATGTCGTTGCTCGCCTGCCTGAGCGCCGGATTGAAGCGGGTGGCCAGCGTGAGCGCTTCCTGCAGAGTCAGGGTGTGGCCGGCGGAATCCGGCCGGCTCGGGCTCTGCGCGAGCAGTGGCAAGGCGGACAGCGGAATTGCGAGCAGTAACGAAAATCGCATGGCGTGGCTGATGAAGTTGTCCTACCTACGAACACAGTTGCCTGAAGTTTCGTTGGCGCCCGCCCGCGGGGCGTTTACGCTCAGGTCTCCAGCGACGGCGCGAGGAATATCCTGTCGCTTATGCGCGCGCGGATCCGCTCGTACAGCAGCCGACCCTTCTCGGCGGTGGCCAGCGAGGGCCGGCCGATGGACGCCCCGCTGCCCGCCGGCAGCTTCAGGCTGCCGCGCTGGTAACGTCGCAGCCGCTCGCGGTCCATCATATTGTCGCGCACGAGATTCATGTTTACGAGCTCGGGCGCCAGATACAGGAGAATCGAAGTGTCCACTTCATCGCCGTGCATGGGCTCGACCTGTCCCTCGAGGAGATCCGAGACGTTGACTCCGAAGGCGTCCACGACCCGGACACGGGCCTCGGCGGTCACCACGGTGGCGAGCGCTTCCTGGTGCGGGTCGTGCCCGTGAGCCGTCAGCAGTATGAACTCCCGGACCCCCGACACTTCCCAGGAGTCGAGCAGATCGTTGAGCATCCGGTGCAGCGTCTTGCGCCTGAGCGAGCCGTTGCCGGCGAGACCTCTCTCCGTATCTACGTTTACCCCGTACTCGACCGTTGGGGCGCGGAGAACTCCGTACTCCGATGAGAGATCGTCGCAAAGGTGCTCGATGATCAGAGTCGCTACGCCGATCGGAAGGTGCGGGCCGTGCTGCTCGCAGGTCCCGACGGGAATGATGAGCCGGGGATCTTCGCGCAGCACCGCGGCTATCTGCGACGGAAGCATCTCCTTGATTCGGAGGGGCTTGGGACCGCCGGCAGAGTGCACTGCGGTGTGGAACGTCTGAATGGGCACGGACGACACAGGTAGCTCCGGAGTTCGGACCCGCTCCGCGGCGAACGGGCGACGCGCGCGGCTCTGGCTGGTGATGCTAAGCGTCGGCGCGCTGGCGCTGGCTGCGTGGAGCAGATTCCCGACAGCGCCCAAGTTAGCGTTTTCCACCGCTGAGGGCGAACGGTCCGGCTCGTCGGCAGCGATTCGCGAGAGGGCGGTGGCCGATCTGCGGGGCCGGCTCGGCCGGGAGATTACCCGCGTTCAGGCGGCCGCGGAGGAAGCGTTGGAAGCTCCGCGCGCGCAGGCCGAGGCGTTCGACGCGCTCCCCGTGCGCCGATCCGGCGACCCCGCGTGGGGAGTGATGCTGTTTCAGGGCGGGAGGCGGCTCGCCTGGAGCGGGCGGCTCAGGATCGTTCCTGAGGACGTCACCGCGCCGCTCAGCGTGACGTCGGAGCGATTCTTCACGACGGTGAACGCGACGGCGGCGCGCGGTGACCGGCTGGCGGTCGCTTCGTTCGTCCTGCACGCGGAGCCGCCGGGCGACAGGCTGTCCACCGCGCTCGACGAGCAGGTCGGCGCGCGCCATCCGGTCGCGGGTTTCACCTATCTGTTCGGCGATTCGGCGGGGCAGGGGGAGGTTTTGCTGCGGGATTCGACAGGGCGCGCGCTCGTCGGCGTGCAGGCGGTGCCTCTGTCGCTCGAGGAGGTTCGGCTCGAAGGCATTTCGGCTGCCCGCACGCGGATCGCTCTGGTGCTCGCTCTGGTGCTCGTGGCGTTGCTCTGGTTCGCGTTCCGCGGCCGGAGCCTCGCCGACCGTGCACTTGGCCTTGCGGTGTGCGCGGCGTGCGTCGCGATCGTGCCGTTGAACGCGTTCTCGAACTCCGCCCGCTGGTTCAATCCGTCGTATTACTACTCGGCCACGGGCGGGCGCTGGACCGCCAGTGCCGCCGCGCTGACGTTCACCGTGCTGCTGCTGTTGCTCGGCATGTACACGCTGGTTCGCGCGCGCGTGAGGCTGCGACCGCCGCTCGCCGCCGCGGGAGCGCTCATCGCGGCTGGCCTCGGCATTTATCTGTTAGTGACGCTTGCGGCGGGGATCGGGCAGCCGCCTCGAGGGAGCTCGGTCACGCTCTGGCTCATGTGGCAGCTCCCGCTGTTCCTGGTGTGTTTCGCTTTCCTCGGCCTGGCGTCATGGCTCGCGTCGGGAGTCTGGCCGCGGCGGAAAAAGCTGCGCGGATACTTGATGCTCACGGCCACGGTGGTTGCCGGAGTCCTGGCGGCGGGGATAGTGTGGCGCACGACCACAGAGCAGCGAATCACGCTGGCGGAGGCGGACGTCGCTTCGCTCAAGGCGGGCGATGAGTACGCCGCGGCGCTGCTGGACCGGCTGCGGGCGCAGCTGTCGGTGGGACGTCCGCCCGTCTCGCGGGCCGACCTGC